>JBDTWS010000006.1:0-48609 GCA_040006575.1 Betaproteobacteria bacterium
GTCTTGAATCGCGTGACCGGCATCAGCTACCCCGCCTACGGCGGTGAGCCCGCTGAAACGGTGATCTATTCATACGATAGCTGCGCGAACGGCAAGGGCAGGCTTTGTTCGCTCATCGACAAGACCGGCACGTTGAGCTACGGCTACGATAGTCACGGCCGGGTTCTCACCAAGTCCCAGGCGACGCAGGGCCTCACCCAGAGCATCGCCTACGGCTACAACGCCTTCGGCCAGCAGAGCAGGATGACTCTGCCCTCGGGCAAGGTCGTGAGCTATGGTTACGCCAACAATCGGCCGGCCTCGCTCAGCTACGACAGCCAACTGATCGCACACAACGCCGACTACGAACCCTTCGGCGGAATCGGCGAATGGGGCTGGGGCAATGACACACCGGCCTCACCGAACAAATACCTGCGCTTGGTCGACCTCGATGGACGCGTGGGGCGCATAGATGCGGGCATTGGCCAGGATCCGGTCGTGATCGGGTATGACGCGGCCTCGCGCATCACGGCGCTGCAAAGGCTGACGGGCAATCAGATTGATCCGGCCAGGAGCATGAGCTATGGCTATGATCAACTTGATCGTCTCACTGCCGGCACACCCGGTGCGGGCAATCCCGCCGCCGCCGTGAGCTATGCCTACGATGGCGTGGGAAATCGCCTCACCAGCACCATCGCAGGCAGTGTCACCCAGTACGGTTACGGCGCAACCAGTCATCGCCTGAATACCCTCACCGGTGCCGCAAGCCTCAGCTACACCTATGATGCCACCGGCAATCGCACCGCCGACGGCAACCAGGCCTGGGCCTACGCCGGCAACAATCGGCCCGCCCATATCACCATCGCCGCACCGGCAGCAACCGTACAGACCGGCATCAATGCACTCGGCCAGCGCGTGAGCAAGACCGTGAATGGCGTGACAACGCGTTTTGTCTACGACGAAGCCGGGCGATTGATCGGTGAATACGAAAACAGTGGCGAGCCGTTGCAGGAAACCCTCTGGCTGAACGACGTTCCGGTGGCGGTGATCCAATGAGGCCGGCCATCGCAGGCCAGCTGTTGCAGACATGCGGCGCGTGGCTGATCAGCGCCATGGCATGGGTGGCCCCGGCCAGCGGCAATATCCCGCCCACGGTCAGCATCACCACACCCGCCGGCAGCACGGTCATGAACGCCCCGGCCACCTTCAAGCTCACCGCCACGGCCGCCGACAGCGATGGCAAAATCATGAAGGTGGTGTTCTACCAGGGTGCGGCGCAGATCGGTGTTACCACCAGCAGTCCCTATGGCGTGACGGTCAACAAACTATCGCCGGGCAAGTACACCTTTACGGCCGAGGCGACAGATAACCAAGGAGCAATGACGACTTCCCAAGGCGTAAAGGTGTGGGTGAATGCGCCACCCACCCTCTCGATCACCGCACCAGCGGACAACTTCACCACCAACGCGCCTGCCGCCATCAATATCGCCACCGATGCGGCCGATAGCGATGGGACGATCGCGCAGGTGGAGTTCTTCAATGGTGCGGTTTCCATTGGAAGGGTCACCACACTGCCCTTCAATCTCAACTGGGCCAACGTCGCCAAAGGCAGCTACTCGATCACGGCCACCGCAACCGACAACAATGGGGCAACGGCCACATCACCACCCATCGCCATCACGGTCAATCCGAAGATCAGGCAAATCTATTACATCCATACCGACCACCTGAATACCCCCCGGGTCATTTCGCGGGCGAGTGACAATGCCAAGGTGTGGGAATGGAAGAACGATGATCCGTTTGGGAATAACCTGCCGAACGAAGACCCGAGCAACACGGGGACGAAATTCACGTACAACCTGCGGTTTGCGGGGCAGTATTACGATGTGGATACGGGGATGTTTTACAACTACTTCAGAGATTACGATCCGGTCACTGGGCGATATATCGAAAGCGATCCGATAGGATTAAAGGGTGGCATTAGCACTTATGGGTACGTGGGAGGAAATCCGCTGATTTTGATAGATCCGAAGGGATTGACGCCATTCCCAGGGTTTAACTGGTGCTGTCCCGGCGACAGGGGTCTTCCGCCGATCAACTGTGTCGATCGTGCGTGTCAGGCCCACGACCGCTGCTACGACGCCTGTGGCATTAATGCAAAGACCCGTTGGTGGCCGATGTTTCGCGTGCCGTGGTGTGGGTTTAGGTGCGACGTGCAATACGGAAGAGACATTAGGAAGTGCATACCGCCGATTTGTGAGGGCGGGAAGTGACGTCAATGGCTGTGCCGAATCACAAGGAGCAAACTGTTGGTACCCGAAATGTCGAGATTGGTTGATCGCTGAGCATGTATATATTGAATATCATTTTTGGAGTTGCTTTGATCTTGGCGGGACTCTTTGTTTCGCTACCTGTTCTCGTCAACTTTCCCGACTCTTGGGTTGGAGGACTTGTTGCGATCACGGTGCTTGCAATGGGGATCATATTTATTAGGCGCGGCATACTCCAATATCGGAAACAAAAATAGAGAGGTAAATAGGCTTTCATGAAGGTGGCGTTCTACCAGGGCGTGGTGCAGATCGGTATTACCACCAGCAGTCCCTATGGCGTGACGGTCAGCAAACTATCGCCGGGCAAGTACACCTTTACGGCCGAGGCGACCGACAACCTGGGGACGACGACGATGTGGCGTCGCTCGTCCAGTTGACCCACCTTTCGCGTCCTTCTTGACGCACCGCCTTCTTGTTCGAATTTTCATTTCCAAACGAGAAACGGCAAATATTTTCCCTGGCCGACGGAGCGACTGGTGGGTCAACTGCGATAGCGATTTCACAGATTGGCCCACAACGTGGTCGACCAGACCAGAAGCATGCCCTAGCGCTACGACCCACTAGTGCAATACTTGGCAATGCCTCTGACAAAATACCCAATGAAAAATGCAGTGTTGTGAACACACAACAGCGCTTTGTATTTCGCGCTGGAATATTGCAATGAATTGAAACAGCGTCAATACCGACCTTCGTGCCTGCGCGCCAGCGCAGCCACGCGTCACAGTTGAACGTACGCACTCGCCGCGTTCAACAACTTTCTTCATCGAAACACTTCGCAACATCCCTCGCCATTCCGTGATTTCGCGTAGCAAAGTGGGGCAGTAATTCGCCCTCACAACCGCGATGCTTTCCGCCGATGTCCTGTGACCTTTTTTGTTGTGTGCGCTGTGATGCGTCACGCCGCCCTCTGCCGTCACAGACACAACATCGCCAGAACGATTCAACTATCCACGAGGAACCCATGCGTAATTACACCCGGACTTCATCATTGCCGAGAATAAAAACCAGCGCCGTCGCCACCAGCCTTGCACTGTCGCTGATGGCCGCCCCGTTGCTTCACGCGCAGCAAGCCGCGTCGACGGACCCTTCACAAAAAACCGAGAAAATTGAAGTGACCGGCACGCGTATCCCGCCGCCGAACCTGGAAGGTGCCAGCCCCGTCACCGTGATCGACGCAGCCAGCATCAAGATCGACGGCGTGCGCTCGGTTGAAAACCTGCTGAACAATTTGCCGCAGGTGTTTGCCGACCAGGGTGGCAGCATTTCCAACGGCTCATCGGGCACCGCGACAGTGAATTTGCGCGGCCTCGGGCCGACACGCACGCTGGTGCTGGTGAATGGCCGGCGCGTCCCCGGCGGCAGCCCACGTGCAGGTACCGCGAGTGCGGCCGCCGACTTGAACCAGATTCCCGCGCCGCTGATCAAGCGTGTGGAAATCCTCACCGGTGGCGCTGGCGCGGTATATGGCTCGGATGCCGTGGCAGGCGTGGTGAATTTCATCATGAACAATAAGTTCGAAGGTGTGCAGGTCGAATTCAACCAAAGCTTTTACAACCACCAGCAGCAGAATCCGGGCAATGTCGGCACCATCATCTCCGGCCGTGCGACCGACAACCCGGCGCAATTTGTCGTGCCGCCGGACAAGAGCTCGGACGGGCGCATATACGACGCCAACATCCTGATGGGCTCCAACTTTGCCAATGGCCGGGGCAACGCGACGGTGTTCTTCAGCTACAAAAAAGAAGATGCGCTGCTGCAATCGGAGCGTGATTTCAGCGCGTGTTCACTGGGCTCGGATGCGACGGGATTCAATTGCGGCGGTTCCAGCACTGCCTTCCCGGGACGTGTACTGGTCCTCTCGACGGGCGCCAGCCGCACGGTGGCCAATGCTGCAGGCAATACGCGCGCCTTCTCGGCCACGACTGATCAGTACAACTTCGCGCCGACCAATTTTTACCAGCGGCCATCGGAGCGCTATGGTTTCAACGCCTCGGCGAATTACGATCTGAACGACAAGATGAATTTCTATACGGAATTCTCCTTCCATGATGACCATACCGTCGCGCAGGTGGCGCCCAGCGGTCTTTTCTTCGGCGGCGCCACGTTCACGCTGAATTTTGAAAATCCGCTGCTGTCGCCGGACTGGAAGCGCGACCTGGGGCTGGTCAATCCGGGCGATACGTCGCAGGTGTTCATCGGGCGTCGCAACGTCGAAGGCGGAGCGCGCCAGGACGACATTCGCCACAGCTCGTTCCGCACCGTGCTGGGCATGAAAGGCGAGCTCGACAAGATCTGGAGCTATGACGTTTTCATGCAGACGGCCAAGGTGATTTACCAGAATAATTTCAAGAACGAGTTTTCGTTCTCGCGCGCCGCACTGGCGCTGGATGCGGTGGTCGGCCCCAACGGCACGGCGGTTTGCCGCTCGGCCGTAAATGGCACCGATCCCAATTGCGTGCCTTACAATTTCTGGAGCCTGGGTGGCGTGACGCCTGCTGCGCTGGGCTACATACAGATACCTGGATTCCAGAGCGGCACCACGGAACAGACCATCGCCGGCGGCAGCTTGTCTGCGGATCTCGGCTCATACGGATTGAAACTCCCCAGCGCCAAAAACGGTATCGGCGTGGCGTTCGGCGTCGAGCAGCGTACGGAAAAACTCCAGCTCGATACCGACGTCGCCTTCACCACCGGCGATCTCGCGGGACAGGGTGGTCCCATCATCGGTGTGCAGGGCAAGTACACGGTGAAGGATATTTTTGCTGAAGTGCGCGCGCCCCTGGTGGAAGGCGCACCGTTCGCGCACCTGCTCAGCGTGAACGGCAGCGTGCGGCACTCCGATTACAGCATCAACCAGAAGACTGATTCGTACGGCTTCGGCATCGAATGGGCGCCGGTGCAGGCAGTGCGGGCGCGCGGCAGTTTCCAGCGTGCGGCGCGTGCGGCCAATGTGCATGAACTGTTTGACGTGCAGGCCAACGCGCTCTTCACCGCGAGTTCCGACCCGTGTGCGGGCGCCGTACCCACCGCGACGCTTACCCAGTGCCAGCGCACCGGCGTGACCGCCGCACAGTACGGCAAGATCCTCGACAGCCCCGCAGGCCAGTACAACGTGCTGACGGGCGGCAACCCCAACCTGCGGCCGGAAAAATCCGACAGCTACACGGTGGGCCTGGTGTTCGAGCCGATGCGCAACATGAGTGCAACCATCGACGCGTTCGATATCCGCCTGAAGGATGTGATCTCCACACTGCCGCCGAATATCGTGCTGCAGAAATGCCTGTCGTCCGGCCAGTTCTGCGACCTGATCACCCGCGACATTATTGGGTCGATCTGGGCGCAGCCATCGGGTCGCATTGTCGCCACCAACGTCAACATCGCGACCGTGAGAACGTCGGGCATCGACCTGGGATTCAACTATCTCCACAAGCTGCAGGGTTACGGCAGCGTGGGCGTTAACATCAACGGCACCCTGGTTACCAAGGCCGAGAACGAGCCGATTCCCGGTGGCGGCACCTATGATTGCAAAGGCCTCCACGGCCCGACCTGCGGCGTACCGACACCGAAGTGGCGCTCCAAGGTACGCGGCACCTGGACCACACCTTGGAATTTCGACGTGGCGTTGACCTGGCGGCATATCGACGAGGTGGCCAATGAAGGCACCAGTTCCAATCCGCTGCTGAATGCCACATTGAACGAGATCGACAAGAAGATGGCGTCGCGTGAATATTTCGACTTCGCGGCGTCGTGGGCCATCACGAAACAACTCACGTTGCGTGGCGGCGTGAACAACCTGCTGGACAAGGATCCGCCGATCGTGAACAACGGCACGCTGGCAGGGGTGTTTGGAAACGGCAATACGTATCCGCAGGTGTATGACACGTTGGGACGTCGCGTGTTCCTGAATGCGACTTACGTGTTTTGAAATGGCGGCAGGTGGTTGAAATAAAAACGGCGGACTTCGGTCCGCCGTTTTTTTGGGTTGGGTTGGGGTTGAGTTGAGTTGGGTTGGCGTGGAATGCGGTTGAGTGCGGTTGAGTGCGGTTGAGTGGGGTTGGGATGAAAACGGTCCATCAACCTCGCTCCCGTTCGTGGTGAGCCTGTCGAACCATGAAGGGCTGCGAGACAAGCAAGGCTTACGTAGAAAGCGCTACGACAAGCTTCGGCCCTGAGCCTGCTGAACGGTCAGCATGAATTAGCAAAGCGAAACGTGCTAGCGAAACTCCAGCATTGAAGCGCCTCCACAGTCATTAATGCCCTGGGAGCCGCACCAATGCTTATTCTCTACCATGGCGCATTCACAAACATGTATCCATAAGGCCGCACCGACTTTATCCGCGCCGCCACGTCCTGCACATGCGCAAATCGCTGCCGCAGCCTGTAAAGCCGCGCATCGATAGACCGGTTGCCATGCGATCCGGTCAATCCGCGCAACCGTCGCAGCACATCGTCACGCTGGATAACGTGTCCTGCGTTTTGCACCAGCAGCCATAGCAAGTCGAATTCGCCTGACGTCGTGCCCACTCGTTTTCCGCACAACGTGACATCGCGATTTGCACCGTCGACATGAAGGTCGCCAAAACGCAGCGTTGCGACAGGACCTTCCGGGCGCACTCGCAATGCGCGTCGCGAGATCGCATGCAGCCTCGCCAACAACACGCGCGGATGCACCTGCCGCCCGATCACCTCATCCGCGCCCAGCTCCAGCGCCAGCACTTCGTCGAACGGATCGGTAGTTCCTGCCAGCATCACCAGCGGAAAATCGATTCCGCGCGCGCGCAGCTGGCGGCAGAAATTGAAACTCTTCGACAGGTGCGGCACATCCATGACGACAGTGGCGCGGGTGGCGTCGGCTAGCGCGGATATATCGGCGTCGGCTTGGTGTGCGATCACCTGGCAGCCATACTCACGCAGTGCCTGCACCAATGCGCTGGTTGGGCTGTCGGAAAAGAAGTGAATGACCTCGAAGCCCACACCCTCAGCGGAAAATGCGCGATCACCCTCAATACTTGCGGCCAAAGGCAACGCCGCGAAATCAATGGCCCGCGACGTTCGCGACCGCTGTTGCGTGTCCGCCCGCAGGGGCATATTCATCATTTGCATATTCACGCGATGCTCCCGGGTTGTTTGCGTGGCGCGCGGCCGCCGGTGAACGGAATGAGCCCCGGCACGCGCTCGCGGTAACGGCGATAGTCATCACCAAGATGATCGACCAGGTCTTTTTCCTCAAGGCGAATGGCGAGGAGGATGTAGGTCGTGGTGCCGATGGCGAACAGCAGGTGCGTCGCCGTCATCACCGGTGTCGCCCAGAAAATCAGCAGCCACGCAACGTAGATGGGATGACGCACCAGCCGGTACGGGCCCAGCGTCTTGAACTTGAGATCGACGTAAGGACGGTCACGCAGGTAAAGCCAGATCTGCCGCAACCCGAATAAATCAAAATGATCGATGGCGAACGTGGACGCGAGCAGCAGCAACCAGCCGAACGCGTAAATGCCGTAGAGCACATTTGCGGCCATGCCATCGAATGACCAGATCAATCCCCCCAGCGGCCGCCACAGGGCGAACAGCAGGACGAGGGCGAGGCTCGATAACAGGACATACGTGCTGCGCTCGGCGGGCTCGGGAATGAATCTTGTCCACCAGCGCTTGAAAGCTGGCCGCGCCATAACGCTGTGCTGCAGTGAGAAAATCAGCAGCAATAAAACATCGATCACCAGATTGGTGGCGACGTCGCCGCCGGAGGGCGAGTCCATTGAGCGCGGCACCCAGAGATTGCCGATGAAGCCGATGGCATACAAAAATGTGGCGAAGAAAAAGACGTAGCAAAACACGCCGTAGAGAAACACTGTCATTCGCTTGAACATGGTGAGAATTCCTTAGGTTTTACCGGTCCGCTTTTTTGCCGGTGCGCGTCAGGACTTCGTTACTGAGCCCTTTCATCATTTCGTTTCGGTCGCTGCTCACCAGACGCGTACGCGCTCGGCCGGCGCGAGGTAGAGCAGTTGACCCGGCTGCACATCGAATGCGTCGTACCAGGCATCGAGATTGCGGACGGTGGCAATGCGATACGTTTCCGGCGCGTGATCATTGGCGATCTGTTTCCGCAGGCCATCCTCGCGGTATTTGCTGCGCCAGCCGCCGCCGTAGCCGATGAAAAATTCGCGGTCCTGTTGCCGCACGTAATCCTTGTCGGCCGCCTTGCTGCCCGCTGTCGCGCGCAGGTGCTCGCGATGCGCGTCAAACGCAGCGGACAGGCCCGCGAGGTCGGCGATGTTTTCGGTGAGGGTGAGCTTGCCGTCGATGGCGGCATCGGCGAAGGGCCTGTATCGCGAGAACTGGTTGACCAGCGCGGTGGAGGCAGCCTCGAATCGCGTGGTCTCTTCAGCCGTCCACCATCGGCGGGCGTTGCCGTTCGCTTCGTAATCCGCGCCCAGCGTATCGACGAAGTGACTAATCTCGTGGCCGAAGATCGCGCCGATGGCGCCGTAGTTCCTTGCGTCCGGCGCGGCAGGGTCAAACTTTGGCGACTGCATCAGTGCGGCCGAGAAATTGTAGGAATTCTGCTGGAACAGCAGTACTGCCCCGACCCATTGCGGCGGGGCGGTCCACTCGGTGCGGTCCGCAGGTTTTCCCAGGCGGGCCAGTGTCCGGCGGTAGTTTCGTGCAGCGATGCGTTGGCGATTGCCCACCGCGTCGGTGGCGTTGATGACCAGGCCGGAATCGTTTTCCCATTTTTCCGGATAGCCCACACCGAAATACAGCGTCTTCATTTTTTCGAGCGCAATCGCCTTGCTGGGCGCAGAAAACCAGGGTGCCGTCTCAACACGTTTGGTAAATGCCGTCACCACATCGGCGGCAATTTTTTTCACCTGCGTTTTGTACGCCAGCGGGAAATGGCGTTCGGCGTACAGCTTGCCGATGGCTTCGCTCATGGCGGATTCGGTGGCGGCGGTTGCGCGCTGTATCCGTGGCATGGTTGGCGGGTCCACCGCGTCGCCACGCAATGCGGGTGCCAGTTCAGCGAGATCGCGCGGCAGTATGTCGACGTAATCCGTCACCACATGCACGCGCAGGTAGTCCTTCCATGCCGTGAGTGGTTGCGATGCAACCAGTGCGGCGAGGCCCTTCACCGCATCGGGCTGCCAGGCAACGAAGGTCTGCTGTTTCGCCAAGCCCGCTGCCGCGAAGAACGCGCTCCAGTCCATGCCCGGCGCCAGGCGCGCGAAGTCAGCGCGCGTCCACACGTTGTCGGCATTTTTTTCGTTGCCCGAGACTTCCGGTGTCGCGTGGCTTTGCGCGATGGCGGTTTCCAGTGACAGCACGGCATCCGCCCGGTTGGATACCGATGTGGCGCAATCTGTTTGGCTATTCGCGCCGCCCGCGTCGTTGCCTGCGCACAAAATGGCAAGCAGGCTGGCAATGGCATTGCGGTAGCGTGTGCGTGCCTGTTGCATACGCGTTTCCGTGCCGAGATAGTGTTGGCGATCCGGCAGGCTGAGGCCACCTTCTACCAGGAAGGCCACGTAATTTTTCTCACCATGAATGCTGACCTGTGTGGCCAGGCCCAGGACATGCGAAGAATCGAACACACCCTGGTTCATCGGATCGACATCGGCCCTGGGGCCGCTGCCCAGCAACTGCGTCAGCCCTGCTTTGTCATGGACGCGATTGATGCTGTTCAACATCGGTTTGATCGGCGCGAGTCCCTTAGCTTCAATGGCGGCTTCGTTCATCCAGGCGGCGCGGTAATCCGCCACCTTGCGCGCGGTCGATCCGGCGGGTGCCGACGCCGCATCGTCGAGCAGTTGCGCAATCTGCTTCCTGGCCAGCTCGCCTATTTCGCCTGCCGCCGTCCAGCGACTTTTGCCGGCCGGGATTTGGGTGGACTTAAGCCACGCGCCATTGGCATAGGCGAAAAAATCGTCACCGGGGCGGATGCCGGCATCCACGACCGCCTCGAGTGTGTTTGTGAACCTCGGCGTCGCCTCATCTGCGTTTGCCGTTTGCGGGATTGCGATGACCGCCAGCGCGATTACAATATTTCTGAAGCTGACTTTGATCATGGCCGTAATCCGTAAATGATTCGATGGTTGGTGTTATTAAAAGCGCGACGGCAAGTGCAACGGCAATGGCAACAGGAATTGCAGGAAATGGAACTGACCGCAACAAGCACCGCGATGCCATGGTAGGCAGCGCGGCATTCACTGTCGTGGCGCGTTGCGACACATTTAGATCAATTTCGGACATTGGTGCCCGGCTGCAACACACTTTTCCGGAATGTGGTGTATCTTCCGATCAATAAACCATGTCCGAAAATGATCACTCCATTGATCACCCAACTGTCATGATCGATCTGCTGTTTGTCATCGCACCACATTCGCTGCTGCTCGATATCGCCGGGCCGGCAGAGGCTTTTCGCCTGGCGAACCTGCACCGTGCCGGCAGCGGATTGCCGCCACGTTTTCGCCTGCGCTTTACGGGGCCGGCAACGTCGTTGCCGACTTCCGTCGGACTGTCGCTGGCTGAACTCGAACCCTTTCCGGCCGAGCTCACTGCGCCAACCTGGGTGGTGCTGGTGGGCCAACCCAATGCGCATTCGAGCAAGGTGACGCCGGCCATCAATGCCACAGCGCAATGGCTGAACCAGGCGTTGTCGCGCGCTTTGCTTGCCGAGGATTCGCCGCACCGTTTGGTGACGGTGTGCTCAGGCGCCTTGCTGGCCGCGCGTGCGGGATTGCTCGGCAAACGTCAATGCACGACGCACCACGAATTGCTGCAAATGCTGCGTACCCTGGCCCCGCAAGCGCAGGTGATTGATAACCGCGTATTTGTGGTCGATGGCCCGATAGCGTCCAGCGCCGGCATCACGGCAGGCATTGATCTCGCCTTGCACATGATTGCCGGTGAATGTGGTGAAGCGTTGGCCGCGAGTGTGGCCGAGGATATGGTGGTGTATCTGCGGCGTTCGCCGCGCGATCCCGAGCTTTCTCCGTTCCTGGTGCATCGCAATCACCTGCACGCCGCCGTACATCGCGTCCAGGACGCCATCAATGCCGAACAGGATCGCGACTGGGACATGGTTTCTCTGGCGGCGGTCGGGCATGTGACCGAACGCCATCTGTTGCGGCTGTTCCTCGACCATGCCGGTGTATCGCCATTGCACTATCTGCAATCGATCCGGCTCGAACGTGCGCGCCAGTCACTTGAACATGGCGCGAGTGTCACGCTCGCAGCAGAGGTGGCGGGTTTCCGGTCAGGATTGCAATTGCGGCGGGCGTGGAGCCGGCAGTGGGGCGGATCACCGCGCGATGCGTCACGCATGGCGCGGGCATCGACGGAAACAGACAGGGCTTCATTGCATCCGCGCCGCTGACGGGCAGCGCACGCACGAAACTAAACCACCAGGCTGCGCCCGCCGTCGACCGCCAGGATCTGTCCGGTTACATATGGTGCATCCAGCATCAGGTACTTCACCGCGCCCGCCACGTCCGCCGGCGAGCCGATCTGGCGCAGTGGCGTTTGCGCGACGATGCGCGCCTGCTCGCTTTCCGGAAAATCCGTTCCCGAATCAGGCCACAGGATTGCGCCGGGTGACACGCCGTTCACCCGAATCTCCGGCCCCAGTTCCAGCGCCAGTGAACGCGTAAGTCCGGCGAGTCCGGCCTTGGCGATGGTGTACACCACAAAATCCTTGAGCGGCCGTTCGGCATGGATGTCGACGATGTTGACGATGGCGCCACCGGTTTTGCGCAGATAGGGAGCGGCCGCCTGAGAGAGGAACAACGGCGCTTTCAGGTTGGAATCCATCAGCTCGTTCCAGCTGTCTTCGTCGATGCTGCCGACGGGCGTGGCGTAAAACGCGGAGGCATTGTTGACCAGGCCATCGAGTTTTCCGAAAGCCGAAGCGGCCTGGTCGATGAGTCCTTTCAGCGCGTTGTATGCCAGCAGATCGCCTTGCAGTACTTTCGCGGAACCGGCGCGCGAGGTATTCATTTCCCTTGCGAGTGCATCCGCTTCCGTACGCGAGCGATTGCAATGCACAATGACATTGGCGCCTGCGCCATGTAGCGTGCGCGCAATGACCGCACCGACGCGCCTGGCCGCGCCGGTCACGAGGATGGCGGGTGTGGTGGTATTCGCAGGGATCGCAGGACTTTTCAAGGGGGAGAGTGGCGCAGTTGCCATGGGATAATTGAGCCAAGTCATTTTAACTCACGCCATGCGACCGCCTCTTCCCAAGTCCTCCGCCCATGCGTTGCCTGTGCCCGAGGGCGCGGCACTCGCCCACACCGCCGCCTGCGCCGCCATGTTGCGCGCGGATATCACGGCGGCCAATGGCTGGATTTCATTCGCGCGATTCATGGAACTGGCGTTATATGCGCCGGGTCTCGGCTATTACGCGGCGGGTGCGAGGAAGTTTGGAGCCGATGGGGATTTTGTAACGGCGCCGGAAATTTCGGCGCTGTTTGGGCAGAGCCTCGCAGTGACCATTGCGGATGTGTTGCGTCAGACCGGTGGGAGTGTGCTCGAGCTGGGCCCGGGCTCGGGAAAACTGGCGAAAGACATCCTGCTGGCGCTTGATGCAAACAACGCCTTACCCGAAACATATTTCCTGCTGGAAGTGAGCGCGGATTTGCGCGAGCGCCAGCAACAGGCGCTGGCCGCGCTGCCCGCGCATCTGGCCAACCGCGCTGTATGGCTCGACTCGCTGCCGCAGGATTTCACCGGCGTCATCATCGCCAACGAAGTGCTGGATGTGATTCCCGTGCACCTGGTGAAGTGGGCGGCGGGATGGATCTTTGAGCGTGGCGTGACGTTGCGGGATGGAAAATTCGATTGGCAGGATGTGCCTGCGTTACCTGCGGATGTAAATGCGCAGGCCGCGATTATCCAGGCGCAGTACTTGGGCGGCGCGGTGACTGAAGGTTTTGTCACCGAAGTGGCGCCAGCGGTGGGCGCATTAGTCACGAGCCTGGCGGAATCGCTGAAGTCCGGGGCGATGTTGCTTGTCGATTACGGTTTTCGTGGCGCGGAGTTTTACCATCCGCAGCGGGACACCGGGACGCTGATGTGCCACTACCGCCACTTCGCGCATGCCGATCCGTTTTTGTACCCGGGCCTGCAGGACATCACGGCACATGTCGATTTCAGTTTTGTGGCAGAGGCGGGGATCGCGGCAGGACTGGAATTGGCGGGCTACACGACGCAGGGGAACTTCTTGCTGGCCAGCGGTTTGATGGAGCAGGTGGCGAAGGTGGACGTGCGGGATGTGGCGGCCTATTTGCCGATGACCAATCAGGTGCAGCGGCTGGTGTCGCCTGCGGAGATGGGGGAGTTTTTCAAGGTGATCGGGTTTACCCGGGGCGACGTGGCGATTCCGGCATTGGAAAAAGCACGGCCCTTGCCGCTCTAGATTTGCCTCACTCCCCGCATTGCAAGCCAGTGCCAGCTCGCAGGCGGTTGCCGCCACAGCGGGTATCCGCAAGCTCACCGACCCACGGCGTCGGATATCCCCTCATCACGCGTACACCCATCCGCGCCAATACCTCAAACTTCGCTTACACTTGCGGTCATAAACAGCCGCGATGATGGTTGCTTGTGCCGCGATCAAAAAGGGGTCGCGGGACAGGGAGATGCCGCAAGGGCATTCCCGCATATCGGGCAATATCTGACTTGTTTCCAAACGAAATCAGGGGGTCAAGAACCATGCCGCAAATGATCGGGGTACCAAAAGAGATATTTCCGCTGGAGCGGCGCGTTGCCACCGTTCCTGAGTCGGTTGAAAAGCTGATCAAGCTGGGCTTTGCCGTGCAGGTGGAAACCGGCGCGGGTGACGCCGCCAACGTCAGCGATGACGATTACCGCAAGGCCGGTGCCGGTGTCGCCGACAGCGCTGCCGCATTGTGGGCGACCTCCGATATCGTCTTCAAGGTGCGCGCACCGTCCGCCGACGAAGTCGCGCAGATGAAGGAAGGCCAGACACTGATTTCATTTATCTGGCCCGCGCAGAACCCGGACCTGATGGCCGCCATGGCCGCGAAAAAAGTCACGGTGCTGGCCATTGATGCATTGCCGCGCACGCTGTCCCGCGCGCAGAAAATGGATGCGCTGACTTCGCAGGCCGGCGTCACCGGCTACCGCGCGGTGATTGAAGCGGCCAATGCCTTCGGCCGCTTTTTCAGTGGCCAGATTACGGCGGCGGGCAAGGTGCCCCCGGCCAAGATATTTATCGCCGGTGCGGGTGTCGCGGGCCTCGCCGCCGTCGGTACCGCTGCCAGCATGGGCGCCATTGTCCGCGCCAACGACACGCGTGCCGAGGTGGCCGACCAGGTCAAGTCGCTGGGCGGTGAATTCGTCAAGGTGAATTACGAGGAAGAAGGTGGCGGCGGCGGCGGATACGCCAAGGTCATGTCTGAAGGTTTCCAGCAGGCGCAGCGCGAGATGTATGCGCAGCAGGCACGTGAAGTGGACATTATCATCACCACGGCGCTGATCCCCGGCAAACCCGCACCGCGGCTCATCACCGCCGACATGGTGAAGTCGATGAAGGCCGGCAGCGTCATTGTCGACATGGCCGCCGAGCAGGGCGGTAACTGCGAACTCACCGAGCGCGACAAATCTGTGGTCAAGCATGGCGTCACCATCGTCGGTTTTACCGACCTGGCCAGCCGGCTCGCCAAGCAATCCTCGACCTTGTACGGCACCAACCTGTTCCGGCTCTCCGAGGAACTGTGCAAGACCAAGGACGGCATCATCAACGTCAACATGGAGGACGACGCGATCCGTGGCCTGACGGTTGTCAAACAAGGTGAAATCACCTGGCCCGCGCCACCGTTGAAAGTGGTCGCCCCACCGCCCAAGCCGGCTGCTGCCGCAATGCCGGCTGCCAAGAAAGGTGGCCACGGCGCGGCCAGCGAACCGATGAAAGGCAGCTCGCTCGCCATCATGTTTGCCGTTGCGGCGATTGTGTTCTGGTTCATCGGCGCGAAAGCGCCCGCCGCGTTCCTCGGCCACTTTACGGTGTTCGTGCTGGCCTGCTTCGTCGGCTACATGGTGGTGTGGAACGTGACGCCCGCACTGCACACGCCGCTCATGAGCGTGACCAATGCCATCAGCTCCATCATCATCATCGGCGCGCTGGTGCAGATTGCGCCACCGCTGATTGCGGGCGTGACCAATCGACCCGATGAGGTCATACGATGGCTCGCGGTGGCCGGCATCAGTCTCACGGCGATCAATATGTTTGGTGGCTTTGCGGTGACGCAACGCATGTTGTCCATGTTCCGCAAATAAGGGAGACGACAACATGTCCGAAAGCCTGGTTACCGTTTCCTATATCGCCGCCATCATGCTCTTCATCCTGAGCCTGGGCGGTCTCTCCAATCCCGCGACGTCACTGCGCGGCAACATGTACGGCATGATCGGCATGACCATCGCCGTGCTGGCCACCATCTTCGGGCCACGTGTGACGGCCGGCGGCATCGCCTGGATCATCGGCTCGCTGGTGGTCGGTGGCGGCATCGGCGTCTATCTCGCCCGCACGGTGCAGATGACACAGATGCCCGAGCTGGTTGCCTTCATGCACAGCATGGTCGGCCTGGCTGCCTGCGTGGTCGGTTTCGCCAGCTATGTCGATCCGGGTTCAACGCTGTCGCTTACCGAGACCGAGAAGGCGATCCATCACATGGAAGTCTATGTCGGCATCTTCATCGGCGCCGTCACGCTGTCCGGTTCAGTAATCGCCTTCGGCAAACTGTCCGGCAAGATCGGCGGCAAGCCGTTGTTGCTGCCCGGCCGCCATTTCATGAACCTGGCGGGATTGATTGCCGTCATCTGGTTCGGCTACCAGTTCATGAATTCGCACACGGTGGATGAAGGCATGATGCCACTCGTCATCATGACCGTCATCGCGCTGCTGTTCGGCGTTCACATGGTGATGGCCATCGGCGGTGCCGACATGCCGGTGGTGGTGTCGATGCTGAACAGCTATTCCGGGTGGGCGGCTGCAGCCACCGGCTTCATGCTGTCCAACGATCTGCTGATCGTGACCGGTGCACTGGTGGGCTCGTCCGGCGCGATCCTTTCGTTCATCATGTGCCAGGCCATGAACCGCAATTTCATCAGCGTGATCGCGGGTGGATTCGGTGGCGGCGCACCGGCCAAGAAGGCCGACGGCGCAGCGGCCGCACCGCAGGGTGAAGTCGTGCCAATCAGCGCGACTGAAACCGCCGAACTGCTGAAGGACGCCAAGAACGTGATCATCGTACCCGGCTACGGTATGGCGGTTGCCCAGGCGCAGCACACGGTGTACGAAATCACCAAGCTGCTTCGCGAAAAAGGTGTGAACGTGCGCTTCGGTATTCACCCCGTCGCGGGCCGCATGCCGGGCCACATGAACGTGCTGCTGGCCGAAGCGAGAGTGCCTTACGACATCGTGATGGAGATGGACGAGATCAACGAAGATTTCCCCAACACCGACGTGACGATGATCATCGGCGCCAACGATATCGTCAACCCGAGCGCGCAGGACGATCCCACCAGCCCCATCGCCGGCATGCCGGTGCTGGAAGTTTGGAAAGCCAAGACATCCATCGTCATGAAGCGTAGCATGGCCTCCGGCTACGCGGGCGTGGACAATCCGCTGTTCTACAAAGAGAACAATCGCATGTTGTTCGGCGATGCGAAGAAGATGCTGGAGGAAGTGTTGATGGCATTGAAGTCGTAATGCCCGCTTAAGCACACGCAACCATGCGCACCGGTGTCATTGGGCTGCTGTTTGCCCTCCCGGTTTTGTATGGCGGTTGTGAATGGTGGTCGGGACGCCCGGTGACGCAATCACCGGGCGTTCTCGTTTCTGCGGAGCCGCTGCAGGCTGAGGTGAGCACGGTCCCGCCATTGCAGAAATCCGGCTACCAGATCCGGCCTCTGGCGCGCTACGAAATCGCCGCGCGCGTGCTGTCAACGGAAAGTTATCGCTGGGATGCGGGCGCCGACCTGGTGCCGGTGGATGTGGCCGTGGGCTGGGGGCGCATGTCGGACACGGCGGTGCTCAAGGAGATCGAAATCTGGCAGAGCGGGCGCTGGTACCAATGGCGTACGAAAAACATGCCGATCCCGCACGAGGAAGTGACGAATCACAGCGCCAATATGCATTTGATTGCGGCGGACAAATATGTCGCGAAAAAAATTTCAGCGCTGCGCGATGGGCAGGTGGTGAAGATGCGCGGCTACCTGGTTGAGGCGAAACGCAGTGATGGATTTACGTGGACCAGTTCACTGAGCAGGACGGATAGCGGGAATGGGGCATGTGAGTTGATGTGGGTGGAGGATATTGGGGTGGAGTGAGGAATACTCCGCACGCGCCTCGTGTTTTTTTGTGCGTCAAAAGAGATTTTCCACTTGCGTCTTGTAATGCTGATCGCCCAATCACGCCGTCGTCCTCGCGCAGGCGGGGACCCAGCGGCGTTCGACGCAAAGTCACTGGGTCCCCGCCTGCGCGGGGACGACGGTTAATAATTTGATGCCTACCCACTCTTCAAGAGGCAAGATCGCCATCCGGCGCGCCTCACCAGCTAGAAATGGCCTGCAAGCCGCACCAGTGCTTGAGTTCACGTCTTTGTAGCGCCACTTTCCGGCCACGGATTCTTCCATGCCGGAATCTCGTTCAGCCCATCCAGCCAGCGCACCACATTCGGAAACTCCGCCATCGGCATTTCCGATTCCTGCCAGTACGTCGCCATCGACGCCAGCTGGAAATCGGCGATCGTGAGCCGGTCGCACGCGATGTATTTGCGGTCCGCGAGATGCGCATCCAGCACCGTCGCGAATTTCTTGAAATTGGGTATTTCATCCTTGAGCGCTTCGCGATCCGGGATGCCGAGGCCGAACGTGCCCTTGACCACATGCTCAAAATAAAACGTCCCCACCGCACCCAGCCAGTGGCAATCGTTCCATGACAGCCACTTCAGTACGTCCACCTGCTCGGCGGGATTGTGCGCGGGCCACAGGTCAGAGCCGGCCTTGATGCAGAGGTAGGCCATGATCGCGGATGCTTCCCACAGCACCACATCGCCATCGACCAGTACCGGTGCTTTCCGGTTCGGATTCAGCGCCAGGTATTCGGGCGACTTCATGCCGCCGTCGAGCTTCAGCGCGTCAATATATTCAGCCTGTACGCCCAGGTGTTTGGCCAGCGCCAGCACGCGCCGTGGTGCCTGTGCCTTGATCCAGTAGATCTTCATTCGCAGCCTCCGTTGTTTGGATGACGTTACATGTGATCGACGAACGGCGGGGTGGATTTTCGACAGCGGCGGAAATTATTTCGTGGCAAACATCGGTTACCAACATCAATGGCCGAATTCAATGGCCGCTGCGGGAATGGGCGTGTTGATGATGGGTTTGTAGCGCGTTGTCGTCTTGCTGGAGAACGAGCCGCCGTCCATCTCGGAGTCAACCAGCAGCAGCAGATGACTGTCCCTTGCAATCCAGTACGTCATCTTTCTTTTGAACGCCGGTATGTCCACGTCGCCCCGCTTTTGTCCAGCGGTGGACGTTACCTCCTGTACTCGAAAACAGGCGAGCCCTGATTCCGTGCCGGATGAGATATTCCCACACCGAGTCACGCGCTTTTTCCACCACACCCACATCGCGGTAAGTGTTGAGTTCACGATACACCTGCTCCGATTTTGCCAATATTGCAGCGGCATCGGGCGCGCTGTCGATGCGTGTGTCGGCCGTGATTTCGGCTGCGGAAGCAAGCGAGAAGAACAACGATAAAGACAGCGATAAAGACGGTGACAGCGCGGCCAGCCTTTTCATTTTCCTATCCTTCGCGAGAGCGGGAAAAATTGCGGTGCGTGACTTGCGCACTGGGCTGATTTATTTTGGCGCTATTGCCCCCTCCGCCGGCCATTTTGTATCCCCGATTCGCTTCAACACCATCTCGAAAAATCGCACCGGCTCCTTGCCGGTTTCAATATAGTCGCCCACTTCCTTCAACGTATCAGCTTTGATGGTCGCGGTGTAGCGAATGGTCCGCGGCCCTGCCGGCACTTCCCAGGTGTAACCGTCAGTGGTGGGCGAGATCGCGAAATCGCCGACATTCCCCATGGCGTGCGCGTGGATCGTATAAGCGCGCGTGCCCACGTTGTACGAAATCGTCCCGAACGCATTGAAGGACACTTTCCCATCCGGCTCGTAGCCGCGGCCTTCGATGACTTTCACCGAGCCATCAAGGAACGGACCGATGCGTTCGGTCTGCGTGATGTTGTGTTTCTCGCCGCTGGGAAGGATGGTCCATGCGGGCCCACGCCAAACGCCATCCATGCTTGCGAATGCGGCCATAGCTTCGCGTTGGGCGGCGATGAGGGCGGCAGGGTTGGGGCGTCCCTGGGAAAACGCGGCATGTGAAAACGCAAGGGAAAAAAGCGACAGCGACAGCAGGAATATTTTTTTCATTTTTCTCTCACACGGTCAATTGGACAGTTCAGATGATACCGGTCTTGCGCGCGTGGATGTCGGGCGAAGCGCCTGATGTGTATCCGGTAAATCTTCATCTCCGTAGTGCCAGCTGCCAGGGAAAGCGACGAGATACGTTGAATGACAGGCGGGAAATTCGACACCGCGAAAAACATTTCAGCGCTACGTGATTGAATCGAATTTGCGACTGCAGAAAATCTTTCCCGCCGCATCCACCGCCAGGTAATCGCAACCGCTCTGGTCCAGCCAGGCTTGCGCGTCGTTACCCTTCAGCATGGCGATCGTGCTGATACTGCCGGCAACCAGGCAGGTCGATGCCAGCACAGAGACGCTTCGCGGCCCGGCCACGGATTCGCCCGTGCGCGGGTCAAGGATGTGCGAATGGCGCCGGCCCTCGTGTTCCAGGAATCGTTCGTAGTCGCCGCTGGTGGCAATGGCACCCGAGGCGATTGGGAGACTGGCGATGATTGCCTGCGGCTCGCGCGGATGGCAGATGCCGAGTTGCCACGACTCGCCATTGGCCTGGGGGCCGGTGACGACGACATCGCCGCCCAGATTGACGAACGCGTGATGCAAGCCATGCGACAACAATACCGCCGCTGCCCGGTCAGCCGCATACTCCTTGCCGAAGCCGCCGAAATCCAGCTCCATTCCCGCCAGCGGCAGGCTCACCTGGGACGGCGTGCGCAGCACGCGCCGCCAGCCTATCAAGGGCAATAAAGGCGCGATTTCTTCATGGGAAGGCGGTCGCGCGGCTTTGAAATTCCACGCGCGCCGCAAAATGCCCGAGGTGATGTCGAACAAGCCGCCGCTCTGCTGGAAACCCGCGTCGGCAAACGCAAGCAAGTGCGACGTTTCTTCATCGATATCTACAGGTGCCCGTCCGGCGGCGCGATTGATCCTCGAGACCACACTGTCTTGCAGATAACGCGAATACTTGGCCTCAATACGCTTGACTTCCTGCACCGCCGCACGGGCTGCCTCATCGGCCAGCGTCACGCTATCCGCAAATAGCTCAAGCACGTTGTCGCACGCCATCGCGCGAAATTCGACCCGGGTTTTTTGCAAGTGATGCGATGGTGGCGTGAACTTCATCGTGCCGGTGTTTTCAATGCAGGAGTGGACTGATTCCACATCCTAACCGCGAAGCGCATCGTTTGCGTGACGAGACAGCGGCTAGAAGCGGTAGATCACACCCACATTAACCAGCACCGCCTGCAGCGGTTGAAACGTCGCCGTACCACCGCCCAGTTTCCAATTGCCCTGCTGGCGATAGAGCGAAATCCCCGCGTCAATCGACATGGCATCGGTCAGCTGCATGATGGCTTTCAGCGATGGCTCGAATGCGCCGAATCCGGCAATCCGCTGGTCGCTGGACGTATATTGCGGGGCGGGCAAGGAGGTGATTTCCGCCCGGTAAAAATCAGCCTGGCGCTGGCTGTAATAGCGCAGCCCGCCTTCAATCTTCCACGTCTCGTTCACGGTCTGCAGCCAGCTCGCGAACAGTGTGTGCGAGCGAATCCCCCAATCGTCGGTAAAGTAACGATACTCCGCCGTGACGACGGCCTGCTGCGCCGCCAGCGCGCGCTTGTAGCGCGTCAGCCAGGCCCATTGCGGTCGCGCCGAGGGACGTGTGTCAACGAAGAGATTGAGCGATTGCCCGCCGGCCGCATTGGTGATGATCGATTGCGTCAGGCGATAGGGATCGTTGTAATAACCCGACCCCATCGTGCGCGTGATGTTGCTCTGGACCAGCGAATAGCGATCAAGGATTTGGGTGAGGCCAAGCAGGTATTCATGCGTATCGCGGCGGGCATCGAGTGAAGGTACTAGCGTCGATCCCACCCGGTCGTTGCTTTTGCCATAGCCAACCGCCAGGGTGGTATTGCGCTCGTTGAAATCGAAGGTGGCATTGGCGCCCCATGCGTGGGACGTGTAGTCATCCTCGGTCGACATCGAACGTGAAAGACTGATCGTGTTGTCGCCGATTTTTCGTTTCAACGACACATCGCCGGCCTTGCGGCGATCGGTGATCGGGCCCGACGCGCCGCTCAATATCTGGACTGGTTTGCCGCTGCGGTTGGACACGATTTCCGGCGATGCACCGCTGACGATGTCGATCGTGCCGCTGGCAGCCACCTCCCAGTTGTCGAACACAGGTGTCTTCAGCCACAGCACCGGTTCGGTGACTTTCATGCGATCTCCGCTCTCGCGATAGGAGAGCACACGCAGCCCCATGGTTGCGCCGACCGGTATGAAGGAGCTGCCGATGTCCGCCGCGGCCACCGGCTCCTGCGCAGACGTTTCAGCGTGCGACAAAATGGGTAGCGTGACGATGGGCAGCAGTGCCGCCGCCGACATCAGCGCGGCCAGTGTGGAATCATTTTTCTTCATGGACAAATACCGGTGTCGTTAAATGACGACTAGGTACAACCGCAGCCGCCACCGCCGGTGACGCGCCCGCCCGATGCGGCTTCCTTGCTGGCATAGGTTTGTTCGCCAATGCGTGCGCTGGCGGGATCAAAATCGAATTGCATTTCGGGCCGTGCCAGTGTGCCGCGTTGCGCGGGTGAGACCTGGGCGCAACCGCACACGGTGACCACAGAGAGTGTGCACACGACGAGAAGGCCTTTTTGAATTCCTGCGGTACCAAAGAAGTGGCGCAAAAAAGTTCCTCCCGGTTGAATCCAACTTGCTGTCTCGAGTGTAGAACACCTTGGGCGGCGTTCTAATGCGATTAAAAATACCAAATGTTCATACCGCGAAATTCAACAGCCCATGACTTAAGTTTTCGAAAAATTGTCCTATTGCTCACGCGCAGGCATAAACTATGGCGGCAAAATGCCGTGCCGGTTTGCGACATTGATCGAAGAGATCGATGTGATGGGTCAGGGGTTTGCCCTGGCGGATGAAAGACATTTGAATAGCCCAGCGGCCGTTGCCATTTTGAAGCCTGTTTTCATCGCGGGCCGCCACGAAGTATGTGTGCTTTGAGAGGAGTCATCATGTTCCGCAAATTGCATCGTCAGGCTGGCGTCTTGTTGTCGATCCTGCTGCTGTTTTCCAGCGCGGTCTCGCATGCTGCTTTTCACATCGTGCAAATCAACGAGGTGTATTCCAACGCCAGCGGCACGGTGCAATTCATCGAGATCCAGATGCTGGCCGCCGGACAGAACCAGTTCGCCGGACAAATGATCACCAGCGCTCAGGGCGCCACCACCCATTCGTTCACGTTCCCCAGTGCGCTCGCCAATGCCAACAATGGCGACACGGTGCTGATTGCAACGCAAAGCTACGCGGCGCTGCCCGGTGTTCCTGCCCCGGATTTCATCGTACCGGACAACTTCATCTTTACCAGTAACGTCACCGTCAATTTTGCAGGGGTGGATTTTGTTACCTATGCGACGTTGCCGACTGACGGCGTGCTTTCTGTGAATCATGCCGGCGCCACAGCCACCAATTCACCGCGCAACAACGCGCGCGTGACTGGCACAGTTGCCGGCTCTGCACCCGCCACCGCGCCCGCAGCACCGATTATCGGCGCAGGCAGCGCAACCGGCGGGACGGCGCTCATCAATTTCACGGCCGGCGCAAATGGTGGCAGTCCCGTCACGGGTTTCACTGCCACGTGCACGGCATCCGGTCAGAGCACGCGCACCGGCACAGGCGCCTCATCGCCCATCAGCGTTGCGCAACTGACTACCGGTGTTGCATATTCATGCAGTGTCACTGCGACCAACGCAATCGGCACCAGTGCAGCATCAGGGACCGTCAGCGTGACCTCATCCGCGGCCGTGAGCACACCGGGCGCACCCTCCATCACTTCCGCCGTCGCAGGCGACCGCCAGGCCACCATCGGATTTACTGCGCCTAACGATAATGGCGGCGCGGCGATCATCAGCTATACCGTTACCTGCGGCACGGTGATATCGAGCGGACCGACATCCCCCATCACCGTCACCGGCCTTGTCAATGGCACCACCTATGCCTGTACCGTTGCGGCGGTGAACAGCGCAGGCACCGGCGCGCAATCGGTAGCGGCATCTGTCACGCCGGCGGTGGTCGCCACGCCAACGCCGCCCACCCAGGTGCCCAACATTTCGCTGACCTCCACAATACCCGGCGCCCGGTATGGTGAGCTAGTGAAGCTGGTCGTCACGCTGACGGGCAACCCCCTGCCTACCGGAACCGTGACATTCAACGTCAGCACCAGCGTGCCCGGGATTATTGCGCTGCCGGGTTGCGTGGCCGTGCCGCTGGTTGCCGGTACTGCGAGCTGTACGGCGCCCGGCACCTACCAGAACACCAATCCCCGCCAGTACAACGTAAGCTATTCCGGGGACGCCAATTTCCAGGCCGCGATCGCAAGCTATCAGCTGTCGGTCGTGACGACAGCGGCAACGCTTAGCGTCAACGCCACACCGTTGCCACCCGTGGTGGGCGGTCGCACGGCCAAGTTGACCGCCTTGGTGAAGATGACCAACCCGGTCGGCACCGTAAGTTTCCTTGAGAACGGCGCGGCCATTACCGGCTGCGCGCAGCTTCCCGTGACCATCCTGCCCGATCTCGCCACGGACGCGGCGGTAGCCAGTTGTACCGTAACCGTGCAAACCGGATTTACCGGCAACAAACCTTATGGCGTGAATTATTTTTATCCCGCCGGCCACGCCTCGGGACGGGTGCTGGAACAACTCGCCTACAACCTGAGTGTGGTTGAGAGTGCCCCCCTGGACTATACGGACATGTGGTGGGTCGGCCCCTCAGAAAATGGCTGGGGCGTTTCCATTACCCAGCACGGCGGGGTGCAATTCAACGTGATTTTTGCGTATGACAACGCCGGCAAGTCAATCTGGTACGTGATGCCGGGGGGCACTTTCACTTCGGGCGGAACGGTGCTCACCGGCCCGCTGTACCTGCCCACCTCCGCGCCGTTCAACGCCTACGACACGTCACGCTTTGCCGCCAATGCACCGGTGGGCACCGCTACGCTGACATTTACCAGCGCCAGCACGGCAACACTGGCCTATACCATCAACGGCATCAGCGGCACCAAGTCGATCCAGCGGCAGATCTTCGGTGCCGAGACGACAGGCGCCAATCTGCGCATCAACGATTTGTGGTGGGCCACCATAGCCGAAAACGGTTGGGGCATGAACATCGCGCAGCAGGGACGCACATTGTTCCCGGTCTGGTACACCTACGACACCAGTGGCCGCGCCAGTTTCTTCTCGGCCCAGGGGGGCTCATGGACCGGTACTGTCTGGACGGGCATCCTGTTCTCGCATACGTCATCGGCGTGGCTGGGCGTGCCGTACAACCCTGCCGCGGTCGGCGTGACGAACGTGGGTACGATGTCCCTGGACTTTACCGACGCGAACAATGCGACCATGACCTACACGGTCAATGGCGTCACGCAGCAGAAACGCATCGAGCGCCAGCCGTACTAGGCGGCAGGTTTTATTTGGCCTGCGGCCCGGCGAGTTCACCCGCCGGGCCGGACAGCGTTCCCAGGAATGCGATCAGGTCGTCGATTTCCCTGGCGCTCAATAGCACCGGCAGCAATTCCGAATTGATGCCGAGGCGATGCACCATGCCGTCCGGTCCCAGCGCCGCATCGGGCGCCTTCATGTAGTGGGCAATGACTTCGCGCAGTGATGCCAGCTGGCCGGCGTGCATGTAAGGCGGCCTCACCGCCACGTTGCGCAGGCCCGGTGTCTTGAAGGCGCGAAGGATGCCAGGGTCGCTCGTGACGATGAACTCCAGCTCCTGGCATTGCGCGCGCTTGGCATCACTGAATGCGCCCAGGCAATTGAAGGGATCCTGCAGCACTTTATGCACGGCCGCCGCGCGTCCGGGGTCGGGCGCGGCGGGATCGCGCTCGGGAACACGTGTGCTATGAAAATGATGGTCGGTAAACAGCGGGCCGGCGTGGCAGGTGACGCATCGTCCCTTGCCGATGAAAATGCGCAGGCCGTTTTCCTCGTTCTCGTTGAACACCGGCGAAAGCGCACGATCGAGCAGGCTTTGCGCATGACGATCGAATTTAGACTCGCCGAAGCGCAGCGTTTTTTCATAGGCGGCGATGGCTTTGCCGGTATTGGCGAAGACGCGGGAAATGTCCTGCTGCCGGGTAATTTCCAGCGCATTCCAGGCATTGACGGATGCAGCCGGTCCCAGTGGGCTGGCGTCGAGATTTCCGGGTGGAAGCGGCGGCATTTTTCCAAACAGTGACGCATATTCCGCGTGATAGTTTTGCTGCATGAGTTGCGCCACACGAGTGCGGCTGCTGCCATGTTCGGCGACATCCTCGATGGGACCAAGAGCCTGTGCCCACAAGCTGTCCTTGCGGCCATCCCAGAATAGCCACGCGGCATACCCCGCGCCGATCAGCGGAATCGTTCGTCGCGTCGCCGTACCCACGCCTTGCGCGAGCGGCTTGCCGTCCTGGAAATGCTGGTTCGGGTCGTGACAGGTCGCGCAGGAAACGGCGGCATTGCGGCTGAAACGAGGATCGAAAAACAGTCGCTTGCCCAGTGCGACGGCAGCGGGATTTTTTTCGTACGCGTTCGACGGGTCGGCGGGAATGGGCGGTAACTGGTTGAGGCGCAGCGAGGAAATCAGCGCGATCTCGGCAGGTGTCCAGCGATCGGCAGCGGCCTCCAAAGGGCACGCCACGACGGATACTACCGCGACCAGCAGAGCGCGAATTGCATGGTGCACTGTCATCACCTGGCAACCGGCAATGCGATCATGGTGTTGAACGTCAGCACATCGAAATCCTCACCAACCTGCACGCCCAGCTTGATTTCCCAGCGACCGTGCATGCTGAATTTCATTCCATCCAGCCGGTATTCACCTCCGCCGATTTCCGTCACGCGCGGACGCGTCGGGAAGCCGTGGCCGTGTTCCGGCATTCCGCCGCCGATATGGAAGACTGCTTTCTCAACGGGTTTACCGGAAGGCGTTGAAAGCTGGATCCGCCACGAATGAATTTCGTTGATCGCGACCGGCTGCTGCACCGGCTTGAATGTCGCCATGAATTTTTTTTGCGCGGAGAGCTGCGTCTGCGCGAACGTAATTTCTTCCGTCGTCGGAGCGGCCCGTTCGACGCTGACGGGAACGAAGGCGCAGCCCGCCGCCAGCAGGCACAGCAACGGCAGGATGATGGGAAGGCAGGGAGGGCGCGAATGAATCATGGAGTCATCTCGATGATCCATGTTACCAGTGCGATCTGCCGGAACGCACAGGCACCACGAAGACGGGCGACGGCGGGTTTGCGCGGTCTCCGCGGTGTAGCGAACTAGGCCATCTTCGCCAGGGGCAGGTAAAGATTCACACAGGTACCGCCGCCTTTCAACGGCAATACTTCCACATCGCCATTGAGTTTCGCCGCGCGGCTTTTCATATTCTCCACGCCACGTCCCGCGGGCTGCCCGGGTTTGAATCCTTGCCCGTCATCGGTGAGCCGCACAATCACGCGTGCATTGGCGTAGTCGACACTGGTTGACAGCGTGATGCGGTTGGCGCGCGCGTGTTTCAACGTGTTGGTGAAGGCTTCCTGCACGATGCGCAAAATGCTTCGGGTGTTATCCGGGTCGAGGTAGGCGAGCGGGGGAATATCACTCACGGCCCATTCCAGCTCGATCCCGGCCGCGTTCAGGCGCGGCTCAAGGCGGTAGCGCAGGTTGCCCAGCACCACCAGCAGGTCGCTTTCGACCGGCTCCAGCGAGTCAATGGTGATCTTCAGCTCGTCGATGCAATCGGCGAGGATTTCCTGCATGTCGTGCTGCGAGAGCGTGCCCATGCGCGCCAGCGCCAGTGTGGACATGAGATGCGAGCCAATGCCGTCATGCATGTCGCGCATCAGTTTCTGCCGTTCTTCCGCAGTGGTGCGCTGCTGGTCCAGCGTGCGCAATTTTTCGTAGCTCTGCGTGAGCTCGCGTTCGCGTTCATCGACGCGGCTGGCCAGCTGGGCATTGAGTGCCTCGTGCTGGTCCAGCACGCCGACGAAGCGGCGGATCAGCAGCACCGCCACGGCGAACAGCAGCAAGGGTCCGCCGAGCGGCAACACATACAGCGTATCGAATTCAATCCTTTCCTGAAAATTCATCAGGTCGTGCATGGCCAGGCCGAAGTTGATGTACACCGCCAGCAGCAGCAACAGGTTTTCGAATTTCGGCGCGCGCACCAGGGCGCGCGTGAGCATCACCAGCATGGCGATACCCAGCACCGTATTGATGAGGAATACGCCGCCCAGCACCTGCACGGAGTTATTCCAGACCAGCAGTGCGGCGGTGGAAATCACGGCGAAACCCAGCGTGACTTTTTCAAATCGCGGCGCGGCCTGCCCGCAGAAGCGCAATACAAAATAAGTTTGCATCGCGATCATCCACGCAATCGCCGGCGCGGCCAGCACCCAGCCCAGCGATTCGGGATCGCGGGTGAAGGTATGCCAGAGGCGGATGATCGTCACCAGGCACAGCAGGCCGAAAAAGCCGAACACGGTCTCCTGGCGGCGGCTGGCCCACAGCGCCAGGGACAGCAGGGCGGTGAGGCTCAACAGCCACGCAATGAATTTGGGCGCCGTCGACTGGATAAAAAGACGCCGCTCGAATTGCTCGCGCATCATCGGCTCGTCGCCGAAGTGCACCTGCGACAATCCCGCGCGCGCCATGCCGTCGGGATGCAGGCGCAACAGGATTTCATTGGGGCCGTCGCGCAACAGGCTGGGCGGCACAAAGAACAGCTGCGCCGTATTCCAGCTGAGTTCCCTGGAATCAATGCGGCCGCTGATACCCAAAAGCACACCATTGACGTGGATCGCGATGTTGTTGGTGATGCGCGGGATATAGATCGCCTGCGGCGCGCGTGGCGCGGCGGCCAGCGTGAACCGGATGCGATACCAGCCGATCTTGCGCCGGTCGCGTTGCTGCTTTCGCCAGCTGTCCGGAAGCTGCACGGGTTGCCACACCGTGTCGGCCCGAGGGTGGCGCCGCTCGCCGGTTTGCGCGAGTTCTGCTTCGTTGAAGTCAATGATCAGCGGCGCGGGCGCGGGCGTTGGTGTGGGTACCGATTCAGTTGCCGGGGCGGACGTGGCGGCCGGCTGCGTGTTTGCGGCGGCGGGTTTGTTGGGAGCGTCTTTTTCCTGCGCCGGGGCCGACAGTGACAGTAGCAGGACAGCCGCGGCAAATGCGTTGCATAAAGCCCTGCACAACATCGGCACCGAGGGAAAATGCCTCACGTTACAAGGTCCGGATAAGCCCCATCCGATTGGCTTCAAATACCGCTTCGCCGCGCGAATGCACCGCAAGCTTGCGATATATTTTCTTGACATGACTGGTGACGGTGTGGGGCGAGATGCCCATGAGTTTACCCATTTCAGGGTAATTGAAACCCTTCGATGCCAGCAGCAGGATTTCCTTTTCACGCTCTGACAGCGCGACACCACTGGTGTTGCCGTCGTTCGATTCCACCGGACTGCTGCTCTCGGCCTGGAAGCGCTTCAGCAAACGCCGCGCGATGATGGGGCTGATGGGTGAGCCGCCATTGATCAGCTCGCGAATGCCCGCCAGGAAATTTTCTTCGCTGGCGTCTTTCAGCAGATAGCCCGCAGCACCCGCTTCGATCGAGGCCAGCACATGTTCTTCGTCACCGAACACGGTGACCACCATGCATTCGCATTTGGGCAGCGTCCGGCTGGCGTGGCGGATGACTTCGATGCCGCTGATGTCGGGCAGGCCCAGGTCGACCAATAGAACGTCGGGCTTGCGCAGGTCGAGCATGGCCAGTCCTTCGCCACCTGTGCCGACACTGGCGACTACTTCGAAATCCGCATCGTGCGACAGCATTTGCGTATAACGCGAACGGAAGGCGGCGTCGTCTTCGACGATCAATACGCGGGCCATGCTGCTCCCGTTTTTATTTGGTTCATTGCGACTTCCCGAGGTGTTTGTTTTTTTGTATTTCCTGAATACAGGTATTAGCTTCCCAACGCGCGCAAAGGGCTATCCCTTGATTGTGGGATACGAGTGCGCTCCAGAGGAGAAGGTCGTGTGAATTGTTGAAAACACCAGCACTGGCGCACATCGCAGGGCAAAATGCCGCTGTAAGCCGCACCAATGCTGGAGTTTTATTCAATTGCCCTGCAAAAAATGCCTTACCAGTTTGTTGCAGTTGGTGATGTTGTACTATTCACGCCATAAGAACAAAACATCTTTCCAAACAACTGAAGGAGATTTCCATGCGGAAATGGATTTGCACACTCATGGTCGGTTCAGCTGCGTTATTGGGCGCGGCGACGGCGCTTGCCCAGCAACAGTTCATCAATGTCCTGACCGGAGGCACCAGCGGAATCTATTACCCGCTGGGTGTGGCCCTCGGCAATATCTACGGCAAGGCGCTGCCCAATGCAAAAGTGTCGGTGCAGGCGACCAAGGCGTCGGCAGAAAACCTGAACCTGCTTCAAGCCGGCCGGGGCGAGATTGCCTGGTCGCTGGGAGATGCGCTATCCGATGCCTGGAAAGGCGATGTCGAAGCCGGGTTTCCCACGCCGTTGAAGAAGCTGCGCGGTGTGGCGGCCACGTACAGCAACTACATCCAGATCGTCGCCAGCGCCGATTCCGGTATCAAGACCATGGCGGACCTGAAAGGCAAGCGCATCTCGGTCGGCGCACCGAAATCGGGTACCGAACTCAATGCCCGCGCCATCCTCAAGGCGGCCGGCCTCAGCTACAAGGATTTCGCCAAGGTGGAATACCTTCCATTTGGTGAGTCGGTGGAGCTGATCAAGAATCGCCAGCTGGACGTGACGCTGCAATCCGCCGGGCTCGGCGTGGCCTCGATTCGCGATCTTGCGACCTCGGTCAAGATCGTCGTCGTTGCGGTACCAGCCGATATCGTCGCCAAGGTGGGTGATCCGGCCTATGTATCGACCGTCATCCCGGCCAACACCTATCCCGGCCAGACTGCGGATGTTCAAACTGCATCGATCGCCAATTTCCTCGTGACGCACGAAGGCGTCCCGGCCGACACCGTGTATGCGATGACCAAATCGCTGTTCGACGGTCTCGACACGATGGTCGCAGCACATGCTGCTGCCAAGGCGATCAAGCGCGAAAACGCATTGAAAGGCATGCCGGTGCCGCTGCATCCGGGTGCCGAGAAGTATTACAAGGAAGTCGGCTTGCTCAAGTAGAATATTTCTGTGGGCCTGGAAAAAAGGCGGTTCGCACGCGAACCGCCTTTTTTTTGTGCGCAACAGGCCCGGACCAGGTCGCGCCCGTGACTTGGCAAATAGTAAAAACGGTCCCGCACCAGACGGGAGGAGAAAAGACATGAGCGACAAATCGCTTGAGACCACAACGTTGCCGGGGGCCAGCACGTCCGCGCAAAACGAAACGTCGCTGCATCCGCTGACTGGCGCAGTATTCTGGATCGCGATCGCGTTTTCGACATTCCAGATTGTGACGGCGGCATTCAGCCCGCTGTCGAGCACCGTCGTGCGCGCGGTGCACGTCGGCTTCCTCCTGCTCATGACCTATGCGCTTTATCCGCGTTTTACGCCTAACGGCAAACCATTCGTGAAGCTGTCGTGGGCAATCGCGCTGTTCGCTTTTGCACTCTCTTTTTACCACTGGATTTTTGAAGCCGAGCTGATCCAGCGCTCCGGCGATCTGACGCGCGCCGACATGTTCGTGGGGATCGCCACCGTGGTACTGGTGTTCGAAGCCGCACGCCGCATCATGGGTGCCGCGTTGCCGTTCATCTGCCTGTGTTTTTTGCTTTACGCGTTATTCGGTAACTACCTTCCAGGTGTGCTTGGCCATCGAGGCTACGGTTTCGACCAGGTCGTCAACCAGTTGGGCTTCGGCACCGAGGGCATCTACGGTACGCCGACCTATGTCTCATCCACCTATATTTTCCTGTTCATCCTGTTTGGTGCTTTCCTCGAACAGGCGGGAATGATCCGGCTGTTCACCGACTTCGCACTGGGAACGGTGGGACACACCAAAGGGGGACCGGCCAAGGTTGCCGTGATTTCGTCGGGACTGATGGGCACCATCAATGGCTCTGGTGTGGCGAATGTCGTCACCACCGGACAGTTCACGATTCCCCTGATGAAAAAATTCGGCTACCGGCCGGCGTTCGCCGGTGGTGTGGAAGCCACCGCCAGCATGGGCGGGCAGATCATGCCGCCGGTGATGGGCGCGGTGGCCTTCATCATGGCCGAAACGATCAATGTGCCGTACGTAGAAATCTGCAAGGCCGCGACCATTCCGGCCATTCTGTACTTCGCCACGGCATTCTGGATGGTGCATCTCGAAGCAGGGCGTGCCGGCCTGGTGGGCTTGCCAAAAGAAGAGTGTCCGAATCCATGGACGGCGATCAAGGCGCAGTGGTATTTGCTGCTGCCGCTGATCGGGCTGGTGTACCTGCTGTTCGCCGGTTACACACCGTTGTTTTCCGGCATGGTCGGGCTCGCGCTGACTTGCGTGTTGATCTTCGGCGCCAACGTGGCGCGCGCGATGAAGGCCACCGCCATCCGCCTGCTGTTCTGGGTGGCACTCGGTCTCGCCTGCAGCGCTTTCTTCAAATTCGGCATCGGCGCGGTCATGGCCGTGATCGCATTGCTGATCCTGGTGAACTTCAAACTCAAGGGTGGTGATGCGACGCTCAAAATGGCCCTGAATGCATTGGCGGACGGCGCCAGGCATGCGCTGCCGGTGGGTGTCGCCTGCGCACTGGTGGGCGTGATCATCGGTGTCATTACGCTGACCGGCATCGCGACCACTTTCGCCGGTTTTGTCATCGACCTCGGCAAACAGAGCCTGTTTCTCTCGCTGTTCCTGACCATGCTGGTCTGCCTGATTCTCGGCATGGGCATCCCGACCATTCCCAACTACATCATCACCAGTTCGATCGCCGCACCCGCATTGCTGCAACTGGGCGTGCCGCTGATTGTGTCGCACATGTTCGTGTTTTATTTCGGCATCATGGCGGACCTGACGCCACCGGTGGCGCTCGCTGCATTTGCGGCGGCGCCGATTGCGAAAGAATCGGCGATGAAGATCGGCATGCAGGCCATGCGGATTGCCATTGCGGGCTTCGTGGTGCCGTACATGGCGGTGTATGCGCCGGCGCTGATGTTGCAGGGCGGTGACTGGACCGATACGGCATATGTGGTGTTCAAGGCCTTGGTCGCTATCGGACTATGGGGCGCCGCCGCCATCGGCTACTGGCTGGTCCCGCTCACCTGGTTCGAGCGTGCATTGGCGATGGTGGCGGCCTTCATGCTGGTGGTGGCGCTTCCCGTCACCGACGAAATCGGCTTTGCGCTGACGGCGGCATTCGTCATTTTCCACGTGGTCAAATCGCGCAAGGCCGGCAGGGTGCCGGCAGCCTGATGTTGGCCGGGCTGTGCATTTTCACGGCCGGCGCGATGGTGAGGCTTCCAGACACCTCGTTCACGCTGGCCTGGACGCACTCGATCGAAAAGGTTCGCTGGGAAGAAGATTATCGCGTCGTGGGCGAATATATCGAGGCACCCCTCGCGCGCGTGAAAGGCTCCGGCGCCGGCATGGAGCCGCCCGATGGCGCGGTGCTGAAAAATGGCTGGTGGCAATACCGGCCGGTGATCACGCGGCATCGCGAATTGCGGCTGACCCGCTCGCCCTACGCCGCCGACTATGAAATCTGCATGCGTGGCGCCTGCCGTTCATTGAGTGACGTTGCGCCACAAACTGAAGGCGTCACCCGAATCGTGGCGTGTGCGTCCACCGCGTTACCCGCCGGATCGGGCGGAAAAAAGCACTAGTCAGGGATTAAACTCCAGCACCGGTGCGGATTTCGGGGCCATATTGCCCTGGGCGTCGCTCTGGTGCTGGAGTTTGGTCTTGAGATTCTACATTCTCACGGCAGTAGAACGGTCGAGCCGGTGGTCTTGCGCGCTTCCAGGTCGCGATGCGCCTGCGCCGCGTCCTTGAGCGCGTAGGTCTGGTTGATTTCCACCTTGACGATGCCGCGTCCCACCACGTCGAACAAATCCTGCGCGGTCGCGACCAGGTCTGCACGCGTGGCAACGTGCGTATCGAGTGTGGGACGTGTCACGTACAGTGAGCCCTTCGCCGCCAGCATCGCGAGGTCGAACGGCTCCACCTTGCCCGAGGCATTGCCGAACAGCGCCATTACGCCGCGCGGACGCAGGCAGTCCAGCGATTTCAGGAATGTGTCCTTGCCGACGCCGTCGTAGACCACCGCGCATTTCTTGCCACCGGTAATTTCCGCCACGCGCGCCACGAAATCCTCGGTGGTGTAGTTGATGATGTGATCGCAGCCGTGGGCCTTGGCGAGCTTGCCTTTTTCCTCACTGCCGACGGTGCCGATGACAGTAGCACCCAGGTGTTTTGCCCACTGGCACAAGATGAGACCAACGCCGCCGGCTGCCGCATGGAACAGGATGGTGTCGCCGGGCTTCACTTCATACGTGCGCCGCAACAGGTATTGCGCGGTCATGCCCTTCAGCATGATCGAGGCCGCCTGCTGGTCAGTAACGCTGTCGGGAATTTTTACCAGACGGTCAGCGGGAGCAAGGCGTGCCTCGGTATACGCACCTATAGGCGCAGCGCCATACGCCACACGATCGCCAACCTTCAATTCAGTCACGCCCGAACCGACCGCCTCGACCACACCGGCTGCTTCACGGCCGAGGGCGCTTGGCAGCGGAATCTTGTACAGCCCCGTACGGTGATAGGTATCGATGAAATTCAGGCCCACCGCCGTGTGGCGCAAGCGGACTTCATTTTCACCCGGCGCGCCGACGTCGATCTCTTCCCATTTCATTACGTCGGGGCCGCCGTGCTCGTGAATACGGATTCCATGTGTCATTTTGTGGTCCTCATGTCTTTGTCCTCATGTTGTCTTGCCCTCGTTTATGAATGCCTGTAAATGTTCAAGCTTGGCGCGGTCGATGGCCGCCGCCACCGAGCCACCATTATTTTTTGCAATGTCTGCGAATGGGATCGCCTGGAGTTTCGACAGCGCAGCCCACAAATAGTCCTGCTGCGGATAGGGGTCTTTTTCAAATCCCAGCCGGCCGTAGTGATCGCATGCGCACGCTGTGAGGAATTCCCTGAAGCGCTCCGGACGCCGCAATGCATCGGTGCCATCCATTACCGCGAGCATTCTTTCCGCGCCCAGCTGCATTGCATTGTGTACCTCGCCGTGCCAGCGTGCCGTGATGCGCGCCATGTCGCGGCAATCGGCGGGCACGCGCAGGCGCTCACAGACGGCATCGAGCAACTCAACGCTCTTTTTCTCGTGATCGGGATGGCGCGGCCAGTATTTTTCCGGTGTCACGCCCTTGCCCAGGTCATGGGTCAATGCCGCAAAGCGGATGGGCAGGTTGAAATTCTGCGCCGCCGCGTAGTCCAGCACCATCATCACGTGAATACCGGTATCGATTTCCGGATGCGATTTGGCTGATTGCGGCACACCGTAAAGGCGATCAACCTCGGGCAGGATGCGCGCCAGTGCGCCGCAAGAACGCAGGACATCGAACATTTTGGAAGGTGTCGCCTCCAGCATGCCGCGTGACAGTTCCTGCCACACGCGCTCCGGCACAAGGTGGTCGACTTCACCGGCGTCCACCATGCCGCGCATCAGTGCCAGCGTTTCATCGGCTACCTGGAAACCGCGATTGGCGAAACGTGCCGCAAAGCGCGCAATGCGCAGGATGCGCACCGGGTCTTCGGCGAACGCATCACCGACATGGCGCAGCACGCGATTTTCCAGGTCCGCCTGGCCACCATGCGGATCGATCAGCGCGCCATCATCGTCCTGCGCGATGGCATTGATGGTGAGGTCACGGCGGCGCAGGTCTTCTTCCAGCGTCACGTCGGCTGAGGTGTGGAATACGAACCCTTTGTAGCCAGGCGCGGTCTTGCGCTCGGTGCGCGCCAACGCATGTTCCTCATGTGTCTCAGGATGCAGGAACACCGGGAAATCGGCGCCGACCGGCCGGTAACCCGCAGCGACCATTTCCTCCGGCGTGGCGCCGACCACAACGTAATCGCGGTCCTGCACCGGCAGCCCGAGGAGTTCGTCGCGCACACTGCCGCCGACTGCGTAGCGCTTCATGTCGCGTTACTTTGGTGCCGCGTAGGGTTCATCGTCCCCGACGAATTCGGTTTCGAGCATCGAGGCATCAACCCATTGCCTGGTCGCGGCGGATTCGCTGATCGCCTTGCAATAGGCAAGCGTGTCGGCGGCAAGCGGCGGATGGTAGGTGTTGAAGCGCATCACCACGGGCGCGAACATCGCGTCGGCTGCGGAAAATTCACCGAAGAGAAATGCACCATTTGCGCCAAACTCTTGTCGCGCCTCACGCCAGATCGTTTCAATCCGCGCGACGTCGTTTGCGACTTCGGGCGTATAGCCTTTGCCGGCATGCTGGCCGCGTATGTTCATCGGCATCTCGCTTCGCAGCGCGCGAAAACCGGAATGCATTTCAGCGCACATCGAACGTGCGCGCGCACGCGCCTTTTTGTCGGCGGGCCAGATCGCCTTGGCGGGAAAAGTTTCAGCGATGTACTCGGTGATGGACAAGGTGTCCCAGATGCAGATCGAAGCGGGTTCACCCGGCTGGCCGTCCCACAACACCGGCACCAGCTTCGAGGGCGAGTACGTGCTGATTTTTGCATCCCATTCCGTACTGTGAAATTTCAGCATCACTTCGCTGAATGGAATGCCGAACTGCGACAGCAATACCCATGGTCGCATCGACCACGAAGAGTAATTGCGGTTGGCGATGACGAGCGTGAGGTTTGGGGCGTTGGTGTCGGACATGTTTTTCCTGGTAACTACTTGATGCGGCCGGCACGATGACGGAAGTGGTCATAGCGTGAGCGGCCATTGTTATTGTCGTGATTCTTGTCTGCGGCGTGGTTCACCTCAAAAGTGCGCAGCCACGTCGGCACCACGCTTTCCATGGCCTGCGGCGTGCCGAAAATGGCGGGGTAGGGATGGTCGGAAATATTCGGCAGGCTCATCGAGCGCACGTTGTCGCGAGTGATCAGTTTCCCCGGCAGCAATTCAAATGCACCCGCCTGCATCATCGACAGCCATTTTCCCAGGCCGATGATGGGACGCGAATGTCCGGTGCACTGCATTACAAACTTCACCAGTTCGCGAAGCGTGTAAACGCGCGGGCCGACCAGGGTGTATGCCTGTCCGGAGGGCGTATCCAGCGGCAGCGAGTCGACGATTGCGCCGGCGACATCCTCAACCCAGACGGGCTGGAATTTTGCGTTGGGAGAACCGAGCATGATCAGCGGAAATATTTTCACGAGATCCGCGAACAGGTTCTGGAAACGGTCGCGCTCGCCGAAAATGACCGAGGGACGGAAAAACGAGACGTTGAATTTGGCATGGTGTTTCGCAATCTCCATCACCGCCGCTTCGCCGCGATCCTTCGACTGCAGGTACTCGCTGGGACCGGTGATGCTGGCGTTCAGTGCGCTCAACTGCAGCAGGCGAGGCGTGCCGGTATCCACGCATGCCTGCGCGATGCGCTTTGGCAGCTCGACGTGGATGCGCTCGAAATTGCCGCGCCCGTTGCTGTCGCGCTTTCCATCGTGAAGCACGCCGACAAGATTGATCACCGCGTCATGGCCACAGACCAGTTGTTCCAGGCGTTCGTTGTCGAGGATATCCGCTTCAATCACTTCGACTGTCGGCAACACGGTCAAATGCCGCGCACGCAGGAACACACGCGTGGGAACGGTAACGTTGATGCCGCGATCAACCAGCTGTTCAGCGACCGACGTGCCGACAAATCCACTGCCACCGAGAAGCAAGACTTTCATATTTTCCTATTCATTGGCCGGTGCCGCAACGGCAGGACTGGCCGGCGCCATCGCGCTGACGAGGCTGCTGATGCCACGCTGGTTATCGAGTTTGCCGGGCACGGTGCCGATCATTTTCTTGAAGCTGGCATGACTCTGCGCGACACCGGCCTGGTTGGAATAAAACCAGGCATTGGTCATGACTTTTTTCACGTAGTCGCGCGTTTCGCTAAACGGAATGGATTCTGCATAGACCGCGCCTTCCAGCGCCTGGTTCGCGCGCCAGCGGCGGGCGCGCCCCGGACCGGCGTTGTACGCGGCGGTTGCCAATATCGGGTGGCCAAGATCGTCCAGCACATGCTTCAGGTAGAACGAACCCAATGCGAGGTTGACGGGTACATCGGCCACGCGTTGCGGCGAGTATCCGGACATCCCGACCTGCTTTGCCGCCCACTTCGCCGTGGCTGGCATCAGCTGCATCAGGCCGGCGGCGCCCACCCGCGATTTGGCATCGGCCATGAAGCGGCTTTCCTGCCGTATCAATCCATAGACCCACGATTCATCCAGTCCCTGCGCCTTGGCTTGCACCTGCAAGTCGGCGCGATAGGGCATCGGGAAGCGCTGCGAAAAATCGTGCAGCATGATGGTGCGGTCCGCCGTGCCGATGGCGCGATCCGGTACGCCGGCCATCCGCGCCGCTTCGGCGGCGGCCAGCAATTCCTGGTCATTCATGTTGCGGATCGCGAACAGCCATTCGCGCACGCCTTCGGTTTTCATGTCGAACTGGTAGAGAAGCAAAGCGCGCGCAACGGCCGGCCGCTGCCGGATGGCGGCGAGATCAACTGCCGACGGCCGCCAGCCCTTCCAGTTCGGTGTCGGCAGCTGGCCCAGCTCTTCCGCTGCCAGCAGCCCGTAGAAATTATTTTCACGCGCCAGCACTTCACGTAATTTTGCGGCGCCGATGTCATTGCCGCTCGCCGCTTCCGCGCGGGCCAGCCAGTAGCGCCACGCGGGATCGCGCTTTTCGAGCGGCGACATCGCATCCACCGCAAGCCGCAACGCGGCCCAGTCGCCTGCGCGCAACGCTGCGCGCGCGCGCCACGTGGCCTGGGCGTCATTCAATACCGCGACATTCGCGTCCTCATACCAGCCCAGCGCTGCAGGATCGTGTTGCATCGCTCCATACATCGCTACCTGGGCAAAGGCGTGCGCGCGGTCAGCCACAGGCAGGTCCTTGCCCTTTTGTTCAATCAATCCCGCTGCCTTGCCGGCGTCGGAACGCGCGATTCGGTTGATGGCGAACAGGAACAACTCGATCGACGCACGCGACCGCGAATTCAATTTTTCCTTTTCAAGATATGCAGACGGGTTGAGCCCCACCGAAGCCGTCGTGCGCTCAAACGTTGCAGGCAGTTTGTCGATGAGCGCGGCACTTTTGCGCGCATCCGCGAGCTGGTTGTCTTCCAGCAATTTGCGCACACGCGGCCAGGCATTTTCGGTGGTTACCATTTGTGCGGCGCGAAGCTGCTCGAAAACGTCATAACAGTTGTCCGATGCCGTGCGTCCACCGCTGGTCCAGAATGCTTTCGCCTCGGTCAGCGCGCTGCGATCGTCCTGCGCGATGCGATAGCGCCAGTGATGGCAAGTCAGGTCGGCGTCGTCGATATTGAGCCGCTGGAACTCGGGCAGGAACAGGTCCCAGCGATCCATCTTGCCGAGCGCGCGCAGCCACTCCTTGCGCAGCGTTTCGGCCAGGACGCCATCGGCATTGGTATCGAAGAACGCCTTGAAATCGCTCGCGTTGCCGGCGGCGAAGGTGTTGCCCTGTCCCAGGTTGGTCAGCAGCCACCAGTAGTCGACATAACTTGCCAGCGGATAATCGCGCAGGTTGCCGCGAAATGCGTTTCTCGCGGAAGCCAGGGCTTTCAGGTCGCGTTTTTCAAACGCATTGCGTGCCGCCGCAAATTCGCGGTTGCCAATCTCTGTTACGCCGGTGATGGGTGCGGCGATTTCGGTGGCAGGCGTTGTCGCCGTTGAAACATTCGCCGAAGTTGATGCAAGACAATACTTGCCCAGCATCAATGAAAGCGCGAGTGCTGCGGCGTAAAAAAGGCGCACGAAGTGAACAGAGCCGGCCGTTGACCGGCAGGCAACCCGATTCGAAGCCCGGCTAAAAAGACCGGACCAAGGGAAAACCACTAAGCGGAGTTGAGACGAGTGACGATGAGTGCGCATGGAACTTCAATGATTATCACCCTGTGGTGGATGACTTATTCTATAGTCTCGATAGTGCCCATGCTCGCACATATTCCCCAATCCCAACGGTAAAAGACCATGACTCCCGACGATCCCCTTTTCTGGACCGCGCTACTCAAGATTATCGGCGTCAACATCATCCTTTCCGGCGACAACGCAGTGGTGATTGCACTGGCTGCACGCAGCCTTCCTCCCAAGCAGCAAAAACAGGCGGTGATCTGGGGTAGTGGCGCCGCCATTGTGATGCGGATCGTCCTCACGCTGTTCGCCGTCGCACTGCTGGCGCTGCCCTGGCTCAAGCTGGTGGGTTCTGCGCTCCTGCTGTGGATCGGCGTCAAGTTACTTACCGACGAAGATGATGGCGAAGAGGGTATCAAGAGTCACGAATCGATGGGCGCCGCCATCAGGACCATCCTGATCGCCGACCTCGTAATGAGCGTCGACAATGTCATCGCGGTCGCGGCAGCGGCCAAGGACAACACACTGCTGCTCATGCTCGGCCTTGGCATCAGCATTCCGCTGATAATTTATGCCAGCACGCTGCTGATCAAGGTGATGGAGCGCTACCCCATTGTCATTACCATCGGCGCGGCGCTGATCGGCTGGGTGGCGGGCGAGATGGCATGGGACGAGGCGGTACTGCAGCCCTTCACCTCGCAATATCCGCATGCCATGGGTTATGTGGCTGCGGCGGTCGGCGCGATATTCGTGGTCGGCGTTGGGAAGATGCTGGCCGGGCGTGAGCGCGAAGCCCCGGCCGGTGAAACGCCCCAGTCCTGACGTACAGTGGTTGCGCGACAAAAAACTGAAGGAATGGAAGCAGGGACAAGATAAAGCGAAATAAGCGGGACAAGAAAGTCAGCAGGGCAATCGTCAATTCCTGAATTTTTGAATAACTAGAACTCGGAGACATCATGAAATTGGATCGCAAACCTGAATCAAGCGTGCAAACTTCACGCATTTCCCGCACATCCACCCTGGCGGCTTCGATCGCGATGGCTGTTGGCCTCGTGTCCTTCGCCTCGCCGGTCCTGGCATGGGAACCCACCAAGACGGTTGAGTTCGTCGTTCCCGCCGGCACCGGTGGCGGCGCCGACCAGATGGCCCGTTTTGTCCAGGGTGTCGTCACCAAGTACAACCTGATGAAGCAACCGATGGTCGTGGTGAACAAGGGCGGTGGCGCAGGCGCTGAGGGTTTTCTCGATGTCGAGGCGGCCAAGGGTGATCCGCACAAGATCATCATTACATTGTCGAACCTTTTCACCACCCCGATGGCCACCGGCGTACCGTTCAGCTGGAAGGACCTGACACCGGTGCAGATGATGGCGCTGGACAATTTTGTATTCTGGGTGAATGCGGAAACCCCGTACAAGACGGCCAAGGAATATATGGATGCCGCCAAGGCAGCCGGTGCCGGCAAGATGAAGATGGGCGGCACCGGATCCAAGCAGGAAGACCAGATCATCACCGTGGCCATCGAGAAGCAGTCGGGCGCCAAGTTCACCTACATTCCCTACAAGGGCGGCGGCGAAGTGGCTGTGCAACTGGTGGGCAAGCACATCGATTCGACCGTGAACAATCCGATCGAGGCGGTCGAGCAATGGCGCGCCGGCAAGCTGCGCGCACTTTGTGTATTCGATGCCAAGCCAATGCCCTACAAGAACAAGGTCACGCCCACGCAGGCCTGGGGCGATATTCCCTCCTGCAAGAGCCAGGGTCTCGATGTCGATTACCAGATGCTGCGCGGCATCTTCATGGCGCCCGGCGTGAGCAAGGAGCAGGTCGATTTCTATGTCGGCATCCTGAAGAAAGTTCGCGAAACGCCTGAGTGGAAAGACTTCATGGAAAAAGGCGCTTTCGACCAGACCACGCTGACCGGTGACGAATATACGAAGTGGGTCGCCAAGGAAGAGCAGCGACACTTGGGGCTGATGACCGAAGCCGGATTCCTCGCCAAGAAGTAAAGAAAAAACAAAGCCCCGGACGGAGCGGGTCCGGGGCTTTTTTTCGCCTGAAGATACGCTTGCGGGCCATTTTGTTGGCGGCGCGCACACAGGAATAACCATAAATCCGGAGGGGAACGCGTGGAAACACAGGGTGAAAAATCTGCGGCATCGGTGAAGATGGTCGATGCCATCACGGCGGTCGTGATATTTATTTTCGGCGCGGTCGTCATCTGGGACAGCCGCCGCCTTGGCGCAAGCTGGGGTTCGGATGGCCCCGAGGCCGGCTATTTTCCTTTTTATATCGGCCTGATCCTTTGCACGGCGAGCGTGATCAATTTCGCCAGTGCGCTCCGGGAAAAGAGCGACGATTCCTTCGTCAGCATCTCGTCGATAAAAATGATCCTGTCGGTGATGGTTCCGACCGTTATTTACGTCGCGCTGATCGACGGCGTGGGGCCGGTGCCGGGACTGGGCATCTATGTGGCTTCGATCATCTTTATCGCGCTGTTCATGAAATGGCTGGGCAAATACAAGTGGCTGATGACCATCAGCGTCTCGGTTGCGGTGCCCGTCGTCTTTTTCCTGCTGTTCGAGATCTGGTTCAAGGTCCCGCTACCGAAGGGGCCGCTTGAAGCTGCCCTGGGTATGAACTAGGAGACGATGATGGAAGAAATCACAAGTCTCATGAATGGCTTTGCCGTCGTCCTCACCCCGTACAACATGGGGTTGATGATGGTCGGCATCGTGCTGGGTGTACTGATCGGCGTGCTGCCCGGTCTGGGTGGCGCCAACGGCGTGGCGATCCTGCTGCCGCTGACGTTCTCGATGAACCCGACCTCGGCCATCATCATGCTGTCGTGCCTGTACTGGGGAGCGCTGTTCGGTGGTGCCATCACGTCGATCCTGTTCAATATCCCGGGCGAGCCGTGGTCGGTCGCGACTACCTTCGATGGCTATCCGATGGCGCAGAACGGACGCGCCGGGGAAGCGCTGACGGCCGCGTTCACGTCATCATTTGTCGGCGCATTGGTTGCGGTGTTGATGATTACGTTCACCGCGCCACTGGTCGCGAAGTTCGCATTGCGATTCGGGCCGCCGGAATATTTCGCGGTGTATTTACTGACGTTCTGCAGTTTCGTCGGCATGTCGAAAGGCTCTCCATTCAAGACCATTGCAGCGATGATGCTGGGCTTCGCGCTGGCGACCGTCGGCCTCGATACCGTGACGGGCCAGTTGCGCATGACCTTCGGCTTCACCGAATTGTTGAAGGGCTTTGACTTCCTGATCGCCGTGATCGGCCTGTTCGGCATCGGTGAAATCCTGCTGACGATCGAAGAGGGCCTCGCCTTCAAGGGCGCCGAAGGCAAGATCAAGATGCGGGTGGTGATCGACACCTGGAAACAATTGCCCAAGTACTGGAAAACCTCGTTGCGTTCGTCCCTGATCGGCTGCTGGATGGGCATCACGCCCGGTGGCGCCACACCGGCGTCGTTCATGGGCTATGGCGTCGCGAAGAGCATGTCACCCAACGGGAAGAATTTCGGCAATGGCGAAATAGAGGGCGTAATCGCGCCTGAAACGGCAGCACATGCGGCCGGCACTGCGGCGTTGCTGCCCATGCTGACACTTGGCATCCCGGGTTCACCGACGGCGGCTGTGTTGCTCGGTGGCCTGCTGATCTGGGGCCTTCAACCTGGGCCGCTTTTGTTCCAGGAGCAGAAGGATTTTGTCTGGGGCCTGATCGCATCGATGTACCTCGGCAATATCGCGGGGCTGATCGTCGTGCTGACAACGGTGCCGTTCTTCGCCGCCATCCTGCGCATTCCGTTCTCCATCGTGGCGCCGGTGATCCTGGTGATCTGCGCGATCGGTGCGTACACCGTGCACAGCTCGATGTTCGACGTCTGGTTGATGGTGGTCTTTGGTGTCGTCGGCTACATTTTCAAAAAGCTCGACTACCCGCTGGCGCCGCTGGTGCTGGCGCTGGTACTCGGTGATCGCGCGGAAGATTCGTTCCGGCAATCCATGCTGATGTCGCAGGGCACCATGTCGATCTTCTTTGCCAATGGACTGGTGTCCACCGTCACCATCCTGGCCCTGCTGATGCTGTTCTGGGCGCCGATCACGGCGGGCATTTCGAAAATCCGCGGCAAGTAACGTGGCGGTCCTTCAGGAGAAATCGACATGCCGGTAATCGCGATGACGCAGGAAATGGCCACCCTGGGCAAGGATGTGGCCCTGGGTGTGTGCGAAGCGCTGGGCCTCGAGCAGATTCGCCATGAAGTCGGCGATGTGGTGGCCGGCAGGATGCACGTCAAGAAAAACCTGATCCGCCGGCTGCGTGAAGGCAAGGCCAGCACCATCGAGCGCTGGGGCGCGGATGAAAAAACCATTTCCATTTTCACCGCCGAAGAAGTGTTCGACCTGGCGGTGAAAGGGAATGTGTTGATACGCGGCTGGGGCGCGACGTTGTGGCTTCGACAGGTCTCGCATATCCCGTGTGTGCAGGTGTGCGCGCCGATGCCATTGCGCGTGCAGCGCCTGATGGCGCGCCTGGAAACGGACGACGCCGATCTTGCGAGGAAGGAAATTCGCGCCGACGATGCGGCCCGCGCCGCGCGCATGTCGGAACATTTCGATGTCGACTGGGGCGATCCTGCACTCTACGATCTCACACTCAACACGGAACGCCTGTCGATACCGACCTGCGTGGACATGGTGTTGAAGTTGGTCGCGAGCGCCGAATTCGCGGAGACACCGGCATCGCAGCAGCGCCTGCGCGATATGGCGCTGGCGGCAAGGGTGCGCGCCGCGCTGCGCGCCAACGAGGCAACATCGGGGGTGGATATCGCTGTCGATGTGGCCGCTGGCGTGCTGACACTTTCAGGCATCGTCACCGACGCGCGTGAACGCGATCAGAGCACCGGGATTGCGAGCAAAGTGCCCGGCGTGGCGACAGTGGACAATCGTCTTTCGGTGATGAAGGGCAGTCTGGGTGCGCGGATTTTTCCGTCGGGCCTTGCGCGCTGATCCTGTGAAAACCGGCGTAACTACCGAGCCAGGATGGCCTGCACCTTGCCTTTTTGTTTCAGGCGCGAAAGAGTTTCTGCCGAGAGATTCAGGTGCGAGGCCAGTTCCTTCATCGGTACGCGCTCGTACAGGTCGGGGTGTTTGCGCAGGAAGCGTTGTACGCGTCCGGCAGCGTCAAGCAGGTGCAGCGTAATGGTGTGCGCCATCACTTCCGACATGAGGTGCATGACTTCATATTCGAAATCGTCCTTGGCGGCGGGATGCTTGTCCAGGAATTCCACCCACTGTTCCATCGGCAATTGCGCCACGCGGCACTTGACCACGGCACGGATGGTGTACGGCGCGGGCGTGCGCAAACGCCACGCGGCATAGCTGGTGTCCATGTCGTCTTCCTTGGAAAAACGCAGGATCATTTCCTTGCCTTCCTGGTTGGAGACGACGCGCTTCAGGATGCCTTCCATGATGAAGTACTGCGCCATGTCGTGATCGCCCTGGCCCAGCAGCAGGTCGCCCTTCTTGTGGTCGGTGATGACGAGATGTTTTTCAAGATCGGTAAACGCGCGCGGCTTCAGCGTGCGCAGCACGATGTTCTTGGACAGTTGCGTGCGGATCAGGTCACGTTGTGGATGTGAAAGCAGTAGGGTCATTTTGGTCAGGATGAGCGCGAAAAATGGTCAGGAAAATGAGCCGTAAAACAGGCAGCAAAAAAATAGAAAACACGTTATTGACAGGCATCAAGGCGCGACCATTTTGGCATTTTTTATGATGTCGGTGTACAAGCGAAGATCAGCGTTTTTTGAGTCTTGATCAAAATCAATAAAACCGTGGCGTCCCGGCCGCTTCCGCAAACGGAAGCGACGGTATGTCACTCGAAAAATACTGTTGAGGAGAGTCGTATGGGTACCAATGAAGCACCTGCCATTGCCGGTGCCGCCGCAGCTTCCGGCCAGCCCATTCAAGAAGCCGCTGAAATGACCGACGGGTTTCATCTCGTCATCGATGCCCTGAAGTTAAATGGCATCACCAATATTTACGGACTGCCCGGCATTCCCATCACCGACCTCACCCGCATGGCACAGGCGGAAGGCATGCGCGTGATTTCATTCCGGCATGAACAGAACGCCGGCAACGCTGCCGCGATTGCGGGCTTCATCACGCAGAAACCAGGTGTATGCCTGACGGTATCGGCGCCAGGATTTCTCAACGGCCTTACCGCGCTGGCGAATGCAACGACCAACTGTTTCCCGATGATCCTGTTGAGTGGATCCAGTGAGCGCGAGATTGTCGATCTGCAGCAAGGGGACTATGAAGAAATGGACCAGCTCGCCATCGCGAAGCCGCTGTGCAAGGCTGCGTTCCGCGTGCTCGAGGCAAAGGACATCGGCATCGGTATTGCCCGCGCCATTCGTTCGGCCGTATCCGGAAGACCGGGTGGCGTGTATCTCGACCTGCCGGCGAAATTGTTCGCCCAAGCCATGGATGCCGAAGCAGGAAAAAGATCGCTGATCAAGGTGGTCGATCCCGCTCCACGGCAAATTCCCGCGCAGGACGCGGTTGATCGTGCGCTCGACCTGATCAAGGGCGCCAAGCGTCCGCTGATCCTGCTGGGCAAGGGCGCAGCTTATGCGCAGGCCGATGCCGACATTCGGGCGCTGATCGAAAAGACCGGCATTCCCTACCTGCCGATGTCGATGGCGAAAGGCCTGTTGCCTGACACGCACGAGCAATCCGCTTCCGCCGCGCGCTCATACGTGCTGCCCGAAGCTGACGTGGTGGTGATGATCGGCGCGCGGCTCAACTGGCTGCTCTCGCACGGCAAGGGCAAGACCTGGGGTGGCAGGGATCACAAGGACTGGGGTGGGCAGAAGTTTGTGCAGATCGATATTGCCGCCACCGAAATGGACAGCAACGTGCCGATCGATGCGCCGCTGGTGGGTGATATCGGCTCATGTGTTTCCGCCTTGCTCGCCGGTGTCGGCGCCAACTGGCAGAAGCCGCCGGCCGACTGGATCAATGCCATCACCGAACGCAAGACCAAGAATATTTCCAAGATGGCCGAGACGCTGGCGAAGGATCCCTCGCCGATGAATTTCCACAGCGCACTGAATGTGGTGCGCGACATCATCAGGGCCAACCCGGATGCGATGCTGGTGAATGAGGGCGCCAACGCGCTGGACTTCACGCGCAGCATTGTCGACATGTACAAGCCGCGCAAGCGCCTCGACGTGGGCACCTGGGGCATCATGGGCATCGGCATGGGTTTCGCCGTCGCAGCCGCAGTGGAATCGGGTGAGCCGGTGATCGCCATCGAAGGCGACAGCGCGTTCGGCTTCAGCGGCATGGAAGTCGAAACCATCTGCCGTTACAACCTGCCGGTGTGCATCGTCGTCATGAACAACAACGGCGTCTATCGCGGCACCGACGTCAATCCCACCGGCGGCAAGGATGTCGCGCCGACGGTGTTCGTCAAGGGCGCGCGCTATGACAAACTGATGGAAGCCTTCGGCGGCGTGGGTGTGAATGCGACGACACCGGCAGAACTGCGCAAGGCGATGGAAGAGGCAGTGCGTTCACGCAAGCCGACGCTCATCAACGCGGTCATCGACGAAACAGCGGGCACGGAAAGCGGGCGCATCACCAGCCTCAATCCCACCGCGGCCAAAAAGAAATAATCCGTAATACAGTTAATCTTTCATCCATCGACGCAATACTGGAGAACTGAACAGCATGGAAGCACTTAAAGGGGTACGCATTCTCGACATGACGCACGTGCAAGCCGGGCCGACCTGCTCGCAGCTGCTGGCGTGGATGGGCGCCGACGTCATCAAGTTCGAGCCGCCGCAGGGCGATGCCACACGCGGCCAGTTGCGCGACGTCCCTGGCGCCGACAGTCTTTATTTCACCATGCTGAACTGCAACAAGCGCTCGATCACGGTGAACATGAAATCGACCGAAGGCAAGGCGGTGTTTGTCGACCTGTTGAAGCAGTGCGACATCGTCATGGAAAATTTCGGGCCCGGTGTGCTGGACCGTCTCGGGTTCACCTGGGAAAAAATCCACGATATCAACCCGAAGATCGTGATGGGTTCCATCAAGGGTTTTGGTTCGACCGGACCGTATGCCGAATTCAAGGCCTATGAAAACGTGGCGCAGGCCATGGGCGGCGCGATGAGCACGACCGGCGTGCCTGATGGCCCGCCGTTTGTCACCGGTGCGCAGATCGGCGATTCGGGGACGGGATTGCATCTGGCCATCGGCTTGCTGGGCGCATTGCACCAGGCTAATCGCACGGGCGTGGGCCAGTATGTGGAAGTGGCGATGATGGATGGCGTGATGAATCTCTGCCGCGTGAAATTCCGCGATCACCAGCGGCTCACGCACGGTCCGCTGCCTGAGTATTCCGTGCCGACGTACAAGGACATGGGCGATGCACCGCGCGCCGGCAATGATTCCGGCGGTGGCCAGCTCGGCAATGCGATCCACTGCAAACCGCATGGCGCGAATGACTGGCTTTACGTGGTCGTGCAGGAAGCCGTGTGGGTGGCGCTGGCCAATCGCATCGGCCCCGATGTCGGCGTGCCCGACCTCGCCACCGACGCGCGCGTGGCGAGCATCGCCGAACGCCGCAAGAACCAGCAACTGGTGTGGACGCTGCTCAATAAATTCGCCGAGCAATATACCAAGCGCGAGTTGATGGCAATGCTGAATCCGCTGGATGTGCCCTGCGGTCCCATCATGTCGACCACC
>JBDTWS010000007.1:0-46972 GCA_040006575.1 Betaproteobacteria bacterium
AGGACACCACGTATGACCTGGGACAGCGCGCCTCGCCGGATGATTGTTTCCTGACTCTGCGCGGCATGCGGACACTGGGTGTGCGATTGCGCCGCCACCAGGAAAGCGCGCTCATCATCGCCAAATGGCTGCAGGCGCGGCCCGAGGTGAAGCGGGTGCTGTATCCGGCGCTGGAAAGTGATCCCGGCCACGCTTTATGGAAGCGCGATTTCACCGGTGCTGCCGGACTTTTCACCATCGAGCTTGACGATTGCAGCGATACGCAGCTGGCCGCCATGATGGACCACTACGAACATTTCGGGCTCGGCTATTCATGGGGCGGTTTTGAAAGCCTGGCTGTCACCGCGCATATCGCGCGCACGGTGAATTCGTTGCCGCCGGGCAACCTGGTTCGCTACAACATCGGGCTCGAAGACCCCGACGACCTCATCCGCGACCTTGAAGCAGGGTTCGCGCGACTCGCCGCCGCCTGAGTGAGCGCGCGAATCTGCCGGTCTAGTGGTTTCCCTGCATTGAAAATCTGCCGCCATCTGCCAAACTGGGGGCGCACTTCGCTTTTCGGCGTATTCGTAACTTGGGGCACTCGGGTAAAGCGTGTAAACCCGGTGACTTTGGCAGCTTTGGTGGCTTCGGTACCGCCCGTATTTACTGCTAATAATAAAAAATGACACAGCTGAACCAGTTTTCGGAATTCGATCCCGTCAGCTCCACAAAGCCGCCGGCGATCAGCCGCCGCCTGCGCCTGGTGGTGTGGATGTTCGCGGCCATCGTGGTCGCATTGGTGTTTTTTTCCTATTACAGCATCGGCCTGATGTCGGCCAGCCGCGCGTATGTGGCGGGCGAAGGCATGTGGTCGAAGGGGCAGAAGGAAGCGGTGTATTCGCTGCTGCGCTACACGCGGCTGCGCAACGAGGACGATTTCACCGCCTACCAGGCCGCGATGGCGGTCATGCGCGGCGACCGCGAAGCGCGCCTGGAACTCGAAAAACCCAATCCCGATTTGCGTATCGCGTTTGAAGGATTCGTGCGTGGCCGTAATCATCCCGACGACATCGACGGCATGATTCACCTGTTCCGCAATTTCCGCGATTTCGAGCCCATCGACAAGGCACTGGAAGTCTGGGTAAAGGCGGATATCCTCGGCGACCGGCTGATGGAAACCGGCCGCCGTATCCGCGCCGACATCCAGTCCAACACGCTGGATTCGGGCGGCGTCGAGCTGTACACCAATGAGCTCCACCAGCTCAATGCGGAACTCACGCCGCTGGAAGATGCGTTTTCGTACAACCTCAGCGTGGCCTCTCGCCGCGCAGAAGATTACCTGTTGGGTGCGATGGTGGCCATCGTCGCCATCCTGCTGGCCGCGGCCTTCGCGCTGTCGCGACGCCTGATGCGGCAGAACGAAGGCGTGCAGGCGATGTTGCGCGAAAGCGGCAACCAGTTGCGCAATCTCCTGCAGTTCGCGCCGCTGCCGATCATCATGTCGCGCGTCGTGGACCAGACCATCGTCTATGCCAACGACCGCGCACTGGCGCAGCTGAAGTTGCTGCCGTCCTCGCTGGGCCAGCAGAAATCGCAGGACCTGTACGTGCGCCGCGAAGACCGCGAACACCTGATCGAAACACTGCGCAACGACAGCAGCGTGCGCGACTGGGAAATCCAGCTGAAGGATACGCAGGGAAAACCGTTCTGGGTGCTGATGTCGTCGCAGCGCATCAGTTACATGGGCGAGAGCTGCATCCTCACGGCACTCAACAATGTCGACGATCGCAAGCGCGCACAGGACGACCTGCGCCATCGCGCGTTTCACGACGAACTCACGGCGTTGCCGAACCGCGCCATGTTCATGGACAGCCTCAATCGTGCGCTGTTGCGCATGCAGCGCAAGAAAGGCCGATTCTCGGTGCTGTTCATCGATCTCGACCGCTTCAAGGTCGTCAATGACACCTTGGGCCATGATGCCGGCGACCGCCTGCTGCAACTGGTGGCAACGCGCATCAAGAGCAACGTGCGCGAAAGCGACCTGGTGGCGCGCCTCGGCGGCGATGAATTCGTGATCCTGGTCGAAGAGCATGGTGCGCTGTCCGAAGTGGCGCATGTTGCGCAGAGCGTGCTGAGCGCAATGGAGCAACGCCATGTGCTCGATGGCCGCGAAGTCAACCTCACCGCCAGCATCGGCATCAGCAGCTATCCGGAGGATGGCGTCGATCTCAACACGCTGGTGAAAAATGCCGATATCGCCATGTACCAGGCGAAGGAACTGGGCCGCAATAATTTCCAGTTCTACACCGCCGCGCAAAACCAGCTCACGCTGCGCCGCTTCGACCTGGAAGTGCGCCTGCGCCGCGCCATGGACCGCAACGAATTTGTGTTGCACTACCAGCCCATCATCGACCTCACGACGGAGACCATGGTGGGTGTGGAGGCGCTGCTGCGCTGGAATGATCCCGACCAGGGCATGATCCTGCCGGCGGAATTCATTCCCATCGCCGAAGAGAGTGGCGCGATAGTGCCGATCGGCCATTGGGTGCTGGAGCAGGCATGCATGCAGGTGAAAGCGTGGAACCTCATGGCGCAGTCGCCGCTGACGGTGGCCGTAAACATGTCGCCGCGCCAGTTCGCCAACGGCAATTTCATGATCGATCTGCAGCAGGCGCTGAAACACAGCGGACTGGAACCCGGCGCGCTGCACCTGGAGATCACCGAGACCATGATGATGCGCGAACACGCGCTCACCGAAATCATCCTCGCCGCATTGGGTGAACTGGGTGTGGGCGTGGCCATAGACGATTTCGGCACCGGCTATTCATCGTTGAGCCAGATGCGGCGCATCCCGGCCAACTTCATCAAGATCGACCGCTCGTTTGTCGAGGATTGCCCCGACGATGCCGGCAGCGTGGCCATCGTGCGCGCCATCATCGCCATGGCGCACAGCCTCAAGCTGAAAGTGATTGCCGAAGGTGTGGAGACTGAAGAGCAATTGAAGCTGCTGGCGACATTGGGCTGCGACATGGCGCAAGGCTATCTGTTCAGCGTGCCGGTGGCCGCTGAAGAGCTTGCACTGGTTCGTGCGGATGGCGATACGTTGCGGAAGCGATTCGCGTGGCGTGTGCCACCCGCAGCAGGCCAGTCGCCTGCACTGAAATCAGTGGGTGGCGGCGAGTAACAGTTGTTTCTCCCGAACGCGACGAGAATATCCGGGCCGATGCAGGAGAGTTCGTTCTAGAATTCCCTGCCAGCAATGCATCCGCCTAATGCATCCGCCTATTGCGTCACCGGAGAGTTCCATGTCCCGCCAGCAAGCCATCGCGTCCGCCGAAAATTATTTCGACAGCAAGGCGTTTCATGCCGATCTCGCGCGTCGCGTGGCGATTCCCACCGAGAGCCAGAATCCGGACCGTGCTGCCGACCTCGAACGCTATCTCAGCGGCGAACTCACACCCTCGCTGGAAAAACTGGGATTCACCTGCCGCGTTTACGCTAGCCCCGTCGGCAAAAGCCCGTTCATGATCGCCACGCGCATGGAGGGTGACACGCTGCCGACCGTGATGTCATACGGCCATGGCGATGTCATTCGCGGACTTGAGCCGCAGTGGCGCACTGGCCTCAATCCGTGGATGCTGCATGAGGAAGGCGAGCGCCTGTATGGCCGCGGCACGGCAGACAACAAGGGACAGCACACCGTCAACCTGGGTGCGCTGGCGAGTGTGTTGTCCGCAAAAGGAAAACTCGGTTTCAACATCAAGCTGCTGATCGAAACCGGTGAAGAAATAGGGTCACCCGGCCTCGATGCTTTTTGCAAATTGCACAAGGATGCATTGAAGGCCGATGTCTTCATCGCCTCCGACGGCCCGCGCCTGAAGCCGGGGCGGCCGACTATTTTCCTGGGCTCGCGCGGCGTGATGAATTTTGATCTCACGGTGGACCTGCGTGCGGGCGCACATCACTCGGGCAACTGGGGTGGCTTGCTCGCCGACCCCGGCATCATTCTCACCCAGGCCATTGCCACCATCACCGATGCTCGCGGCGCGATCAAGGTGCCGGAATGGCGGCCCGCCAATATTCCCGACACCGTGCGCGAAGCATTGAAGGATTGCGAACCCGGTGGCGGGGAGGGTGATGCGCCGGACATTGATGCCGACTGGGGAGAACCAGGACTGTCGCCGGCCGAACGTGTTTTTGGCTGGTCGAGTTTTTCGGTTCTGGCCATGAAGGTCGGCAATCCGGATTTTCCGGTGAATGCGATTCCGGGCAAGGCGTGGGCGCGGGGGCATCTGCGGTTCGTCGTGGGAATAGATCCTCACGACGTGGTGCCCGCGTTGCAGCGGCATCTGCAGCGTGAAGGTTTTTCGCAGGTGCAGGTCACGCCCGCGCGTGATGAAGTGATGAGCGCCACGCGGCTCGATCCCGCCAATCGCTGGGTGACGTGGGCCGTTGAGAGCATTGTCCGCACCACCGGAAAGAAACCGGCGATCCTGCCCAATCTCGGCGGCTCGCTGCCCAATGAAGTGTTTGCCGATACGCTCGGTTTGCCGACGATCTGGATTCCGCATTCGTACGCGGCGTGTTCGCAACACGCACCGAATGAACACATGCTCGCGCCGATCGCGCGCGAGGGCCTGGCGATCATGGCGGGAATATTTTGGGACCTGGGCGAATCAACCCCGGCCTAAGGCGGGCCGATCTTGCGTATATGCGCGGGATTTTTCATGATCGCGGCGGTGCAGAATTTGCTTCAAACAAATACCTACTTCTGCCCTTCAACATCATGACCCTCCTGATCCGTCCCTCTCGCGACGAAGACGCACCGGTCCTCGCCGCCATCTACGCCAACAGTGTCGCCACTGAATCTGCTTCCTGGGAATACGAGGCGCCAAGCGCTGAAGAATTCGCGCGCCGCCGGCGCGAGGTCATCGCAAAAGGCTTCCCGTATCTGGTGGCCGAATGGGATGGGGCCATCGCCGGTTACTGCTACGCCAGCAGCTTTCGCGCGCGCATCGGCTATCGCTTTGTAGTCGAGGATTCGGTCTACGTCCTCGATGAAATGAAGGGCCGTGGCATCGGTAAAAAGTTGTTGACGGCGTTGATCGACGAATGCGCCGCGCGCGGCTACCGGCAGATGGTGGCGGTGATCGGTGACAGCGCGAACCTGGGCTCAATAAAGTTGCACGCCGCGTGCGGATTCGAGCACGCCGCACTGTTCAAGGGCATCGGCTTCAAATTCGGGCGCTGGCTGGATAGTGTGCAGATGCAGCGTGCGCTCGGTGAGGGAAGCGAAACTTTGCCGGTGTGATTTCATCGCGCGGATATGCAAGGCAGAACCGCTCATTCCTGTGATTGAAACTCCAGCACGGGGGCGGCTCGCGGAGCAATAATGACCTGGGATGCGCGCGCTGCTGGATTTACATATCTTTACTTGCCCAAATTCGCCGATGGCTTCAAACCACGCGTCCCAAACGCGATATCGAAAATCAACGCACCGGGTGATAGTCTTGCCGTCTTCTGCCTGATTGTCCGCCACGCCCTCACGGAGTTTTGCCATGTACCTGCCCGCCCATTTCAATGAAGAAAGAGTCGATGTCCTGCACCAGCTGATCCAGTATCATCCGCTGGGCACGCTGGTCATTCACAGCGATGACGGCCTGTCCGCAGATCACATCCCGTTCCTGGTCGATCCGTCGCCCGCACCGTTCGGCACACTGCGTGGTCACGTTGCGCGCGCCAATCCGCTGTGGCAAAAAGCGGGTGCTGAGGCGATGGTGGTATTCCAGGGGCCGGACGCGTACGTCTCGCCGTCCTGGTACCCGTCAAAGAAAGAACACGGCAAGGTAGTGCCCACCTGGAACTACGCGGTCGTGCACGCGCACGGCACATTGCGCGCCATCGACGATGCGGTGTGGTTACGCGATTTCCTGGAGACCCTGACGCAGCATTTCGAATCGCCCATGCCGATGCCGTGGAACGTGAGCGATGCACCGGCTGATTTTATCGAGACGCTGCTGCGCTCAATCGTGGGAATTGAAATTCCGATGACGCGCCTGCTGGGTAAGTGGAAGACCAGCCAGAACCGGCCGCGTGCGGATCGTGAAGGCGTGATGGCGGGATTGCATGCGATGGCGGCGTCGGACGCAGGCAAGGCTTCGGACTCGAATGCGATGGCGGACTGGGTGGCGGTCACGGGGAAGTCCGCGTGATTTTTTAGTGCAAGCCCATCGGACGCTGTCGTTGTTTCGCGGTTCGCAGTTAATGTTGCAAAGAGCAGCGGCGAATGGGGAGTTTGAATCGCCCGGAATTGGTAACCGGGAAAGTTGGAGGGCGGTAGCAAAAAAGGACGATTGCGGGAACGATTGACAGGTGGCACCAAGGTCACATGACAATCACATCCTCGTCACGCGCAGGTCCCAGCCGCCGGTATCCGGCAACTTTCCCGCGCCGCGGCAACTGAATGATGCACTCCACAGGCGCGAATTTTTTGCGTTCGGCGCTTCGGCGAAAAGCGCAGTGAGTTCCTGCAGGCTGTGTCCGGGCGAACAACTCGTGCCGGCCTGGTCGCGTGGATACCACCACTCGGTGTCACGTACGCCGTACTCATCGAAAGTAGCATCACCGAAGGGCGAGGGCTCGTTGCGTTCGGGATTCCGGATCGGCCCGACGATTCGCAGCTGTATGGATTTATCGTCGAAACTGAGTTCGGCGATAGCCGTACCCGGCGGCATTTGCGTGGCGAGCAGGGCAAAGACCTCGTCCGGATGTTTTATCCAGTTGTGGAGATTCGCCAGCGGTTTCAATTGCGGCTGTGACGCGAACGCGGGCTCAGGGGGCGAAGTGCGGAACAGCATCGGTAACTCATCGAAATCCGGCCACGTCGATTGCATCGCGCCAGAGGTCCGCCAACGTCGCTCCAGCAATTGCTGCGTGCCCGGATGCACGCCGGCTTCCAATGCGCGCAGCGCCGGGTCCGGCAACTGGGCGTACCAGGTAAACAGGTTTTGTGAAGGCGCCGCATTGGACGCCGGTGCGGCAGGAATGTAGCGCGCCATCACGCGTTCATAACGCGCGCCCTTGTGAACCTCAGTGCCGTCGCAATGGAAATGCCGCATGGATTTATCGTGTGCGGCCAGCCCCTCCCCCGATCAGGGTATTCGTCATATGCACGACACATGCAACCACCATGCTGCGCGCAGATTCACTCGCCGGATTGCCGGCCATTTGGTCTTAATCTGGTCCTGCCGAATCCTGATTAAACGGTCAGGATTGTGGATATACTCAATCCGCTGAAAAACAAAAAGGGAGAGATCAGCGGCAGCATGCGTCGGCATTGACATCACAACGAATCTAACCATCAAGGGGTAATGATCATGAGTGTGTGCAACGACCTGTTTGTAAAACTGCGACGGCTCAGCGCTGTCACTATCGCAACGCTGGGTGCAGTTTTCCTGCCCCTTTCTTTTTCCATTCCGCTATCGGCGGCCAACAATCCGCCGGCTCATCACGATCATGTTGAGCTCGATGCGGCACTGGTCGCACCGTACGTGAGTGAACGCGCCGACGAGGCGCGCATCTTCAACCTGAAATTCGCCTACCCCACCGATGCCGCCGCGCAAGTTGCGCAATGGCGTGTGCAGCTGGTCACCCCTGAAGGCATCCTGGTGCAGGAGTGGCGCGGTCGCAGCGCACTCGAAGCCGGCAACGCGGAAATCGCGCTCGACTGGGCCGGCCGCACCGGAAAAAATAGTAATCTTCCCGATGGCATCTATCGCGTGCAGATGACCGCGTTCAGCGTGCCCGTCACCAAACAGCGCGAGCTCTCTGCCGACGTAACAGCCATTGGTGACATTGCCAAGGTCACCGATGCCGATGTCATTGAACAGGCATGGGACATCCGCGTCGGCCATCCTGCCGTGCCGGAAATGCCGGACTTCACGCCGCTGCCGATCAATCCCGCGAAATTACTCACGACACCAGCCGTTACCGCACGTGGAGAACGCGCCAATGCCATTGCCCGTTCCGCACCGGCCATCGCCTCGTTGCCGTACACCGTGTACTTCGGCAACCTGCACAGCCAGACCAATCATTCCGACGGCGGCGGCAATGTCTCCACCTGCACGTCCTCGCAGGCTGCGCAGACCGGCCAGTACAGCCCGGCCGATGCGTTTCCCTACGGCAAGGCGGCCGGTCTCGATTTCCTGATGACCTCAGAGCACAACCATTATTTCGACGGCTCGTCGGGCACCAACGCGTCGGCCTCGCCGACGACGGTGCATAACCTGTACCAATCCGGTCTCACCACCGCCAGCAGCTACAACACCGCCAACCCCGGCTTCCTCGCCATCTACGGCATGGAGTGGGGCGTGATCAACAACGGCGGCCACATGAATATTTTCAATGCCAATGAATTATTGGGCTGGGAAACCAACAGCGGTGGTGCCTTGCTGGCCGACACGCTGACACCGAAGAGCGATTACCCGACCCTGTACGCGCTGATGAAGCAGCGCGGCTGGATCGGCCAGTTCAATCACCCGGATACCAGCGGCCAGTTCCTGGTCGGCGGCACCTCGCTTGGCTATAGCGCCGATGCCGATGAAGTCATGGTGCTGGCGGAAGTGTTGAACACCTCCGCTTTTTCGAACAACACCACCGAAACCGAAACCGGCCGCAGCAGTTTTGAAGGTGCGTTCAACCTGATGCTGGAGCGCGGCTTTCATGTGGCGCCTGCCAGCAACCAGGACAACCACTGCGCCAACTGGGGCAAGTCGTACACCAACCGCAGCGGCGTATTGCTGCCAACCGGCGCCACCTTGAACTCGACGAATTTCATCGATGCGCTCAAGGCGCGCCGCGTATTCGCCACGCTCGACAAGAATTCCCAGATCATCCTTACGGCAAACGGCCACCTGATGGGCGAACGGTTCCAGAGCAGTGGCGCGCTCACGCTCACCGCCAACTTCGCCAACACGGCGGGACGCACCGTATCGACCGTGAATATTTACGAAGGCGTGCCCGGCCGCAATGGCACGGTTACCGTACTGGCCAGCACGGCCGTTGCCACCACCACGCCCGCGGTTGGCAAACATTTCTACTACGCCAAGATCACGCAGGATGACGGCAAGATCCTGTGGTCGGCGCCGGTTTGGGTGGAGCAACTGGCGGGTGGCGGTGACACGACTGCGCCCACTGTCTCGGCATCTTCCTCTGGCACCAGCGGGACGATCACGTTTTCGGCCACGGCAAGTGATGCAGTGGGCGTGACGAAAGTGGAGTTCTATGTTGATGGTGTGTTGAAAGGCACCGACACGACGTCGCCGTATTCCTTCGCTTTCAATTCGACCACGGTGGCAAACGGTTCGCACAGCCTGACTGCAAAAGCCTACGATGCCGCCAACAACATCGGCACATCGAGCGCAGTGAGTTTCACTGTCAGCAACACCGTCAGCGATACCACCGCGCCGACAGTCAGCGCATCGTCATCCGGCACCAGCGGCACCATCACGTTCTCGGCCACGGCGAGCGATGCGGTGGGCGTGACGAAAGTCGAGTTCTATGTCGATGGTGTGTTGAAAGGCACCGACACCACGTCGCCATATGCATTCGCGTTCGACTCCACCACCGTGGCCAACGGCTCGCATAGCCTCACCGCGAAAGCCTACGATGCGGCCAACAATATCGGCACCTCCAGCGCCGTGAGCTTTTCGGTCAGCAATGCGGCCGGCACCACGTTCAACGAGACCGAGTCCAATGGCACCGTTGCTACGGCGAATGTGGTGGCGCACAGCTACACTTCCATCGTCGCCACCATGGGCAACACCACGGACAAGGACTACTTTGCCGTCGCGCTGGCCGCCAATGAAAAGATCACGCTGGCCATGACCGGCCCCAGCGGCAACGACTACGATCTTTACCTGGTCGATTCCGCCGATGCGACGTTGGCGTCATCCACCGGCGGCACCAGCACCGAATCGCTCAATTACACCAACGGTGCCACCGCGAAGACCGTATATGTAAAAGTGATTGCCTACAGTGGCAGCAGTACCACGCTGACCTACACCGTGACCGTCAGTTACACGGCGGGCAGCACGTCATCGCAGCTCATCGTCAATAGCGGCTTCGAGAGCGGCGCCGCAAGCTGGACCGCGAGCAGCGGCGTGATCGACAACAGCACCACGCAGGCGTCGCATGCGGGCAGCTACAAGGCCTGGATGAATGGCTATGGCAGTGCGCACACCGACACGCTGTACCAGCAGGTTGCCATTCCCTCGACGGCGACCACGGTGACACTTGCGTTCTGGCTGAAGATCGTCTCGGACGAGACTACCACCACGCAAGCGTATGACACACTGAAAGTGCAATTGCGCAACAGCAGTGGCACCGTGCTCACCACGCTGGCCACGTACTCGAACCTGAACAAGGGAACGACGTACCTGCAGAAGACGTTCGACATTTCAACGTACAAAGGGCAGACGGTGCGTGTGTATTTCGAGGGCATCGAAGGCTCCACCGTGGCGACATCATTCCTGGTGGACGATGTGACGGTGACGGCGCAGTGACGAGGCGCCAATCGTTGACCGGTCGTGACGCAACGACGTAGGAAGAAAAAACGGAGCGCATTGCGTTCCGTTTTTCTTTGGTGAATCGCGCTTGCGTCACACACCGGGGTATAACCGAAATGTCGACATACCTGCTCAGGTTTCAATATGCAGCTGCGCAGGCTCCTGCACCAGCCAACGGTACGCCAGCGAAAGCGCAGTCACCTCCACCGCAATAAACACCACGCCCAGCGCGGTCAGCAGCAGATATTCCACCAGCGTCGCCTCATTGCGATACAGGAAACTCACCAGGTGCGACAGGCAGAACGGCAGCACGCAGACCACCGCGAAAAGCCGCCAGCCGTTGCCGCGCGAATAACGCCACGCCCGCACCAGGTTGCCCTTTTTGTCGAGGGCCTTCGCCGGAAAGATGAGGCTGAAGCGGCCGAACACATACCAGTAGGCAATATTGCCGGCGACTTCGCAGGCTTTCATGATGGCGGCCGTGTCGTCCGGCGCAATGAAAGACGCCATGCCCGCCAGGCCGGGAAAGATCACGCCGCACACAGTCGTGGTGACGTAAAACGCCGCCACGCAGCAACCCCACACCATCACCGCCCACAGCGCAAAGCGCGTTTCCCGCCGCGTCCAGTGAGGCAGTGTCCACGCATCCTCCACCGGCTCATCCACCAGCACCAGCCGGTGGCATTTCACCGCGAGCAGGATGAAGAGAAACGCGTAAACCCCGGAAACCACCCAGGCAAAGCCGGGATCAAAACTCGCGCCGGTCTCGTTCCATACCACGATCACACCGACCAGGAAAATCATCGGCACCAGCAGCGCATGGGCAACGTCGCGGCGGCGATGCCACGGGAACAGGATCGCGCCGAGGAAGACGTTGGCGATGTTGAGTTTGGGAACGGGGCTGGCAATCAAGGCGGGCGATCGCGGTTGAGGATGACTTAACCGCTTCAACTATATAGATGAATTCGCCAGCCACGAATTCGCGATGGCCGCGCCCGGCATTTCCGCCAAACTCTGCTTTGGCATCCCGCGGCACCGCGCGGCACCGCGTGATATGCCGCAGGCTGCAACCGGACTATTTCGCCGGCAGCGCGCCAATCTGCTTCAACGCGTCGCGCAACTTTTCCTGGCTTCCATCCTTGGACCAGCCGGCTATTTTCGCGGCGACTTTTCCTTCTTTGATGATGTAGAACGTCGGCGTGTCCCAGTTATCGATCAGTGGCCATTCACGTTCGCGGAAGACGACCGTCATGATGTTGTCGGGGTGGTCTGCGTTCCAGTCCTGCAGCACCTTGAGATCGGTCTGGCGATCCTGCGGCACCAGCCATTTGACGTGATTGCGCAACGCGGCGCCCAGCGTGCTGTCGGCGGCGATGTCGTGAATCGCCCGCTGGGAGGCGGAATTGAGCGGGTGCGAAACCACCACCACATACCAGCCTTCCGGAAACACTGCCGTTTGCCGCCTTACCGCGTTTGCATACGGATCCACGATCCACTCGGTCGGCGCATTCTGGGCAACGACCGGGGCAGAACGGTAGGCCAGTGAAAACCCCTTGAAGTGGTCGGGATTTTCATTCAGCAACTTGTTTGCGTCGCCCAGCAATCGCACCGAATACAGCACGTCGTACATTTTCCGGTAGAGCGTGTCGTCGGCGAGCTTGCGTGCTTCCTGTTCGCGGAACACCAGCAGCATGTCTTTTCCATAGCTTTCCTGGTGCGAATACATCGCGGCCTTGTCCGCCGCATGCGACAGGTAATTAAGCTCTTCGGGGCTGGCGCGCTTCAACTGCGATGCGTTGAATTCGGCCTTGAGTAATTTGGCATACGCAGCATCAACAGCCGCGGCGCGGCCTGCGGGCGGGCTGGCTTCGGCCGCCGTGGCTTGCCTGGTGTATTCCGCGTACTTGGCCGGGACGGTGGGGGCAGCGTTGCCTTGCGCGAATGCGCCGGCGGGTGCGAGGCAGAACAATAGTGCGATGAAATATTTTCTGGTGGTCTTCATGGGGAATCTTGGAGCGTGATTTGAAAAATGTTGGACAGGCGCCGGGGGGCGAAATTCCGCACCCCCGCTCTAGCGGACGTACTTTCCATGATTCCGGCATTCAATGCAACTGGCGCGGTTGGCGTCCGCTCACATCAGGCTGCAGTTCGGGATGTGCGCCGCAAAATTCGTGACGAGGGGAAAAGTTTTTCCCGCCTCACGGTTTGGGATACTTGAGCATTTCCTTCTTCAGCGCCTTCCAGAATAAATCGTTGGCGTCGTCGCACTTTTCGGTAAGCGACGCGAGCTTCGACGGGGAATAATTTCCCTCGCCCGCCTGCATGGCTTTGAATTTCCTGGTAAATGCCGCATCGCATTTTGCCTTGCCGGCAAATGCTTTTAGTAGTGCGGCGCTGAGCTTTTTAGCCACAGTGTCCCCCCGCTTCCTTAACAAAAATTACCACCGTGCTAGCTGTTTTTTTGCGCCTCATGCCGCGCCACAAAGTAGGCGCCACGATAGTCCAGCGGCGTTTTTTTCCACGCCGTCGCGGACCAGTCGTAGTACTCGGCACGCATGCCGTCACTGTCCTTCTCCGGGTATCCCACCACCAGTGGCGGGCGTTTCAACCGGTTAACCAATATGTAACGGGACAGGTGTTCCTTTGCACGCGCGCAGGATGGGTAGCCGGGCAGTTCATGCTTGCCGTCGTAGTAAGGCAGATAGAGATGTTCGACCGTAGCCATAAATGCATTAAGCGCGCGAATTTGTACAAAACGAACAGGAAAATATTATCAATTTGAGGGCCAAATTGTCCAGACCTTCGTCGCGTGCGCGCAGTACCTCGGAAGCCGGATTGGACGGTCGGCGCGCAGGTGCGTATTTCAGGCGTTTTCCGCCATTCGCGCTATGTCATTTGACATAGCGCGGGCGATGAAAACTGGGGAAGATGGCGCCTGCAAAAAAGCGGAACGGCTGGTTTTTTCCCAGCCGCGGCAGCTCGACTTTTTTCACTATGCGCTGGGACCATGGGCTTTCCCGGCGATCTTGAATATCCAGATAGGAAATCAACAATATGGCGCGGCAATTTGGGGAAGCAGTCAACGAGTGCATCAACAGCAAGACGACCAGTGATCTCGCATTGCTGAAACTGCGGCAGGACGTGCGCGACGGGAAAAAACCATTCTCGCGTGAAGAGCTGTTGCACATCGCGCAGGAGTGCCGGCGCTGTTCACAGGCGCTGCTGGAGGCGGCGGAGAAATTGGTCGAAGGGCAGCAGGCCGGATCGTAACTGCCGGTGGCCGCGGCTGATCGGCCGCGGCGGATCGACAGGCTTTATGGTGTTTCGTAAGCGCCAATATCAAACAGGCCGGCTACCGGCCGTGCCACACCCAGGGCATCTTTGGCCGGCGCATTGAACGTCGCAAACGTCGCGAGCCCTGCGTCGCGCGCAATGGACACCGTGGCCAACGTGTAATCATTGGCGCCCACATTCTTGAAGATGGCAGCGGCCGTGGAATTTTGCGATGCCACATCCTCGCCGGTGGCCGTGCGCCATGCAGCCAGCGTGATGGTGCTGTTGTCGTTGTCGGCCGAGAATTTATTGTTGGTGATGTTGTTGTTCGATACGGCGCTGGTGGCGCTGCCCACGGAAATGCTGCCGCTGGTGCCGAACAGGATGTTGTTGAAAATCACGTGGCCGCCCTGGTCCTCACTCAGCTTCACCGCCCAGCCGCCGGTGCTGGCGATGGTGTTGTTGATGATGCGCAGGTTCTTGGCGCCCGCTGCGGCGTCGATCTGGAACACGCGGATGGCGCTGCGGCCGTTACCGTAGAAAACGTTGTTGATGAACAGCGAATCCTGCACGCCATCGAGATCCATGCCGTTGTCGGTATTGTTGTAGATGATGTTGCCGTCGAAGGTGATGTTCTTGTGAAGCGCGTCGCCGCCGGCGATCGAGGCATCGCCATTCAGGTGAATGCCGTTCTTGAAATTGTTGAAGCAGCGGTTGCCGCGCAGGATGGTGTTGTCCGCGCCGCCATTGGCCAGGTAGATACCGTGGCTGGTGCCCGAGCCGCTGGCGCTGTTGCCTTCGATAAGTGAATCGGCGAGCTGCGAAAGATAGATGTTCACCGAGCCCGAACCACTCACCGTGTTGTTGAGGATCTGCACGCCGCGCATGGGATTGTCCGACGTTGCGTCGTGTGCGCCCATGCCGTAGTGGCTGATGCCGGTGACGGTGAATCCTTCGATGGTGATGTAGCTGGTATTGCTGATGGTGATGCCTTCGTCGCCGGTGCTGTTGGGGGAATTGATGATGGCTGATGTTCCCGCCGCCTTGATGGTGATGCGATTGACCGCTGTGCCGCTGCGCGTCGCGCGGAAGCCCACATAGGTGCCGTCATCCACCAGCACGGTATCGCCCGCCAACGCAGCCGTAACCGCGGCCTGGATGGTTGTGTACTGTTTACCCACGCCCACACAGCGGATGTTGCCGCCGCAGACGACCGGCACGCCACTCTCCAGTACGCGGTTCTTGCGCGCCTTGATGGTGGCGAGATCAGCGGCGTTGATGGCGCCGTTGATATTGGGATCGAACCTGAACGTGGCCGCCGTGGGCGGCAATGCGGTGTTCGATTTCACATCGGTAACATCGGTGCCGTCGATGCTGCGTGAACCGTTCTCATCGCCGACCAGGAAGCCCAGCGATACGGAGGTGTTGAACGAACCGTTGACGCCGTTGAGCGAGACCGTTACCCGCTTGTTGTCGGGAATACCGGTCAGCGTGACGCTGACTTCAGTGCCCGACGGCAGGATCACCGGTATGCCTGCGGCGCCAACCGGACCGCTGGCATTGGTGACGGTGGCGATACCGGCGACCGTGACAGCCTGGTCGAACGAGAAAACCAGCACGTGCCCCGTGCCGATCACGCGCGGCTCGACCGTGACATTCCCGGTGAGCGCGGCGGCAGTATCGAGCGTTATGTCGAACGGCCCCAGTCCGTTGTGCATCTTGCGTGACTTCGCACCGGTGAGCGCCAGCGCATCGGCATCAAATGCATTCAACACGGCGGCGCCCAGCAATAGCGGCGCGATGAATCGGGCAAAGGAGAGGTTCATTGAGGAACTCCTTACGGGAAAACCGGGGCAGGGGTAAATTCTTTCACGATTCGAGGTGAGCCGGAGCGGGATTTTTCGAGGCAGATGTAGGGAAAACACAAGCGCGGGCGCGGCTTACAGGTCATTTTTGGCTGGAGAGTGGCGCCAGTGCTGGAGTTACGCTTGGGGTTCGGGCTCGAAACGCACAATGGCGGCAGTGAGGAGTGGAGCACGGCGCAGGCGCCTGCCGGAGCGACTAAAAATTTTTCACAACGTTTTCAGATCCACCGTCACCTGCGCATCCGCGCCCACCACCGTGGTCCACTCCCGCACCTTCCAGGATTTGATCACCCCGTTCTTCACATACGGATCCGATTTCGCGAAATCCTCCGCCGCTTTCGCCGAATCGCCCTTGAACAGAATTACCGCGCCATCGGGCGGATTCGCCAGCGCGCCACCCAGCACTAGCTCACCGCGCTCAACAGCGGCGTTGGCGTATTCGAGATGCGCCTTGCGGAACGGGGTGCGCGCGGTAACGTAATTTTCAGCAGCTTCGTACATGAGCAGAAAGTGCATGGCAGTCCTTCAGGTCAGGGATGAAAAATGCGCATCGCAGGTTGGCAATGCGTTTGCCCGGTGCGGGCGCCGACGCCGTCGATCAGTTCGACATCAACACCGTAAAGCAGCTTCAGATTCGCCGCCGTGACGACATCGCGCGGCGCGCCCAGCGCCAGTACGTTGCCTTGGTGCAGCAGCAGCGCGCGGTCCGCGCATTGCAATGCGTGATCGGGCTCGTGCGTGCTGAAGATGATGCCGCGTCCCGCCGATTTCAAGCGCAGGATTTCGTTCAGTACCAGCGTGCGATTGCCGAAATCGAGACTGGCTGTCGGTTCGTCCATCACCAGCAGCGGCGCTGCTTGCGCGAGCGCGCGCGCGATGAGCACCAGTTGGCGTTCGCCGCCGCTTATATGGGTGAATGGCTTGCCGGCGAGGTGCCCGATGCGCAGTTCCGCAATGGCGGCGTTTGCGGCAGCGTGGTCTGCGGCGCCGGGAGCTGCCAGCAAATCCATGTGCGCAGTGCGGCCCATCAATACCATTTCCTGCACCGTGTATGAGAATTGGCTGTGGGCCGCCTGCGGCACATACGCCACGCGTTGTGCGCGTTCGGCGGGCGTACAGGTGGCGAGTGATTTATCCGCAAGGGTGATGTCGCCGGCATGCGGCGCAATCAATCCCAGCAGCGTGCGGAACAACGTTGTCTTCCCGCCGCCGTTGGGGCCAAGCACGCAAACGATTTCACCGGCGTGCAAATCGATATTGATGTCGCGGCCCAGGGTTTTGCCGGGATGGCCGTAGGCCAGGTTGCGCGCCGACAGCAGCGTATTCATTAGCGCCCCGTCCGCGCATGCGTGACCGCCAGCAACCACAGGAACAGCGGGGTGCCGAGCAGTGCGGTCAGCACACCCGGGGGGATTTCCACGCTTACCATCGTGCGCGCCAACGTATCGACCGCCAGCAGGTAACACGCACCCAGCAGCAGTGACATCGGCAGCAGGCGCGCGAACGACGGCCCCACCATCAGCCGTGCCGCATGCGGCAACAGCAGTCCGATCCAGCCGATGATGCCGGAGACCGCCACCGCCGCCGCCGTCACCAGCGTGGCGCAGGTGATGACGATGATGCGCAGCCGTCCCACATTCACGCCCAGCGCACGGGCCTCATCGTCCGGCAGCGACAGCACGTCCATACGCCAACGCAGCAGATAGACCGGTACAAGTCCGGCGATGAATAACGGCATCGCGACGCCCAGGTCTCCCGGTGTGATTGCACTGAGACTGCCCAGCAACCAGAACGTCATCGCGGGCAACTGGTTGTAAGGATCAGCCAGATATTTCATCAGCGCGATGCATGAGCCCAGCAGCGTGCCGACAACGATTCCGGTGAGGATGAGTGAGAGGATGGGATCGTGACCGCGTACGGCATTTCCGATGAGATACACCATCGCCACCGCCGCAAGCCCGCCGGCGAAGGCGAATCCCTGGATGGCGGGGATCGGCAACGACAGGAAGATGGCCAGCACTGCGCCCAGCGCGGCACCGGTGGAAACGCCGAGGATGTCGGGCGAGACCAGCGGATTGCGGAACATGTTCTGGTAGACCGCACCTGCTGCGGAGAGGGCGGCGCCGATGAGCACAGCGCCGATGATGCGCGGGCCGCGAATCTGGAAAATGACGGCGTCGTATGACGCGGGGAGAGTGTGGGCGTTGCCGGTGAGCTTGGCGGTGACAATCGCCAGGAGTTCGCCCGGGCTGATCGGAAAACGGCCGATCGCGAATGCCGCGAACACCAGGATGATGAGGGCGGCGAGGGTGACGAAGGTGAGGGTGCGAGCGTGCATGGCAGGAGAGTTTAGTGCAGGCGGGGGCGAAAAATTTGTGGCGGTGGAGAATGGGAGTCGGTCAGGTTTCCCGACCCGGGCACCTCGCCTCCGGCGCGGATGCCTTTCGACTCCCATGCGCGAGCAGTGCTCGCTTCCCTTCCGCTTACCTTTTCAGTCAGACGCGCTTTGCGCGTTTATGTTTGTGGCGGAAGAGAATGGGAGTCGAACCCATCCGGCGACGCATGGCGCCACCAACCGGTTTTGAAGACCGGCCGCCCCACCAGGGACGATTCTCTTCCGTGTTGCTTCGGGTGAAACCTTATACGAGCGTCATGCCACCGCCGCAACCGGTGCTTGCGTGCTTTTTGCGAACAACCTGCGGTTCCGTACCCTGTGATCATCACCTTGCCGGCGGGTGAAGCCGACCTGGTCAAAGAATTCCAGCACCTGTATTGCGCGCTTGCGTCCCAGCCCCGTTGCATCGCGAAATGCGGCTGCGCGTACCGTGTGATCACTTTCATCCAGTTTGATCGCGATCGCCGACAACGCTTCAATGGACTGGATGTCGTAGTAAAGATCCTTCACCACCGCATACAATTCGCCGCGCCGGGCGAGTCGCGCCAGCACGCCGCGTATGGCCGCTTCCGGATGACCAATGGCCCGGGCAATATCGCGCACCCATGGCGGGTCAAACTTGCCCTCTGCAATCAGCGGTAACGCGCGATCCGCGATCAGCTTGTCCTGTTGGTTAAGTTTTTCAACATGTGCGGGGCGCGCCAGCCACACACCGCTTTGTACCAACTGGCCCCCCTCCATCAACGTCGCCACCATCGCGTTCATCGCGCTATCGGGCAGCTTGGGCATGGCGATTCGCTTGAGGCGCGGCGCATCCATGCCGGCTTCGTCGGGGTGCCGCGCATGGTGTGCGTCCATGGCGCTGACAAGGGCCGCGGTCAACGTGGCAAGTCGCTGGTTGTCGAATCCAAATTCATCGGCACCCACACCCAGCCGCACGCACCGCGAAGGCAACGCGCGAACGCTTTGCAATGTGCGGCTGCGTGCCCGTGCGAATTGCGCGAGATCCACGCCCCAGGCATTTGATTGCGTGAGCTGGTCGAGGCTTTGCGCGGCGTCGCGGAGTGCATGTGCCGCGAGGCAATGAAGCCGCTCCGGTGTCTTGCGATAACGCGCCGGCGCGAACGGGTCCAGCACGCGGCCACCAGCCAGCGTGCGGGTGGCCGAGGCGTCGCGCAGCACCAGCCGGTCACCGATCCACGCGCCGAGGGGACGGCTCAATACGAGTTGTGCAATCGCCGATTCGCCGGGTGCAATGGCATCGCGATCGAGCGGAATCACGCGCGCCAGGCAATGCGCGGCGCCGAGATGTGCGTGCACATGAGTACCGGCACGAAGGGGATTTTTTTCCGTGGCCAGCAATGTGAGCGAGACATCGATGCGATCGGTCGCCAGCGCCACATCCGGTGCTACCACCCACTGGCCTCGCGCGATGTCTTCCTTGCCTAACCCGGCAAGATTCAGCGCGCAGCGCTGGCCCGCGCGGCCTTCATCAGTGCGGCGATTCTGCGCATGGATACCGCGCACACGTATGTCGCCGAGTTGTTTTCCCGCGAGCGGCGGCGTCAGCACCACGCGGTCGCCAATGGCGATGCGGCCTGAAAAAACCGTGCCGGTGACGACGGTACCATGGCCTTCGAGTGTGAACACGCGATCCACCGCCAGCCGGAATTGCTCATCGGCAACCATTCGCTGGTGCGCGATATGCGCAGCTACCAAATGCGCGCGGAGTGCAGGAATTCCCGTGCCGCTGACATTGGAAACCGCAAACACGGGAGAGCCCGCAAGCGGCGTTGCGGCCAGCAGTGAATTTAATTCCTGCTCCACTGCGTGAATCCTGGCCTCATCCACGCGATCGATTTTGGTGATGACCACCGCACCTTGCGCCACACCCAGCAGCGAAAGTATGTCGACGTGCTCGCGTGTCTGCGGCATGACGCCGTCATCCGCCGCCACCACGACCAGGCCATAGTCGATGCCCGTCGCGCCGGCCAGCATGGTGTGGATGAATTTTTCATGGCCGGGTACATCGATGAAGCCCAGTGATTCTTTTTGACCATCGTCCGCGACAGGCAAATACGCATACCCGAGTTCGATGGTGATGCCGCGTTTTTTTTCCTCGGGCAGGCGATCGGTGTCCACGCCGGTGAGGGCACGTACGAGGCTGGTCTTGCCGTGATCGATGTGTCCCGCTGTGCCGATGATCATGCGGATTCCATCTGCAGTTCTGCCAGTTGCGCCACGAATTCCTGCTCGTTTTCCATGCAGCGCATATCGAGCAGCAAACGGCCCTCGGCGATGCGGCCCACTACGGGGCACGGCAACGCACGCAGTGCGGCGGCAAGGCGGTTCAGCGCGGTGCCGGCTTTCTTCTCTTCGCGCGGCCGGATGGCGACGCCGGCACTGGCGAGTGTTTCGACGGGCAAAGAACCCGAGCCTATCTGGCTTTTCATGGCCTCGACGGTCACCTCGAATTGCGCATTCAATATTTTTTCGATGGCTGGTTTGATGCGTTGCGCCACGGCTGCAATTTCCGCCTGCGGGCGCGACAGCAGGCGCAGCGTCGGCAATTTCTCGCGCAATGATTCAGGATGGCGATACAGCTGCAACGTCGCTTCCAGCGCAGCCAGCACAATTTTCGATACGCGCAACGCGCGCTTGAGCGGATGCTTCTTCAAGCGCTGGATGAATTGTTTTTTGCCGACGATGATTCCCGCCTGCGGCCCGCCCAGCAATTTATCGCCGCTGAAGGTGACGACATCGACACCGGCCGCGATCATTTCCTGCGGCAAGGGCTCGCGCGGCAAGCCATAGGCGGCGAGATCGACGAGGCTGCCGCTGCCGAGGTCACTTGCGAACGGAATATTCCTTGCACGCGACAGCACGGCAATTTCTGCCTCGCTCACGCTGCTGGTGAATCCCTGTATCGCATAGTTGCTGGTGTGCACTTTCATAATCAGCGCGGTGTCTGCACCAATGGCGTTTTCGTAGTCGCGCAGGTGCGTGCGATTGGTTGTCCCCACTTCCACCATGCGCGCACCGGCGCCTGCCATGACGTCAGGCATGCGGAACGCGCCGCCGATCTCCACCAGTTCACCGCGCGAGACGATGACTTCCTTGCCCGCCCCCAGCGCCGCAATGGTGAGCAATACAGCAGCCGCGTTGTTGTTGACGACGGTGGCCGCTTCGGCGCCGGTGATTTCGCACAGAATCTGCTCGATGAGATTGTCGCGGTCACCGCGTTCACCACTGTCGACATCGAACTCAAGGTTACTGGCCGAGCGCATGGCCATCGCCACATGCTGCACGGCCTCCTCGGCCAGCAATGCGCGTCCCATGTTGGTGTGCAGCACGGTGCCGGTCAGGTTGATCATGCGCTTCAGCCTGGGTGCGGTGGCGGCGCTGATGCGGCGTTCCAATTTGCGCATCACGGAATTTTCCTCGACATCCATTGCAGTGACCTGCGGCGCCGCACGCAATGTCGCCAGCAGTTCACGGATTTCGCGCGTCACGAAATGGCGCCCGTGCTGCGCCACCAGTGTTTCCACTGCCGGGGAATTGAGAAGCTTGTCGACCGAAGGGAGGTTTTTCAACAACGCCTTCGAGCCATGCACCATGGACTCATCGGGCATGTTGCTAGCCTCCGCCGTCGTCGCGAATGTTGTCGCCGGGATTGCTGCCGTCACCGTCGTTGCCGGGACCGTGCAGCAGCATCAGGTTCACACCGAAACTGGTCTTGCCCAGTTCGTCGCTGACCATCAGGTCCAGCGCCAGCGTGGCGAGATCATCGGCCACCGGATCGACATGCGGATCACGGTCCTGGTAAACAATCTTGAGATAGCTGTCGCACTCGTCGCAGCATTCGGCCTTCACCGCGTGCTGCGTGCCGGGACGGCCATCGTCGATGCTCTGGTAGTGAATTCCCTTGGTGGAATCGCACGCCGCGCACTTGATGCGCACCATATGCCACTCCGCCGCGCACAGCCCGCAATGCAGGAAACGGAATCCCGATTCCTGCGCGCCGATGCGGGTGATGCTGGCGACGGGGCGCTGGCCGCAGCAGGGACAGAGATTCGGCACGTCAAGCGCCGGAAATTCCTCCACGCCGAGTGTGGTGGCGAGATGCGTCCAGTAGACCTGCAGGGCGGCTGCGATCAACGGTGCGTCACCCAGGTCAAGACCGAACATGATGCCCGCCAGCAGCTTGCTGGCCTGTGCTTCATAGAGGACATCGCGCTCGCCTTCGAGCTTTATGATGCGTGCCTTGAGGGGGCCTTCGGTTTCGTCGGCGAGGGCACGCAGCATCCGGCGCAGCATGTCGCACCATACCTGTTCGCGCGGCAGCGTCTGTGGATTCAGCGGCGGCATGCCGTGCTCACGACACTGTGCCAGCAATTCGGCCTTGGGTAGCATCACGCCGGAAATCTCGTCGAGCATTTTCTGTTGCTGGTCCGCCACCTTCGCCGCGAACAGCAGGAAATCCGCCATCGTGTGGCCGCCCGCGAGGCTGCGCAATCTTTCCGCGCGCGCCGCGAATACGTAGCGACGGTCAGGCAACCGCAGGTGCGGAACCTGCGCGGGAGACTGCGTGGCAATCTCTTCCGGGGACAGCATTTTTTGAACAGTAGCCATGCGCCAGTATGCGATAAAAAAACGCGCACCGGGCGGCGCGCGTTTTGTTTTTTCGCCTGAATTTGTTACTTGTTTATTTCACGGAACCAGGCCGCGTGATGCTTGCGCGCCCAGCGCTCGGTGACGGTGCCGCGCAACATCGCGCCGATGCTGCCCTTCACCCAGATGCCGGCGTACACATGCACGATCACGCCGATGATCAGCACGGTGGCGGCGATCGCATGCAGCAGGCTGGCCAGGCGCACGAGGCTTATCGGCAGGAAGCCCGCAAACCACGGACGCCAGAACATGATGCCGGTGATGACCAGCACGATCATGCAGATCACCATCAGCCAGAACATCGCCTTCTGGCCGGCGTTGTAGCGGCCCACTTCAGGCAGCCGGTCTTCACGATTGGCCACCACGTCGCGCCATTGCCGCAGCCATTGCTTGTCGCCTGCGTCCATGGTGTTGGCGTGCCAGTAGCGCAGCATCATCAGCAGGAAGGCCAGGAACATGACGACGCCGATGAACGGGTGCAGGATGCGCGCCCAGGGACCGCCACCAAAAAGATGCACGAGGAAGGCAAACGCCGGATGGAAAAATGCCAGGCCTGACAACGCCGCCAGCACGAAGCAGATCGCCACCAGCCAGTGATTGACACGCTCGGAATCGGAGTAACGCCGGATAATTTTCATGTCGTCTCCTTTAAGCGCGCGGCCGTGGGTCATCGTTGCGGACGATGCCGTCATCGACATCGAGCACATCCGGCGCTTCCGCATCATTCGGGCCCACCTTCACGAAATGGAAGAACGCGAAGAAGGCCGTGAGGCCGATGGCCGCGGTGGCGAGCGGCTTGGCGATGCCTTTCCACAGGCCCACCATCGGGCTGATACGCGGATTCGCCGGCAGGTTGTGATATAGCTCGGGCTTGTCGCCGTGCTGCAGCACATACATCACGTGCGTGCCACCGACACCTGGCGGATCGTATACAGCTGCCTTGGCAAAACCGCGTTCCTTGAGGTCGACGAGGCGCGTTTCCGCGTACTCATGCATGTCTTCCTTGGTGCCGAAGTGAATCGCGCCGGTGGGGCAGGCCTTCACGCACGCGGGTTCGAGGCCGACTGCGACGCGGTCCGAACAGAGCGAGCATTTGTACGCCTTGTTGTCCTTCTTCGAAATGCGCGGCACGTCGAACGGACAACCCGCCACGCAGTAGCCACAGCCGATGCAGTTTTCCGAAATGAAATCGACGATGCCGTTGGCGTATTGCACGATGGCGCCGGGCGCGGGGCAGGCCTTGAGGCAGCCGGGTTCCGCGCAATGCATGCAGCCATCCTTGCGGATCAGCCATTCCAGTCGGTTTTCTTCCTGTACGACTTCCGAGAAACGCATCACCGTCCAGGAGTCGGGTGTCAGGTCGGTCGGATTGTCGTAGGTGCCAGCATTGGCGCCGATCTCGTCGCGCAGATCGTTCCATTGCATGCAGGCGACCTGGCAGGCTTTGCAGCCGATGCAGGTGGAGACGTCGATCAGCTTGGCGACTTCCGGCGACTGGCGGATTGAGGGTGAGGGCGCGGTGGTGGCCGAGCGCTGGGCGATATCGAGTGTTTGCAGGGAGCTCATGGTTTTCTCCTTATGCTTTCTCGATGTTGACGATGAACGCTTTGTACTCCGGCGTCTGCGTATTGGCGTCGCCGACAAAAGGCGTCAGCGTATTTACGAGGTAACCCGGCTTGGCGATACCGACGAATCCCCAGTGATTGGGCAGCCCGACGGTATGCACTTTCTTGCCGTCGCAATCGAGCACCGGGACACGTTTGGTAACGAGTGCGAGCGCCTTGATAAAGCCGCGGTTCGAACTCACCTTGACCCAGTCGCCGTTGGCGATGCCTTTTTCCTTGCCCAGTTCCTCGCTGATTTCCACGAATTGCTGCGGCTGGATGATGGCCGAGGACTGGACGTTCTTGGTCCAGTAATGGAAATGCTCGGTAAGGCGATAAGTAGTGGCGACGTAGGGGAAGTCTTTCGGCTTGCCCATCGATTCCAGGTCACCCTTGAACACCCGTGCAGCGGGATTGTTTTTCGCCTTGGTGTTGGTGGGGTGCATCAGGTTGTTTTCGAGCGGTGACTCGAACGGCTCGTAGTGCTCAGGCAGCGGACCTTCCGCCATGCCGGTTGGCGCGAACAATCTCGCCACGCCTTCGGCGGTCATGATGAAAGGATTCACGCGGTCTTTTTCACCCGGATCGGCATCGGGCCGGATGTCCGGGACATCGGTGCCGCTCCACGCTGTGCCGTTCCAGGCCATGACGCGTTTTTTCGGATTCCACGGTTTGCCCTTGGTGTCCGCCGATGCGCCGTTGTAGAGAATGCGGCGATTGGCCGGCCACGACCAGGCCCATGCCAGTGTCTGTCCCGTGCCCCATGGGTCGCTATTGTCGCGTCGCGCCATCTGGTTGCCCGCCTGCGTCCAAGCGCCGGCGTAGAGCCAGCAGCCGCATGCGGTCGAGCCGTCGTCGCGCAACAGGCCGAAGCCCGCAAGCTGTTCGCCCGCCTTCGCCAGCACCTTGGTCTTGTCTTTTGGATCAGTGACGTCGGTGAGCGCCTTGCCGTTGTATTCCATGGCGAGTTCAGCGGCAGACGGTGCAGCCGCGATCTTGTACGGCCAGGTGAGATTCAGCACCGGGTCGGGGAATTTTCCGCCGCTCTTCGCGTACATCGCCTTTAGCCTGACGTAGATGTCGGCAATGATTTCCGGATCGCCGTGTGCTTCGCCCGGCGGTTCGGCACCCTTCCAGTGCCATTGCAGCCAGCGCCCGGAGTTGGTGAGTGAACCATCCTCTTCGGCGAAACAGGTCGACGGCAAACGGAATACGGTGGTCTGGATCTCCGCCGATTTCACATCGTTGAACTCACCATAGTTCTTCCAGAATTCGGAGGTCTCAGTGGCGAGCGGATCGATCACGACCAGATATTTCAGCTTCGACAGCCCAGCAATAATTTTCTTCTTGTTCGGGAAGGAGCCGACCGGATTGAAGCCCTGGCAGATATAGCCGTTCATCTTGCCCTGGTTCATCATCTCAAAGGCCTGCAGCACGTCGTAGCCCTTGTCCCATTTCGGCAGGTAGTGGTAGGCCCAGTTGTTTTCCACCGTGGCGGCCTTGCCATATGTAGCCTTCATGTAGCTCACAAAGAACTTGGGATAGTTCTGCCAGTAACTCATCTGGTTGGGACGCAATGGCTTCAGTGCGCGCGGCTTGTAGTAAGTCTCCAGGTCCTGCTCGGCATCGCGGGGCAGCGTCAGGTAACCGGGCATCGATGTCGATAGCAGTCCCAGGTCGGTAAGTCCCTGGATGTTGCTGTGACCGCGCAGCGCATTCATGCCGCCGCCGGCGATGCCGATATTGCCCAGCAAAAGTTGCATGATGGCGGCGGTGCGGATCATTTGCGAGCCGACACTGTGCTGCGTCCATCCCAGCGCATACATGATGGTCATGGCCTTTTCGGGCGCTGCCGTGCTGGCGATGTACTCGCACACCTTCAGGAATTTTTCTTTCGGCGTGCCGGTGACCTTTGACACCATCTCCGGCGTGTAGCGCGAATAGTGCGTCTTCATGATCTGCAGCACGCAGCGCGGGTTCGTCATCGTCTCGTCGACCATGGCGAAACCGTCCTTGCCCATTTCATAGGCCCAGGAGGCGGCGCTGTAGCTGCGTTTTTCCTCGTTGTAGCCGGAGAAGATGCCGTCGCTGAAGCTGTAGCCTTCGCCGATGATGAACGTGGCGTTGGTGTACTGCTTTACGTATTCGGACTGGATTTTATTGTTCGACAGCAGGTAATTGATAACGCCACCGAGGAACGCGATGTCGGCACCGGCGCGGATAGGCGCATAGTAATCGGCCATCGCTGCCGAGCGCGTGAAGCGCGGATCGACCACGACCAGCTTGGCCTTGTTGGTCTTCTTGCCTTCAATCACCCATTTGAAACCGCAGGGGTGCGCTTCAGCCGCATTGCCCCCCATGATGAGCACGACGTCCGCATTGCGGATGTCGACCCAGTGATTGGTCATTGCTCCACGTCCAAACGTCGGGGCCAGACTGGCCACCGTGGGACCGTGTCAAACGCGTGCCTGGTTGTCGAATACCAGCATGCCCAGGCTGCGCATGACCTTGTTGGTCAGGTAGCCTGATTCGTTCGATGACGCAGACGCGCACAGCATGCCGGTGGACAGCCAGCGATTGACCGGCAGGCCGTCGGCATTTTTCTCGATGAAGTTCGCATCGCGATCCTCCTTCATCATCTTGGTGAGGCGGCCCATCGCGTCGTCCCACGACACGCGCTTCCATTCGGTGGAACCCGGCTCGCGGATTTCCGGATACTTGAGGCGGTTGGGGCTGTGAATGAAATCGAGCAGGCCCGCGCCTTTCGGGCACAGCGTGCCACGATTGACCGGATGATCGGGATCACCCTCGACATGGATGATGTCGCTGTGCACGTTCTTGGCTTTGTCGCCCAGGCTGTACATCAGCACGCCGCAGCCCACCGAACAGTAGGGGCAGGTGTTGCGGGTTTCGGTGGTGCGCGCGAGCTTGTAGCTGCGCGTCTCGGCAAGGACGTCCTGGGGCGAGAACCCCATGATGGCAAGACTGGATGCGCCCAGTCCTCCCGAACACGCCTTGAAGAACTGCCGACGATTCATGTCCATCGCGTCTCCTGTGAAGGTTTAAACCCTGCCGGCGCGCCTTGACTTCATTTATGAGCCGGTCTGCATAAAGGTTAAACCCCCCGTCGCAATGCTGCAAGCTTAATACGCGCAGTTTGGGTGTCTGTGCGTGGGGGTAATAAGTGATAAAGCATTGTTGCTGCGCAGCAAAATGGTGTTTGTGTTTTTGGGATTGCGCGAGTGTAAACACAAGCACTGGAGCGCAGTTACAGCTTTCTGCCCTGCGACGTGCGCCGGTGCTGGAGTTCTGCCGGTTGGCGACGCACTTTACGCGCCGCGCCGATCCAGCGAAATGGCTTTTACCAGCGCAAACACCGGCTGTCCCCGCGCCAGCAAGAGCCGGTCAATTGATCGCCTCGTGACCCGTGCCACCAGCGTGGATTCGCCGATCGCAATGCGCACGTCGGCCACCGCGCCGCTGTCGCCATCGCCGAGAATTTCGGTGATGGTTCCCTGCAACACGTTGTGAATGCTCACGTCACGCGGCTCGCTGGTGGCCAGCGATACATCGCGTGCGAGGATGCGGACACGCACGCGCTCGCCGGCGGTTGCGCCCACGTGAGGCACAATCAATTCGCCGCCCGGAAACGTGAGCGTCGTCAGTCCGTAATGCGCGTCGTGCGATTCGACATGGGTTTCAATCACGGTGCCTGCGTCGAAGCGCCCGGCGGCAGGCATCCATTCAGGATGACTCGTGATTTCAGTGACGCTGCCGGTTGCCACCACCAGGCCGCGTTCGATGAGCACCATTTCATCGGCCAACCGCACCACTTCATCCAGCGAGTGGCTGACGAACACGATGGGAATCGCAAAGTGATCGCGCAGCCGTTCGATATAGGTGAGGATTTCCGCCTTTCGATCACTATCGAGCGAGGCGAGTGGTTCATCGAGCAGCAGCAGCCGTGGCTGCGCCAGCAGCGCGCGCCCGATGGCGACGCGCTGCTTTTCGCCACCCGATAACGCGGCCGGTCGGCGATGCAACAGGCTGCCCAGGCCCAGCAGTTCGATCACGCCGGCGGAATCGATCAACATTTTTTTTGCCGGCACCGGCGAGCGAGCGTAGTGAAGATTGTCCTTCACGCTGAGGTGGGGGAACAGCAAGCCGTCCTGGAAAACGTAGCCGACGCGACGCAGTTCCGGCGGCATCCAGATGTTTTTCGCGGCATCAAAAAATACCGCGTCATCGAAGGCAATCGTTCCTGTATCGGGGCGGCTGGCGCCGGCAATGGCGTTGATGATGCTCGTCTTGCCGGAGCCCGAGCGACCGAACAGCGACAGCAGCGGCGCGGCGGAAGAAAATTTTGCATCGAGCTGGAACGCGCCCAGCCGCCGGCGAATATCAACGCTGAGCATGATGTTCTGCCTTGCGGTTCAGCCATTCGGATGCGGCCAGTGCGGCCAGCGACAGCACCACCGCCACGATGCAAAGCTTGATCGCCTGCGCTTCGCCGCCCGGCACTTGCGTGAAGGTGTAGATGGCCAGCGGCAGCGTTTGTGTTTCGCCGGGAATGTTGGAGACGAAGGTGATGGTGGCGCCGAATTCGCCGAGGCTTCGTGCCAGCGACAGCAGTGCGCCGGTGATGATGCCGGGCAAGGCAAGTGGCAACGTGATGCTGGTCCACACCCGCAATTGCGATGCGCCCAGCGTGCGCGCCGCGAATTCCAGTCGCGGATCGATGGCGGCGATGGAGAGCCGCATCGCGCGCACCATCAGCGGAAATCCCATGATGCCGGAAGCGAGTGCGGCGCCGGTCCATTTGAAGGCGAACACAATGCCCAGGTATTGATCGAGGAACGAGCCGACAACCCCTTTGCGGCCCAGCAGGATCAGCAATGCAAAGCCGATGACTACCGGAGGCAACACCAGCGGCAAATGGATAATGGCGTCGAAGAGTGTCTTGCCGAAAAACGATTTTCGTGCCAGCACATACGCGGCCGCCAGCGCGAAGGGCGCACTGAGGATCACGCTCCAGAATGCGACTTTCAAACTGAGGAGGATGACCTCGATTTCGTCCTTGGACATTTGCGGGTAGTTCGTCTATTTCAGTACGATGAAACCGAACTTTTCACGACGAAACCATATTTTTCCCACGTGCTCCGGGTCTTGTCGGCTTTCATGAATTCAATGAGCGCCCTGGCGGATGGTGCCTTGCTGGTTGCAATCCTGGCGACAGGATAAGTGATACCGGGGTGGGTGCCCGCGGGGAAAGTATCGACGATCTTCACGCCCTTGTCTGCCAGGGCGTCGGTGCGATAAACGATTCCATACGGTGTTTCGCCACGTGAGACCAGCGCGAGCGCGGCGCGCACGTTCTCGGCGCGCGCGACTCTTTCCGAGACGGATGACCACACACCGAGCGCTTCCAGCGCAGCCTTGCCATATTTTCCGGCCGCCACGGCGTCGGGATTGGCCATGGCGAGACGGTCTTTGCCGAGCGCCTCGGCGAGCTTGAATGAAGGCGCGATCCTGAGTGTCGCGTTGCTGCTTGCGGGAGCGATCAGCACCAGCTTGTTCGCCAGCAGGTTAGACCGCGTGCCGGGCGCGAGCAGCTTGCGGGTGTCGAGATAGTCCGCCCAATCGGTGTCGGCGGAAATAAAAATGTCTGCGGGCGCGCCGGCTTCAATCTGCTTTGCCAGCGCCGAGCTTGCGGCATAGGAAACGACGACCTTGTTGCCCGAAGCGGCCTCGAATTGCCGGGCGACATCGTCGAGCGATTCCTTCATGCTGGCAGCGGCGAACACGGTGACGGTTTGTGCGGTTGAAGATGCGGCGAACAGCAGTGCGCCTGCAGCGACTAATTTGGCCCGGAGTTTCATGGCGCTCAACCAGTGGAAGTGAATGCGTAATATACAGACGGACATAACGGTCCGCAAATGAGGCCGGACAGGACTGGCGCAAAGCTGGTTTCAGGAAACCGGTTTGTCGGCCAAGAGGGCCGCGAATGCGGTGAGGTCGGCGCGAATCGCCTCATCGGTGCGTTTTTCCATGGAACGGAAATGCACCAGGACTTTTTCGCCGAACGGGGTCAGTTGCGCACCGCCACCACCACCGCCACCGGTTGCGGTGTCGATCAGCGGCTGCCTGAAACAGCGGTTCATGGTGTCGGCCAGGTTCCAGGCGCGCTTGTACGACATGCCGAGATCGCGTGCCGCTTTGGAAATGGATCCGGCATCGCGGATTGCTTCAAGCAGGTCCGCCTTACCGGGGCCGAAGGCGATTTCGTCGCCGAAATTTATGCGGATTTTTGCGGACGCAATCTGGTGCGCCACGACGCCGGCTTTACTTGGCGGTACCGAGCATTTGCTGCAGTTCGCCCGACTGGTACATTTCCCGCATGATGTCCGCGCCGCCGACGAATTCGCCATTGACGTAGAGCTGCGGAATGGTCGGCCAGTTGGCGTATTCCTTGATGCCCTGGCGAACGTCGGCATCCTGCAGTACATCGACGGTGAACGGCTTGTCGACGCCACACGCTTTCAGCATCTGCGTCGCCGAAGCGGAGAAGCCGCACATCGGGAATTGCGGCGAACCCTTCATGAAAAGCACGACGGGGTTCGAGGTGACGGTGTCGCGGATTTTGTCTTGCACGTCCATGTGAGGCTCCAATGTAAAAACGGTTGTGTTCATTCTAGCGAATTTGACCCGCGGAAACGCGTTCGATTCCGGCCAAATCCCTATGGCATATGAGGTTTTCATAGCCGGCTTTCAAGAGCTGTTCGCGCACAGCTTTAGCCTGGTCGTAGCCGTGTTCGAGCATCAGCCAGCCGTTCGCGTGCAGGTGTTCGCGCGCGCCGTCGATGATGATGCGGATCGATTCAAGTCCATCCCTGCTGCCGTCGGTGAGGGCGGCGGCCGGTTCGGCTCGCAGGTCGCCCTGCGTGAGATGCCTGTCACCAGCCGCGATGTAGGGCGGGTTGGATACAACGAGGTCGAATTTTCGCATCGGTAACGCAGAGAACCAGTTGCTTTCGACCAGTTCGATGTTGGCGCCCAGGTTGAGCGCGTTCTCACGCGCGACGTTGAGCGCATCAACAGAAATATCGGTGGCTGTTACCGAAAAATTGCCGGCAAGCGCAATGGAAATCGCGATGGCGCCGCTGCCTGTTCCCTGGTCGAGAACACTAGCACTGGGGCGGCCGCCGGGCCTTTTTTGGCTGGAGAGACCCGCCAATGCTTGTTCTACGAGCAATTCAGTCTCCGGTCGGGGAATCAGCGTAGCCGGCGTCACCCGAAAATCTCGACCGTAAAATTCGCGCGTGCCTATCAGGTAGGCAACCGGCGTTCCGGCTTTTCGCTGCTCGACCTGTGCGATATAAATATTTTTTTCGTTCTCGCCGAGCTCACGTTCGGCATGCGCGATCAGTGACGCGCGACTCACGTTCAGCAAACGCGCCAGAAGATATTGCGCATCAATGCGGTCGATGGAGGCCTGCGCCAGCTTTAGCGCTTCCGAAATCGTCACTGCAATTTACCGTTCAGGCGTTCGTCGCCAGTGCCGCCAATTGCTCAGCCTGGTGTTCCGATATCAGCGCGTCCGTCAGTTCGCTTAAATCGCCATCCATGATGAAATCGATTTTATACAGCGTGAGGTTGATGCGGTGATCGGTGACCCGGCCCTGCGGAAAATTGTAGGTGCGGATGCGCTCGGAGCGGTCGCCGGAGCCGATCAGCGATTTGCGCTCGGCCGCTTCCTTGGCCTGCTGTTCGCGCGTCTGCTTGTCCTTGATTCGCGCGGCCAGCACGCGGAAAGCCTGGTCCTTGTTCTTGTGCTGGCTGCGGCCGTCCTGGCATTCGACGACGATGCCGGTCGGGATGTGCGTCAGCCGCACGGCAGAATCGGTCTTGTTGATGTGCTGCCCGCCCGCACCCGAGGCGCGGAACGTGTCAACGCGCACGTCGGCTGGATTGATGTTCACCTCGCTCACGTCATCGGCCTCGGCCATAATGGCGACGGTTGCCGCCGAGGTGTGGATGCGGCCCTGCGTTTCGGTGGCCGGCACGCGCTGCACGCGATGGCCACCGGACTCAAATTTCAATCTTGAGTACGCGCCCTGCCCGACGATGCGCGCGATGACTTCCTTGTATCCGCCAACTTCGCCGAGCGATTCGGAAACGATTTCCACCTGCCAGCGGTTGCGTTCGGCATAGCGCGTGTACATGCGAAACAGGTCGCCGGCGAACAGGGCGGATTCATCACCGCCGGTGCCGCCGCGTACTTCGATAAAGATGTTCTTGTCGTCGTTGGGATCCTTGGGCAGCAGCTGTTTCTGCAGGTCGATTTCCAGCGATTCGAGACGTGCCTTGCCGGCCTTGATTTCTTCTTCGGCCATGTCGCCAAGTTGGGCGCGCATTTCCGGATCGTCGGCCAGTTCCTGCGCGGCGGCGATATCGTCTTCGGCCTTCTGGTAATCCTTGAACAGCGCCACCACCGGTGCCAGTTCAGCGTGCTCCCTGGTGATCTTGCGATAACTGTCCATGTTGTCGACCACTTTCGGGTCGGCCAGGAAACGGTCCAGTTCAACGAGGCGTTCTACCAGAGATACCAGTTTTTTTTCTATTGAAGGTTTCATGTGGAATGCAATTGTGTGTGCCGGGCCATTTCATCAATGGCGCGCGGAAATATTCGAAGAATGCAAGGGAAGTCGGCTGGCCCGATTCCTGAGCGGAGCAGGACGCTAAAAGGCGGAGCAGGACAGCTACGTCTCTTCCTGGTCCGGATAGAGCTTGCCGATGGCCGCCGCGAGCGCCTCGCGCTCGCTGCCGCTGACGCGGTTCAGGGCGGCCAGTGGATGATGCAGGAATTTATTGGTGAGCCCGGTGGCCAGTATTTCCATCACCTTCACGGGGTCTTCGCCACGTGCCAGCAGTTTGCTTGCGCGATCGAGTTCGATCTGCCGGTAATGGTCGGCCTTGCCGCGTAGTTGCTGGATGACCGGCACCGTGGCGCGAGAGGCCAGCCAGGTCATGTATTCGGCCGCGCGGACTTCGATGATCGCATCCGCTTCCTTGACGGCAGCCTCACGTTTTTCGCCGTTTTGCTGGATGACCTTGCCGAGACTATCGAGCGTGTACAGGAACACATCATCGAGATCGCCGACTTCGGCTTCGATATCGCGCGGCACGGCAAGGTCGACCATGAAAATCGGCTTGTGCTTGCGCAGCTTCAGCGCGCGCTCAATCATGCCTTTGCCGATGATCGGTAGCGTCGATGCAGTCGAACTGATGACGATATCGAATTCGTGAATGCGCTCGGGCAATTGCTGCAGGGTGATCGCGGTCGCGCCAAAACGCGCCGCCAGTTCACGGCCACGTTCCAGCGTGCGGTTGGCGACGACCACCGATTGCGGCGATTGCGCGGCAAAGTGGGTGGCGGCCAGTTCGATCATTTCACCGACGCCTACCAGCAGAAGGCGCGTGGCGCGCAGGTCGCCGAACAATTGCTGGGCAAGTTTGAGCGCGGCGCTGGCCATGCTGACCGACGTTGCGCCGATCTCGGTGTCGGTGCGCACCTGTTTGGCGACCTTGAACGTGTCCTGGAATAGCCGGTCCAGGGGACCACCGAGCATTCCCGCTTCCGACGCGATTTTTACAGCGAGCTTCACCTGGCCCAGTATCTGCGGCTCACCCAGGATCATGGAGTCGAGTCCGCTCGCCACGCGAAAGGCATGTCGCGCCACATCGGTGTCGGTCAAGCGGTAAAGATGGGGGACAAGATCAGTGCCCAGTGCGCCGGGTTGCGCGGCCAGCCAGTTACCGGCGCGGGTGGCGGCTTCAACGGTTGTCGCGCGCAGGTAGATTTCAGTGCGGTTGCAGGTCGACACCATGGCGATTTCATCGGCTACAGTTTCCGACTTCAAGGCCTCCAGCGCCGGCCGCTGCGTTTCCAGGGGAAAGGCAACGCGCTCACGCACCTCGATGGGTGCGGTGCGATGATTAAGTCCGATGGCGTAAAGAGGCATGTGTTTTATCTGCGGCCCGCCGGCGCCTGACATGCGCGCAGCGATTAACTCACGATTATATCAGCCGCTGTTTTCACGTCCGTTTTAGGGGACGCGGCCCGGCAAGTTCCGTATTTTGATACTCTTATTCTTTGCCGCCATGCGCCACGGCCGTCGCGGATACATTAAAACGAGGAAGCCACGATGGGAATCGCCATGCGATGCAGCCAGATTTTTCTTGCCCTGACATTTTTTGCAGGAGTATTTTTGATGAATCCGGAATCTTCCGCCGCAGAATGCCCTTCGCTGTTGAACCACAAGTTCCAGAGCCTGCAAGGCAAGCCTGTTGACCTGTGCCAGTACCGGGGAAAGGTGCTGCTGGTAGTCAATACCGCCAGCTATTGCGGTTATACGGAGCAGTACAAGGGACTACAGTCCTTGTACGACCGATACCGCGAACGCGGGCTGGTGGTGCTGGGCTTCCCGGCCAATGATTTCGGCAAGCAGGAGCCGGGCAGCAATGCCGAAGTTGCAGATTTCTGCGAGCGTACCTACAAGGTCAAGTTTCCGATGATGGAGAAGACCGCTGTGGTCGGAACAGACGTCAACCCGGTTTACGAGGCATTGTTCAAGGCTACCGGCGAGCGGCCGAAGTGGAATTTCCACAAATACCTGGTTTCCGCCGATGGCACCGTGATCAAGAGTTTTCCAAGCAATGTTGCGCCGGAGTCCGCACAGATACAGCAGGAGCTGGATAAATTACTTCCAGCCAAATAGCTGATTCTTTACAAAGCTTTAGCGTAAGAGCATGATGTAGTTTCTGATACTCCCTTAGCAAATCCGGAATTCGTAAATGGCCGCCGTAGCCGCAACCTCTTTTAGTCCGCTTAGCCGCGCCCTTGTGCAACAGGGGCGGCTTGTCCAGGGGGATGCCAATGCCATTCAGTCTGAGGCCAGCAAGGCGGGCGTGAGCTTTATCGAGCAGCTCACGGCGTCCAAGAAAATTTCCGCACGCGAGGTGGCACTGTTCGCATCGCAAACGTTTGGCGTGCCGTTGCTGGACCTGAGCGCTGTGGATTCGGATTTGCTGCCAGTGACGCTGGTGGACAGCAAGTTGCTGGGTTCCAAGCGTGTCATTCCACTGCAGAAACGAGGAAATCGCCTGTTCCTCGGCATGTCAGATCCCACCAACGAGCAGTTGCTGTCGGAACTCAAGTTCGCGACCGGCTCAACGGTTGAGCCGGTCGTTGTCGAGGAGGACAAGCTCGCCACGCTGATCAAGCGCTTCGGCGAAAGTGCCGCCAAGTCGCTCGACATGATGATCGGCGACGATACCGCGCTCGAGAATATTGATCTTGGCGCGGGTGACGAGGCGCAGGCCGACGCCGCTGCCGGCGCCCCGGAGGACGTGGATGACGCCCCGGTGGTCAAGTATGTGCAAAAGGTACTGATCGATGCCATCAACGGCGGCGCCTCGGATATCCATTTCGAGCCCTATGAAAAATTTTATCGCATCCGCTATCGCACCGACGGCATCCTGGCGGACGTCGCCCAGCCACCGTTGGCAATCAAGGAAAAAATCGCCTCGCGCATCAAGGTGATTTCAAGGCTGGACATTTCAGAAAAGCGCGTGCCGCAGGATGGACGCATGAAGTTGCGGCTGTCGCCGACACGCGCCATCGATTTCCGCGTTTCAACCCTGCCGACCATGTTCGGCGAGAAGATTTGTATGCGTATCCTCGATCCCTCCAGCGCGACGCTGGGGATTGAAGCGCTTGGCTATGAGCCTGAACAAAAAGCGGCACTCCTGCACGCCATCAGCCGGCCCTATGGCATGGTGCTGGTGACGGGGCCGACGGGTTCCGGCAAGACTGTGTCCCTGTACACCTGCCTGAATATCCTCAACAAGCCCGGCATCAATATTTCGACCGCCGAAGATCCGTGTGAAATCAACTTACCGGGAATCAACCAGGTCAACGTGAATGACAAGGCAGGGCTAACATTCGCGGCGTCGCTAAAGGCGTTCCTGCGGCAGGATCCGGACATCATCATGGTCGGCGAAATTCGCGATCTGGACACCGGCGAAATCGCGATCAAGGCTGCGCAGACGGGCCATATGGTGTTGTCCACGCTGCACACCAATGACGCGCCATCGACACTGACGCGCCTGATGAACATGGGCGTGGCGCCATTCAATATCGCCACATCGGTGATTTTGATTACAGCCCAACGCCTGGCGCGGAGACTGTGCTCCTGCAAGCGTCCCATCGAGATTCCACGCGAGGCCATGCTCAGGGCCGGTTACCTCGAAAGTGAACTCGACGGCACGTGGCAACCTTATGGCCATGTGGGATGCGACATATGCAAGAATACGGGCTACAAAGGCCGGGTGGGCATCTATGAAGTGATGCCGGTTTCCGACGAGATGCAGCGCATCATCATGAAAAACGGCACGGCGATTGATATCGCGGACCAGTCCAGGAAGGAAGGCGTCTACGACTTGCGCCGATCGGGACTGCGGAAAGTGAGGGCGGGCCTGACCTCGCTGGAAGAAATCGAAGCAGTCACAAACGAGTAGCGTCACGAGTAGTCGTCGATGTTCATGTTCGAATCTAAGGAGTAGCTCATGGCTACCACAGCAGCTTCAGGTAAAGAAAACCGGGACGTAAAAGTCTATATTTTTACCTGGGAAGGCAAGGATCGGTCCGGCAAGATCGTCAAGGGCGAGATGCGCGCATCGGGCGAGAACATAGTCATCGCGACTTTGCGCCGCCAGGGCATTGCCAATCCCAAGGTGAAGAAGCAGTCGCGTGGCGGTGGAAAAAAGATCACCGACCAGGACATCACATTCTTTTCCCGCCAGCTCGCGACCATGATGAAAGCCGGTGTGCCTCTGCTGCAGGCATTTGACATTGTGGCCAAGGGGCACAGCAATCCTTCAGTGACACGATTGTTGCTCGATATCAAGACCGAAGTGGAAACCGGCAGCAGCCTTGCGCAGGCCTTCCGTAAATATCCGCTGTACTTCGACAACCTCTTCTGCAACCTGGTCGCCGCCGGCGAGCAGGCCGGTATTCTGGACACGTTGCTTGACCGCCTTGCAACATATAAAGAAAAAATTCTCGCCATTAAAAGCAAGATCAAGAAGGCGCTGTTCTATCCCATTTCAATCTTGGTCATCGCCTTCATCGTTACCGCCGTGATCATGATTTTCGTGATCCCGCAGTTTGAAGCCATGTTCAAGAACTTCGGCGCTGATTTGCCGGCGCCGACCCTGGTCGTGATGCACATGTCCAAGTTTTTCGTGACTTACTGGTACCTCATCTTTGGCGGTATCGGTGGCGGAACTTGGCTGTTCTTCAACACTTGGCAGCGTTCCGAGAAGATGCAATTTTTCATGGACCGCCTGTCATTGAAAATTCCCGTCATCGGCGACCTGATCCGCAAGGCGACCATTGCCCGCTGGACACGGACACTGTCCACCATGTTTGCCGCCGGTGTGCCGTTGGTTGAGGCGCTCGATTCCGTCGCAGGCGCGTCAGGCAACCAGGTCTACTTCCTGGCCACCAAGAAAATCCAGCAGGAAGTCAGTACCGGCTCAAGCCTGACCGTGTCCATGCAGAACAGCCAGGTCTTTCCGAACATGGTCCTGCAAATGTGCGCCATTGGTGAGGAATCGGGCGCCTTGGACGGCATGTTGAGCAAGGTGGCGGACTTCTTCGAAGCCGAAGTTGACGACGCGGTAGACGCGCTGTCGAGTTTGATGGAGCCGATGATCATGGCGGTGCTGGGTGTCGTGATCGGCGGCCTGGTGATCGCTATGTACCTGCCGATCTTCAAGATGGGCCAGGCGGTATAACGATAAAAGCGCTTTCAGGACAGAAAAACAATAAGTGGATTTGATTGACGCTTTTCGCGCGGTGCCCTGGTTTTACGTGGGCACGTCGCTGGTTGTCGGCCTTATGGTAGGCAGCTTCCTGAATGTGGTCATCCATCGCTTGCCGAAAATGATGGAGGCCGAGTGGCGGCAACAATGCCTGGAATTTCTTCATCCCGAGCAAGCTGCAAACGAGGCTGAGGCAGCTTCCCCGGCGACGCCTCGCTATAACCTCGTAGTCCCCCGCTCCGGTTGTCCATCTTGCGGGCACAAGATTACTGCGATCGAGAATATTCCGATCGTGAGCTATCTTTTCCTCGGCGGCAAATGTTCCGCCTGCAAGACGCGCATCAGCATCCGCTATCCGCTGGTCGAGGCGATGACCGGGATTGTCACGGCATTTGCCGCCTGGCATTTTGGCGTGACGTGGCTGGCAGTTTTCGCCATCATCTACATCTGGGCCCTGGTCGCGTTGACGTTCATCGATGCCGACACCACCCTGCTGCCCGACGACATTACGCTGCCGCTGATGTGGCTGGGCTTGCTGGTCAACCTCGGTGGTCTGTACACGGACCCGAAGTCATCGCTTCTCGGCGCCGTGGGCGGCTACCTTATTTTATGGGCGGTCTATTGGGCCTTCAAACTGATGACTGGCAAGGAGGGCATGGGTTACGGCGATTTCAAGCTTCTCGCCGCAATTGGTGCGTGGCTGGGCTGGCAGATGCTCCCGCTGATCATCCTCCTGTCCGCCATGGTCGGCACAGTGATCGGCATCGCCGGAATACTGATCCAGGGCCGGGAGCGTGGCGCAAAGCTGCCGTTTGGCCCCTATCTGGCCATGGCCGGTTTTATCGCCATGTTCTGGGGCCAGCAATTGAACCTGTGGTACCTGGGCCGCGTGCCGGGCTAAATCTCATGTCCCGCCCTGTCTATCTGGTTGCGCTGACCGGTGGCATCGGGTCGGGCAAATCGACGGTCGCCGGCCTGTTCGTAAATGCGGGTGTTCCGGTTATCGATGCGGACGTAATTGCCCATTTACTGACCGCACCTGGCGGTGCCGCTATTAATGCGATTAAGCAGGAGTTCGGCGCGGCAATGATTAATCCTGCCGGAGCGCTTGACCGGGCCCGCATGCGCGAACGGGTTTTCGCCGAGCCTGCCCGTAAAATCGCGCTCGAAAATATCCTGCATCCGATGATCCGCGAGCAGATGGACCACGCCGCCGCCGCAGCGCAAGGTGACGGTGCGGAAATAGCGATTCTCGCCGTGCCTCTCCTGTTTGAGACGATGTCTTTCCGCGGGCGTGCGCGACGCGCGCTGGTGATCGACTGTTCAGTGGAGTTGCAACGCCAGCGAGTCCATCAGCGCTCGGGGATTGCAATGGCCGAGATCGAGCGGATTATTTCGTCGCAGGTGAGCCGGTCGATGCGTTTGCAACTTGCGGACGACGTGATTTCAAATTCGGGCGACGTGACGGTATTACCCGCGCAAGTGAGCCAGTTGCACGAGCGATATCGGGCCCTTGCCAATGAATAGCGGCCAATGCGCGGGCCAAATGAGGTTATTTGTAAACTCTTCCTCAATCCGTCACAATTCGCCGAGTCCAACGCCCCGGTCCCGCAGCGCGTGATTACCTACGAATATCCGTTAAACGAGCGAGTCCGCACCCTGCTGCGGCTGGAGGATCTATTTGATCGCGTGGATTTTTTTGTCTCGCAGGACTCACCGCTCGACCACCAGGCCGGATTGCTCAGCATTTTTGAAATCCTCGAGGTCGCGAGCCGTGGCGACCTGAAATCCGATTTGCTGCAGGAACTCGACCGGCAGCGCTTGTTTCTGGAAGCACTCAGGAACAACCCGGCGATTTCCGAAGAAAAACTCGATTCAGTCGTCAGTGAAATCGAAAGTACGTTTGCCGACCTGCTGGCCTCATCCGGCAAAACCGGACAGCACCTGCGCGAGAACGAATGGCTGATGACGATCAAGCAGCGCGCGTCGATCCCCGGGGGCACCTGCGAATTCGATCTCCCTTCATATCATCACTGGCTTCATCGCGACAATCAGGAACGCCGGGCAGACCTCGAAAACTGGCTGGGGCCGCTGAACCCCATCGCCGCCGCGCTGCGCATTGTCTTGAGGGTGCTGCGGGAAAGCGGCAAGTCGGTACCGTTGATTGCCTATGGCGGTGTTTTCCAGCAGATGCCCATGGAGCGCGCGGCACATATGCTGCGTGTCACGCTGGTGAGGGACCTGCCATGCGTTCCCGAGATCAGCGCCAACAAGTATGCGTTGAACATCCGGTTCATCCTCCCGGGCAGCGTCCAGCGAACCAAGCTTTACGAGTCTGACGTCGAATTTAACCTCACCTACTGCAATCTTTGATCATGAAGCCCAGGCTTGTGAAGTGTCCCCAATGCGGGAATCTCGCGGAATACCGCACCGACAACCCGGCACGTCCCTTCTGCAGTGAGCGCTGCAAACTCATAGACTTGGGGGCTTGGGCCGAAGAACGATATTCCATTGCCGGCGCACCGATACTTGATGGTCCAAGCACTACGGCACTGGACGCCGGCGAAGATGATGGCGTAGTGGGTGAATACGGCAGCTTGCCACCTTCACGCAGCAGGTCATCGCGACTCGACTCCTGACGTGTGGGCCACGGGACGTGCGGCCGAAGTACTCAAGTGCGGAATGCGGTTCAATCCGTAGACCTTTTCAAGCCCGCGTGAGCCCAGTACGACCTTGATTTCCCCGTGCATTCCTTGCCACGCCATGGCGCGCTGCGATAAAATCACGTGCTTGGTGAACCTGCCTGCGGGCGATTGAAGACGCTTCGTTCCAATCCGCTTCAAAATGGCAGGATGTCAGGGAACCCGTTGAAAATTATTGGTTTTTCCTGGTAGGCGGACAGCTTTCGCCGCAGCGGGAAACGTATTATCGTGCGCAACAGAGTTCGCGGAGCAGACCGGCCCGGACGGGGGCGATGCAGGCCAGAACGGCTGCTGGCTGTGAATTGGCAGACTGAAGACAAGAATGGCGGAAACAAGCATGCAAAAAACTAACAAAACTCTTTGGCAACTGCTGCGTTCGACAGGTGGTGCGTTGTTGCTCGTGCTGGCGGCCATTCCGGCATGGGCCAGTTACGACGTGAATATCCCTCCGCCGGCCACACCGATATCGACGCAAATTTACGGATTGCACATGCACATCCTGTGGATTTGCGTGGTCATTTTCGTCATTGTTTTCGGCGCTATGTTTTATTCGATTTTCAAGTTCCGCAAATCGAAGGGCGCCGTGGCGGATGTGAATTTTCATGAGAGCACGCTGATTGAAATCATCTGGACGTTCATTCCGTTCGTGATTTTGATCGCCATCGCCGTCCCCGCCACCAAGACCGTCCTCGACATGAAGGACACGTCGAACCCGGACATGACGATCAAGGTCACCGGCTTCCAGTGGGGCTGGCGCTATGATTACAGCGCCGATGAGGTGGGGTTCTATTCAAACCTGGCGACGCCATGGAACCAGATCGGCCAGCCCGGCGAGCCCGCCACCGAAAAGAAAGGCGACGAATATTTGCTGGAAGTGGACAATCCGCTGGTGGTACCGGTCGGCAAGCGCGTGCGCCTACTGGTGACTTCCAACGACGTCATCCATGGCTGGTATGTCCCGCAACTGGGTATCAATCAGTACGGTATCCCCGGCTTCATCAAGGACGTCTGGTTCACAGCAGACAAGGCCGGTACATTCAAGGGCCAGTGCAGCCAGATTTGCGGAAAATTGCACGGCTATATGCCGATCACCGTGATTGTGAAAACCGAAGCGGATTACGCGAAGTGGCTGGAAGAAGCCAAGGGCAAATGGAGCACCAAGGTTGCCGTGGCGGCCGCGGCGGCCGCGCCGGAAGAAGATGTCTCGAAGAAATATTCGATGGCCGAATTGAAAACCATGGGTGAAAAGGTTTACGCCGCCAATTGCATCGCGTGTCACCAGCCCACCGGCAAAGGCATGCCACCCGCATTCCCGCCGCTCGCGGGATCCAAAGTGGTCCTGGCTTCGGCCGACCAGCAAATCAATGTCGTGCTGAATGGCCGTCCGGGTACGGCGATGCAGTCGTTCGCAAGACTATCCAATACGGACATCGCGTCCGTGATCACCTTCACCAAGAATTCCTTCGGCAACAGTACGGGGACGCTTGTCCAGCCTGCGGATGTCAAGGCCGCAAGGAAGTAGCACCATCGAGTCCCGCAGTTAATTGCAGCCCGTACGGTTGTTCGGAAACAAATGAGTCAGGAGATCGCCATGGCGAACGCAGCGACAGACACACTAGCGCACGCAGCAACACACGGTCATGCCCACGGGCATGACGTTCCCGGTGGCCTCGCAGGTCACGATGATCACCATGACCACAAAGGCCCGTGGACACGCATCTTCACGACCACCAACCACAAGGACATCGGCAGCATGTACCTGTGGTTTGCCTTCTTCATGTTTTTCGTGGGCGGTGGAATGGCGCTGGCAATTCGCGCGGAACTGTTCCAGCCCGGATTGCAGATCGTGCATCCGGAAATGTTCAATTCGCTGACGACCGTGCACGCGCTGATCATGATTTTCGGTGCGGTGATGCCCGCATTTGTGGGCTTCGCCAACTGGCTGGTCCCGATGCAGATTGGTGCTGCCGACATGGCATTCCCGCGCATGAACAACTGGAGCTTCTGGATCATGATTCCAGCGGCAGTGCTGCTGTTCGGATCGTTCTTTGTGCCTGGTGGCGCGGCCGCATCGGGCTGGACGCTCTATCCGCCGCTGGTGACGCAATCGGGCATCGGCACCGATATGACCATTCTTGCGATTCACCTGCTGGGCGCCTCGTCCATCATGGGATCGATCAACATCATCACCACCATCCTGAACCTGCGCGCACCCGGCATGACGTTGATGCGCATGCCGCTGTTTTGCTGGACGTGGCTGATCACGGCCTACTTGCTGATTGCCACCATGCCGGTACTGGCCGGCGCGGTCACGATGCTGCTCACTGATCGTCATTTCGGTACCAGTTTCTTTAACGCGGCTGGCGGCGGCGACCCGACGATGTTCATGCACATCTTCTGGTTCTTCGGACATCCCGAGGTATACATCCTGATCCTGCCTGCATTCGGCATCGTTTCGCAGATCATCCCCGCCTTTGCGCGCAAACCGTTGTTCGGGTATGCGTCGATGGTGTATGCGACAGCATCCATCGCGATCCTCTCGTTCATCGTATGGGGCCACCACATGTTCACGGTGGGCATGCCGGCCGCAGGCCAGCTGTTCTTCATGTTCGCGACCATGTTGATCGCAGTACCCACCGGCGTGAAAATCTTCAACTGGATTTCCACCATGTGGCGCGGCTCGCTCACGTTTGAAACGCCCATGCTGTTCTGCATCGGCTTCCTGTGCATGTTCACCCTGGGTGGATTCTCGGGCCTGGTGCTGTCGATCGTTGCGGTGGACATCACCCTGCACAACACTTATTACGTAGTCGCGCATTTCCATTACGTGCTGTTCCCCGGCGCGATCTGGGGCCTGACGGCGGGCGTGTATTTCTGGCTGCCGAAATTCACCGGCAAGATGTACAACGAAAAGTTGGGCAAATTGCATTTCTGGATTTCCGCCATTGCCTTCAACGTTACTTTCTTCCCCCAGCATTTCCTGGGGCTGGCGGGCATGCCGCGGCGCATTCCCGATTACGCGCTGCAGTACACGGAGTGGAACCAGATATCGACGATCGGCGCATTCCTCCTCGGTTTCAGCCAGTTAATTTTCCTTTACAACATCGTCACCACTATCCGTTCTGGCGAAAAAGCCAAGGACAAGCAATGGGAAGGCGCGGATTCGCTGGAATGGACGCACTTGCCCAGCCCTGTGCCTTATCACACGTTTGAAACTGCACCGGTGCTGAAGTAAGTTCTGCTGAATATGGCCGACGCGAAACAATCAGCCGAAGAACCGGTACGTAGCTCGCGTGCGAAGTATGTAACGCTGGCGGTATTGGTTGCCTGGGTGGCAGCTGTGTTTGTATTCACGTTGTTCAAGTTCACCGGCGGCAACCAGTGAGCGATTCTGTGACAGTGAGCGGTACGGCAGCGCAGCGCGACGCGGCCAGGACGACGCTGAAGAAATTGCTGTTGATTGTGCCGGTGATGCTGGTTTTTTGTGCATCGATGGTTCCGCTGTATCGCCAGATATGCTCGGTGCTCGGAATCACTGCCACGCGCGCTGTTGCGCAGAACACCCAGGTGGATTTGAGCAGGACAGTAAGAATTGAATTTGACGCCAATGTGAATCGTGATTTCGCCTGGCGTTTTGAGCCGGTTGAAAAGTCGGTGGATATACATCCGGGCGCCGTGATGACCATTCGCTACCGGGTCACCAATACGCTGGGCCACCCATCCACTGGGCGCGCGGTTCCCAGCTTCGGTCCGCTGGAAGCGGGTCAGTATTTCAACAAGCTGGAGTGTTTTTGTTTCAGCAACCAGACGTTGCAGGCCGGCGAGACGCGGGAAATGCCGGTTACATTTTATGTAGACCCGAAGCTGCCGAAGGATATCGGATCAATTGCGCTTTCATACACGTTCTTCCACGTGATGGATGAGCCGAAGAAATCGTAATGTGGGGCACGGTCAAGGCGGTATTGTGGGCGTTTCTGGGAATTCGCAGTGGCAAGGGATATGAAGATGACCAGGCAAAGCTGAAAATTCATCATGTCATCATTGCCGGAATTTTTTGTGCGTTGATTTTTGTGGTGGGTTTGTTTTTCCTGGTGAGAATGCTCACCACTAAATGAAGTAGAGAAAAGTAAAAGGGAGTTACACGTGAGTACAGCGACTGGCGGATATTATTTTGCCCCCCCTTCCAAATGGCCGGTGGTCGGTTCCACTGCGCTGTTCTTCTTCGCGTCCGGACTGGTGCTGTGGATGAACCAGGTGCAACCGTGGGGCTACGCCTCGCTGGCACTGGGCCTGAGCATCCTCGTCTACATGTTGTTCGGCTGGTTCGGCATCGTCATTCACGAGAGCGAATCGGGCTTGTACAACAAGCAGATGGACACGTCCTACCGCTGGAGCATGAGCTGGTTCATTTTCTCGGAAGTCATGTTTTTCGCGGCCTTCTTCGGCGCGCTCTTTTACGCACGCACATATTCCGTGCCATGGCTGGGCGATTTTGACAATGCACTTATCTGGCAGGGCTACGATGCCAAATGGCCCACCGCCGGCCCCTACCTCGGCGTAGATCCCGCGTACGCGTTTGTGACGATGAGCGCATGGGGTGTACCGCTATTGAATACTGCGCTGCTGCTCTCCTCCGGTGCGACCGTAACGTGGGCGCACCATGCCTTGAAGGCCGGCCATCGCGGACAGTTGATCCTGGGCCTGGCGCTCACCGTTGCGCTGGGTTTCACGTTCCTCGGTTTCCAGATTTACGAATACGCGCATGCCTACAGCGAGTTGAATCTCAAACTCACGTCGGGCGTATTTGGATCGACGTTCTTCATGCTGACCGGGTTCCATGGCTTTCACGTAACGCTGGGCGCGATCATGCTGACGGTGATCCTTTTCCGCAGCATCAAGGGCCACTTCACTGCAGAACATCACTTCGCTTTTGAAGCGGTGGCGTGGTACTGGCACTTTGTCGACGTCGTGTGGCTGGGCCTGTTCCTGTTCGTCTACGTGCTCGTTTAACAACGTATCCACGGTCAAGAAAAAGGCCGCACGATTTCGTGCGGCCTTTTGTTTGGATATTGCGCAGTGCGCTATTTGCCGGGAAGCCATCCCATCAAATACCCGGCGACCACAATGACGAAGATGGTTATGGACAGGGCAACCCGGATCGTCAACGCGATTACCGTGCGTCGGGATTTGCCCTTGTCCTTGTACATGAAATACAGGCCGGCAAACAGGCTGATGACCACGAGCAGCAGAAGTACAGCAAGCGTAATTTTCATTTCTATCGGGCAAAGTCGGCGAATGAACCGCGCGCCTGACTGTCCAAATCTATCGGATTTCAAGTCTACTGCGTTTGCCTGTCTTCACTCATGACGTTCACGATTCATCGACTGCAGTTTAGTCCTTCACTCATCCCCACTTCCGCCACGATGGTGATGGTGGCGCTTACCCTGTACCTGGGCCATTGGCAGCAAGGCAGGGCGGCGGAAAAAAGAGGATTGCAGGCGCAATACGATGCCAGGGCGAGTGAGCCCTCAATCGCACTTACCCCACAAGCGACGAATCCAGAATTTCGGTACCGGCAGGCAGTTGCCGAGGGCGAGTGGCTCAGTTCGGGTCAGGTCTATGTGGACAACAAAGTGAATCACGAAGTGGCGGGATTTCACGTGATTACACCGTTGAAAATCGACAATGCCGGCACGTATGTCCTCGTGAATCGCGGCTGGATTCCGCGCGGAAAGACGTATCCGCTCCCGCCCAAGGTGGAGACACCCGCCGGTCATGTGCGTGTGACCGGACTGCTGTCGGTACCTACCTCGCGATTCCTGGAGTTGAGTTCACAGGCGGTGCAGGGAAACGTCTGGCAAAACCTCACCATCGATCGTTTTCGCGATGCCAGCAAACTTGATCTGCTGCCGTTTGTGTTGCTCGCGAGCGAAGCGGTTGCGCCCCTGGAGGCCGTTTCGGAGCTGCCGGATGCGCGTGAAGGTAAGCATGTCGAATACATGCTGACCTGGTATTCGCTGGCGGCCAC
>JBDTWS010000008.1:0-46923 GCA_040006575.1 Betaproteobacteria bacterium
GAGGCATTGACGTCATCGACCACCAACTGTGCGCCCTTGTCGCGACCGAAGGCCAGCGACGGACTGGCGGCGTCCAGCACTATTTCGCGGCCGCCATACTTCAGCGTCAGCGCGCTGGCCTTGGGTGCAGACGTATGCGAACCAGCCAGCACCGTTACCGTCTGGTCACCCTCGTCCCAGAGCACTTCACAAATATCCACCATGCCCTTGCCCTTGACTTCGATGGCGTGCAACTGGCGGCACGATGCACGCAGCACAGTACTCAGCCGGTCTACCGTCGCGCGCGAGGTGATGACCTGGCCGCGAATGGCCACGCCCGAAAGCCGCGCAGCCAGATTCACCGTGTCGCCGAACAGGTCGTTGTCGCGCTCGATCACAGTACCGAAATGAAAACCGATGCGCGCGCCCAGGCGTGTGCCTGAACTGGGCTCGAAGGTGGCCAGTGTGTTCTGCATGTCCATGGCGGCTACCGTCGCGGCGGCGGCATCGGGAAACACGGCCATCACTTCATCGCCGATGGTCTTGATTACACGACCGCTGTTTTTTTTCGTGGCCTCAATGAAGGCATCGACGCACTGTTTCACCGCCGCGAAGGCGATGGCGTCGCCGACGGTGTCGTACAGCTTGGTGCTGCCGCTGACATCGGCAAAGAGGACGGCGCCTTCGATTGTTTTTTCCATCGCGCGAGTGTGGCGCAGAACTCGGAGCGCGACAAGTGTCTGGATTTCAATATTTCAATTTGAAAGTCAAGCGCTGGAGCGGTGATCCAGCCATTTGTGGCCTGTGATCCGCATGGATGCTGGAGTTTCATTGTCGCAACAGCGCATTTCCGTTACTTTTCCGTTATTCACGCGGATATCCACCGCGCTGTCGCAGGTGCGAACGGCGCGCAACCGTTATCCTGCCGTTGTGCATGTTGAACCTGAACAGCTGCTTGATTTCACGCGAGCTGTCCCGATGTTCTCAGTACCTTTGCGCAAAACGCAAACCCCGTCCAAATCCAACTGAAGCGACACAACATGAAAATCGATTTCGTCTCCGACATTGCCTGCCCCTGGTGCGCCGTGGGCCTCAACGCACTTGAACTCGCGCTGAAAAAAATCGGCGATGACATTCCCGTCACGTTGCAAATGCAGCCGTTCGAACTCAATCCGGACATGACGAAGGAAGGTGTCGACGCGAGCGACTACCTCAGCAAGAAATACGGGCTCACGCCCGAAAAGCTGGCAGCCAATCGCGCCAATATCCGTGCGCGCGGTACGGCGGTCGGCTTTGCATTTGGCGAACGTTCGCGTGTGTGGAACACGTTCGATGCGCATCGGCTGTTGCACTGGGCCGGGGAGCAAGGGAAGGACGGAAAGCAGCGCGCGCTGAAGCACGCCATGTTGCGTGCTTATCACGGCGAAGGGCGCAACCCCGGCGCCAAGGATGTATTGCTGGAACTCGCTGCTGAAGTCGGCCTCGACGCGAAGGCCGCGCAACACGTTCTCGAATCGGACACCTACTCTGCAGAAGTGCGCGAGGCGGAAAATTTCTGGCGGCAGAACGGCATTACCGCAGTGCCCTCAGTAATCATCGACGGCAAGCACTTGATCCAGGGCGGGCAGCCACCGGAAATGTTTGAGCAGGCGATCCGGCAGATTGCGGCTGGGAAAGAAACCGCGGCGACCTGACCGGCCGATCGGAATGTGCCTCGTTCAGCGAACGCGATTCCTGCCTTCATTCTTGGCGCGATACAGCGCCGCATCCGCTTCGGCAACCAGGGCCGCGACCGTGTATTTTTCGGACGGCACGTGCACCGCGACACCGAGGCTGATGGTCACCACCGGGCCGACCGGTGACGCGGGATGCGGGATCGCCCGTGCTTCGCAGGATTGGCGCAGCATCTCGGCATAGGCCACGGCGGCATCGTAGTCCAGCCCGGGAATGATGACGATGAATTCTTCCCCGCCATAGCGCGCCGCAAAGTCCCCTGCCCGGCTGGCGGCCTGGCGAATCACGTCGGCTACCGCGACCAGGCACTTGTCGCCTTCGGGATGGCCCAGCGTGTCGTTGTACGCCTTGAATGCATCGATGTCGGCAATGACCACGGCAAGCGGCGTCTGCAAACGCGCGGCGCGCCGCCATTCAGTTTCCAGCGTTTCATCGAGCCGGCGGCGATTGGCAAGGCCGGTCAGCGCATCGGCAAATGACAGCTGCGACAGGTGCACGTTGGCCATGCGCAGCGCTTCGGTTTTCTCCTCAACCAGCCGCTCCATTTCGGCGTGGCGATTTCGCAGCTGGTGGGTGCGCAGGCGGAACAACGCGCCACCCGCCGCCAGCGTGCCCAGCAATGCCAGCGCAATGAACCATGGTGTCTGGTAGTAATGCGGCTGCACTGTCACCGGCAGGACGTCGGCAGCTTCCTGCCAGCGTTTGCCGTCGGTCGATGCGGCGACACGGAAGATGTAGTGGCCGTGCGGCAGCGCGGGGAACGACGCTTCACGGCTCTTGCCCGCCTCCACCCAGTTATGCGTGAGCCCCTCCATCTGGTAGCGGAAGCGCACGCGATCGGCATTGAGCAGCGTGCCGGCCGCATAGCGGATGGACAAGGGCACGGAGCCGGGTGGCAGCACCACGGCCGCATCGGCTGCGACGGTGTTGCCGTCGATCAGCAGGTCTTCAATGGCGACGGTCGGCGGTCCCTCGGAACCGGGCAGGTGGCGGGGATCGACGATCACCAGTCCCTTGAGCGACGGCAGCCACAGGTTGCCTTCGACATCAATGCTGCCGGCCGGCTGCAGGCCGCCGGCAAAGGTGGTGCTGCGCAGCGCATCGCCCGGTCCGAAACCGGTGGAGGTCACCTTGGCGATTCGCCCCTCGGCAAAGGCATCGAGTTCTGCGCGCGAAACGCGGAAGAAACCACGATTGCAGGTCATCCAGAAATTGCCGGCACGGTCATCGATGATGACCTGCACAATGCCGTCCCACAATCCATCAGCGGTACGGATCGCGGTGAACTTGCCTTTTGCGAGCCGGTTCATGCCTTCGCCGTTGGTGCCGATCCAGAGTGTGCCGGCGGCATCTTCGTGCAGCGCCAGCACCCAGTTCGAAACCAGCCCGTCCTTCCGTGTCAAGGTCGTGAATGCGCCATCCGCATAGCGCACCAGCCCCTGCCCCGATGTGCCGATCCACAGCACGCCGTGTGAGTCTTCCAGGATGGTCGAGATGCCTTCCCGCGGTGCGCCCGGTTCGCGCATGGTCGTGAAATCCTTGCCGTTGAAACGCGCCAGCCCGGACTTGGTTCCCGCCCAGACGGTACCGGTGCGATCCTGGTACAGGACACGGATATCGACGTTGGGCAGCCCCTGCTTCACGCCGAACTTGTCCAGCTTGCCGTTCCTCAATCGCGCCACGCCTTCGGTATACGCCCCTATCCAGATGCTGCCATCGCGATCTTCCAGCAGCGCGGATGATTCGTCGGTGGCCAAGCCATCTTTGCGGGTGATGCTGGTGATACGCCCACCCTGGATCCGGTTCACGCCGCCACCCGCCGTTGACACCCAGGTCGCGCCATCTCGCGTGTGCATCACCGCGCGCACGTTGTCGCTGGTCAGCCCTTCCGGCTTGCCAAACACGCCGAATGCGCGATTGCTGAGGCGATTCAAGCCGCCGTTCCAGGTGCCCACCCATACGCTGCCTTCACGGTCCACCTGCAGCGACCAGATCTGGTCACCAGCCAGGCCACCCGCCGTCGCAATGGTTGAAAAACGACCCTCGCTCATGCGGCTGACACCGGCTCCCCAGGTGCCAATCCACAGCGCACCAGTCTTGTCCCGCGCGAGATAGGTGAGCTGGTCCGTCGGCAGGCCTTGCGCCATCGTATAAGTCTTGACCTGGCCATTTTCGACGTGAACGAGACCGGCGCCCGCGGTCGCGGCCCAGATGCCGCCCGCCGGATCGGCCAGTACATGCCGCACTTCCAGGTGCGGGAATCCGTTGGACGGATCCATCACGCTGAATTTACCGCCGGCAAACGACACCAGTCCGCCGCCCGTGGTGCCGATCCACAGCGTGCCGTCCTTGTCGAAATCGAGCGTGCGCAAGCGCAACACCGGCAGGCCGTCGGCCTCCTTGTAAACCCTGGTCACGCCCTTGTTTTTTTCCCAGCGCACCAGCCCGTTCTCGGTCGCAGCCCAGACGACACCATCGGGTCCCTGCGCGAATGCCCAGACGCGCCGGCCATCGGTCAGGGTGCCATCGAACGCCGTCTCAAAATGCCCGTCGCGGAATCGCGCGGCGCCGCGGCCATGGCCGATCCACAGGGTGCCGTCCGCATCCTCCATGAAACCGAAGATGGGACGGGACACCAGTTCAGGAATGGGTGACGTTTCGAAGGTGGCAAACCGGATCCCGTCGAACCTTGCGAGACCACCTGCAGTGCCGACCCACAGGTAACCTGCGCGGGTCTGGTACATCGTCTGCACGGTATTGAGCGGAAGACCTTGTTCGGTTTGCCAGGTGTCGATCTTGTACTGGGTGATGGAGGTCTTCAGCGGATCGACCGGGATCGCCGGAGTGGTTGTTACTGCGGCAATTTTGGCGATTGCAGGAACAGACTTTGTGGCCGCGGGTTGCGCTTGCGAATGCGCATTCGGTGGAAATACCACGAGCGCCGGCCACAGCAGCGAAACGCCAAGCGCGACAAGATACGAGAGCGCGCGACGGCGCATCGAAAAGCCCGGCGGGCCAGTGTTGCTCAACATTCGATTGGCGATACGGTGAGGTCCATTCGCATTTCAGGTTACATAAAAAAGCGCGCAGATGTTGTTGGTTTTTTTTGACTCAGGTTAATGCCGGCTGGTTTGAGGTTGCGGCGCTTTCAGCGCGTCTTGAGAACCTCCGGTGAATCCGCGCTAAGTGCGTTGGGGTCGCCACCGGCGCTTTCATATGCGGTGCCGGTAGCGCGCCTCGTGATCGCCCAATAGCCTGCGTAGATGCAAGCAGCGGCGACAACGGCAAGGATGATGGTGACGACGGTCTCGTTCATGGCGGTCTCCTGTGCCACCAATATATCAGCCTGACCCGTCCTGTTATGAGTTGATACTTTTCTGGCGTTTTCCGTGGTGCTTACTTGCCCTCCGCCAGTAACTGCTCCAGCATCGCGCGCTCTACCGCCGGCAGCTCATGTACCGAAATCCACGTCGCCGCGATCGGCCGGTAGACGTATTCGGGCGGTGAATTGCGGGCAACGCGCTCACGCAACGGCTTGACGGTGCGCAGCGCTTCCTGCTTCTTGCCCACCGCCATCAGCGCTTTGGCCTTCACCAGCCGCGCCATATCGTTCCATGCCGCGTTGTTCAATGCGGCAGTGCCCTTCGCCAGCGCGGACGCCGTGTCGCCTTTCAGCAAGTCATGCCAGCCATCGAGCGCCATGATGGTGGGGTCGGTTGGATCGAGCAGGCGCGCGGCATCCAGTTGCACCCGTGCCTGCCCAAGGCGGCCGGCGCGTAGCAGGTCGCGTGCAAAATCGGCGCGCAATTCGACCACGCCGGTGCGCAGGCGAATGGTGCGCTCATAAAATGCGGAGGCCTCATCCCACTTGCCGGCCAATGCCAGCGTGGCGCCCTTGCCCCACAACGCGCCGGGATTGTCGGATTGATAGGCCAGCACCTGGTCATAGGCGTGAATGGCGCGATCGACATCGCCCAGCCGCCAGTAGTGGCTGCCCAAAGCCAGGTCGACCTGGTAACGATCTTCCGCACTCACCTTGTCCCGCGCTGCAGCAAGATCGGCGGCGATGGTGGCCAGCGGGCGACCCGCGTGCCATTGGGCATCGGCTGCCGCCGTCTGCACGCTGCCGCTGGCGGGATAAAGCTGCAGCACCTGTTGCGCCGCCTGCATCGACAACTTGTGCGCACCTTTCACGGCAAGGCCATATAGCCGCGCGGCCAGCACAGCCTCATCACGCGGTGCAGCTTTGGCAGCGCGATCAAAATGCGCCATCGCCTTGTCCGCATGGCCTTTTTCAAGCTGGTCGTTGCCCGCATTGACATAGGCGATGGGCAGGTTGGCGCGCAAGTCCGACAAAGCCAGGCTGCGTTCTGCCAGTGTGCGAAGGTCCGGGTCCATTTTCAACAGGCGCTCACGGACGATTTCGCGGGGGTCATAGGCGTCGCGTTGTGGCGACTCGAGTGCATTCACGCCTTCTGCAAAATACTCCCACACCGTGCCGCTCGCGTAGCGCGACAGAAAAGCGTTTTTGGTGGCGACTTCGCGATCCTTCGCGCGGCGGTAATGCTCCTGCACGTCGCGCATCTGGTCTGCGGTAAATACGCCGTGCACCTGGTGGGTGAGTTCATGCAGCACCGTATTGTATTTGTCGAAAATGGTGCGCTCCACATCTTCAATCCCGGTCACAGTCGCAAAGCCGCCGGCGCCGCGCACGTCATCCCATAGTCGCGAGTCGGTATTGATGCGCTGGTCCTTCAGCACGGCCAGTCCCGGTGTTTCGGAAAGCTTCATGTACAGCGGTTTGATGTAGTGCGTCGATCCGCCCGCAATCAGTACCGGGACAAATGCCTTCCACGGTGCGATCGACAGCGCCACCCGCTTCTGGTGGCGCGGCGATAGTGATTTCCAGTTGATGACGTACTTTTCAATGCCGGGCACCACAGGCATCGGTGTCGCCGCAAACCGGCGCTCGTAGCCGTCGTGATGCACATCGATTTCATTGCGCTGCAATTCCAGCGCCTTGGCGTAAGCGTTATGCGCACGCCCGTATTCCGGGCAGCGCTTCAATGCCTGCACAGAAAAATCGGCGGCCGCGTGATAGTCACCGCGTTCAAATGCATCGGACGCGCGCCGCACCAGCCTGCCCGCTTTCGCGAGTTCCGCACCGTAGCGCGCGGCGAGTTCCGTGTAGTTCTTGCGCGCATAACCATTGCCCAGGTAATAGTGTGCCAGCTCGTGATAGGGATTGAGACCAATGGCGCGTTCGGTCGCCGTGATGGCTTCGCCGGTGCGCGCCAGGCGGATGAGCGTCTCAGCCTGCGCCATCAGGCCATCGGCGGTTTCATCCAGCGAGACACTGGCGTGCAACTGCTTTAGTGATGCGTCGAAATCCAGCCGCTTGTACGCCACCTGCCCCAGCCCCTTCAGCGCAGCGGCTTTGTCGCGATCGCTCTTCGCACGCTGCAGCGCCAGTTGGAAAGCCGCGTCGGCACGATCGTATTTCAGCAGCTCCAGCGCGACCCGGCCGGCTGCCTGGAAATCGACCGAGGCGAAGGTTTCGTTGGACGCATCAAGTATGGATTGCGTGCGGCGATCAATCGCGGCGCGGTCGTCGCGGGCGAAAAGCCAGGTGTAAATCAATGCACGCTCTTCCTCGCCGGGACTCTTGAGCGCCAGCAATTCATCGATAAGCGGACGCGCGATTTTGTAATCCTGGCGGATGAGCGCTACCTGCAGGCGAGTGCGCCGCATGGCGGTGTCCGAGTCGATATCCGCGCTTGCGAGCAGGTGGGCCGCGTCGTCGATTTTCCCGGTGCTCAACAGCGAATCAATTTGCGCCCGGGTGGTGTTGGCGGCCGCAGGCAGCACCTGGGCGATGGCGATCACCAGGGTGATCGTGAGGATGGCGAGAGGTTTTTTCATACGCGGAAGGCTAGCAGAAATGGACTGCAGTGTTCCAGGTGGCGCCGTTGAAGCATTTCTCCTTCTCTCGCAGTCAACACTGGCGTGGACACATGCAGCTACGCGTTGCCGCCACATGCCAAAAACTCATGCCAGCCGACGCACAATTGCGTTTCCGCCTACACATCCCCGGTACGCTTGCGCGCATACTTGGGCGGCAACCCCATAACCCAGGAAGGAACACCCATGAGCCTGATCAGTTTTATCAAGGAAGCTGGCGAAAAACTTTTTCATCACAAACCGGAAGCAACCGCTGCGGCGCCCGATGTTGCCGCGTTGAACGCAGCTGCCGGTGAATCCATCGAAACCTATATTGCTGCACAGCATCTCACCGCTGCCGGGCTGGACGTGAAGTTTGATGGCGCCAGCGGCATGGTCACGGTCAGCGGCGTAGCGCCGGACCAGGCGACGCGCGAAAAGATCGTGCTGTGCTGCGGCAACGTCTCCGGCGTAGTCAGCGTGCAGGACAACCTCACTGTTGCCACACCGGCCGGCGGCGAGTCAACGTTCCGCACGGTCAAATCCGGCGACACGCTGTCTAAAATCGCCAAGGAAGAATATGGCGATGCCAACGCATACATGAAGATTTTCGAAGCCAATAAACCGATGCTGTCGAATCCCGACAAGATTTATCCGGGTCAGGTTTTGCGGGTTCCGCCGAAGTAAATCTGTAGTGTGCAGTGACGAGGCGAAAAAAAAGCGGCCACACGGCCGCTTTTTTTCACCCCGCATCAGGCAGTCGAATCTCTGCGGAAGTGGAGGGGCAAGTTCATTGTTCCTGATGCAACCTCATTCGATCGCCCGCGCCATCTGCAGCGTATCCGCATGTTGCTGGAAGCGGACCGCCTTGCCATCGACGAGCCGCCAAACATGGGCCATCTGTGCGTGAATGGATTTGCCGGTTTTCTTGTACGTGCCGAGGTATCGCCCAAACGCCACAACGGTATCGCCCGCATCGACAATTTCGTCAACCTGCACGGCAAACCCGTCCCATTCACTGATGCATCGTGCAAATACGCCGTTCAGCACCGCCTCAGGGCCGATGTACGGATTGCCGTCCGCGTACGGAAAATTCTCCGCCTCATTCCAGATGATGGATGGGCTCATCTGGCCCAACACCTGCGGGACATCGCCCTTCGCAAAGGCATCGTAGATCACCTTGATTGCTGCAACGTTTTCTTTTGACATTTCCTGCTCCCTGTTGGTTGGCCCCAATGTGTGGTCTTGCTCTGTACGCGACTTTTCGGCTGGTGGTTTCAACCACGTACATGCCGGATGACGTTGAATTTTTCATCTTCCGCCGGCGCTTTGAAATAAGCGGTGATGGCGTCGAATTCGGCGTCGCTGGTCCAGGCGGAACCCGCGGGAAGATGTGCGCTGCGCTGCTTCAACTGTCGCTTGCAGAGATCATCGGTCGTATCGATGAAGTGCATTTCGTGCTCCACCCCGGCGTTGTCAATGATCTGCCGGAACCATTGACGCTGCATCAACGTGTTCCCCGGAAAATCCAGCACGACGGAAACCCCGCTGCGCAAAAGCTGCTGTATGTGCGGCAACATCGCGTTGCGCAAGCGCACCGAGCATCTTGCAAAATCGGTGATGGTCAGGATTTCGTCGGGATACAACTCGCCGAGCAGGTCATCCTGCACAATCAGGATCGCGTCATGCTTTTGCGCCAGCGCCCTGGAGAACGTTGATTTTCCCGCAGCCATTTTCCCGCACATGACGTAGAGCGTTGCCGGCTTCGCGCTCATGTTTTCTGCGGCGAAGTAGCGGGCAACTTCCGCACGGCGACATTCTTGGCCAGCGTCTTGAACCGCTCCCCATTTTCCTGCACCACGGTGATGGTGAGGTGCCCTGTCTTGCTGGTGTTGATATCCCGCACCGTGCCGGACTTTCCCTTGTGCGAGCCGCCGATGACGGCGCAATGATCGCCGTCCTTCGGATTGGCCCCGGTTGTTGTCATCGCCATTTCTCCCATTCAAAGAAATCTATGCGCACTCACGTTCAGTCACCGCATGTGAATTCACACTTCTCGTGCGGCCTACCCAAAAAAACGGCTTGCGCCCTTTTTTCTCACCATCTCCGAGTGAGGGATTTAACAAAGGAAAACATTGTTCGCGTTGGCGGACGTTCGCAGCCATGCGTTGCAGCTCTGCTCCGCTATTTTTGCAACGCTAGCATATTCAGAATCTTTTCCACACCAACAGGTGCGGGCGACTGCCAAACTCCAGCACCAGCGCGGCTCCCAAGGCATAAATTCGCCAGGAACCGCACCGGATATAGTGTTTCGCGGCTGGATTCGCATTGTGCATGCAAAACGACTGCCCGCGTTCAGCGGTAAAGTATTCGCATGGCTACAAAGACAATATTCGCAATCAAGGTTGAGATTCCAAATCCGCAGTCCGCCACATTTGCGTTTGACGCGCAGAAAACCATGTACGGCGGCAAACAAATTGCGGCGGGCAACACGATTTTCCTGTTTGCCAGCGAGAACGAAGGTGGCCCGGGATTGATCGCGCGTGGCATCGTCGCGTCCGCCATGCCGACACCAAGGAAGCCCGGCATCGAGCGGCAAACGCCGCGTGTCAGTGTCACCATCAAGCGCACGGCGCTCGTGAAGCGGCGCCTGGGACGAAGCGAGCTCAAGAAATTTTCCGACTGGGACGACGGGAAGCCGGAGACCGAATTGAATTTCAAATTCTATCGGCAGGCGACCAACAAGATCATCGGCGTTTCCGATGAGGCAGCGGCGTTTCTGGGTAAATTCTTCTAGCCCGTTGAGCAATGTTACGGCGACACTGAAACGGGAAAATCACCTCGGCTACCGGGTCGACATCACTCTTCTTATTTATGGCGAACCGTTTTTACCAACTGGCGTTGCGGTCCCGTCATTGCGGCTTAAATGACGCGCCTTGCAACTTGCGTTTCTGAAACCGGATTCTGCAATACGGGCAACGCGACGCGTAACTCATCTTCGAGATCGGTGATGCGGCCCAGAAGCATCATGGCGAGCGCGAAGCCGTGGTCGTCGAGCGCAAGGTCCTGGCGCAGATGATCTGCCCGTTGCAATGTCATGACGCAGTCCAGGGGAAACGACACGGGTTCGCCGGCCGGCATCACCGGTGTGAGCACGCCATGCTCGACAAGCGCTTGCAGGTCGGCGGCGCCGACACCTGACAATTGCGCTACCTGCTCAAGCGTAAGCGTCGCCGCTTTTTCGGCGACGCCGCCGGGCGGCAGCGCAGAAGGCGCTGGAAGTAACTCACCAGCCAGTGGCAATTTCATGGGTCGGACAATACACGGGCCGCGGACGACCGTCGGTGCGCCAGCGAACCCCGGCGCGCGCTTGCGTCCGCCGCATCAAGTCATGCGGGGCGGGGCGACCATTTCGCCGCGTTGGACAAAGAACTCGCGCGCCATCTTGACGATTTCACCCTCCGCGGGATGATCGACAGTCTGCCATCCCGCAATCTGCGCCGCCACGAGGGGACGATTCTTCTCGACATAGTGGCGAAAGTCGGCCTGCGCCGTGTGCGACCCTGCGACGAGGACCGACTTGATACCCGAAAGTGCGTCGCAGGCATCGGCGAAGAATTCGTGTTCACTGTGCACATTGCTCCCATGCTGGCGGGTGTAGTGGGCATGTTCGCTAACCTTCTGGTCGATTGCCTGTGCCGCGTCGATCTGGACCACTTGAGCGGTATGGTGATTGATCCAGGCCACGGCATGATTAAGCGGCATTGGGGTCTCCTTGTGCGGCGCACCGACGGCGCCGACAGTTGTTGTGGAAATTTTTTGGAGAGACCGTTGCAGGTCAGGTTCCGACGCCTGCCGGTGTCTGTGCGTTTGCAGACAGACGCTACTCCAGCTGCGGGGCAGGCTGCTCTCATCTTGCGTCGCCAGGCGCATCGCCCGCGCTTTTATAATGTCCAGCAACATGCAGATCCCTGAACCAAACAGACCCGCCATTGACCTGCTGGTCGCGCGTGTCCTCGCGCGTTTCCCCGCGCTTGCACAACTTCCGCGCGAGCGGCTGGTGGATGTCGTCTCGCATAGCGACTACCGCGAAATGACCGTCGGCCAGCGCCTGTTTTCGCCGGGTGAACCTTGCGGCGGTTTTCCCTTGTTGCTCAAAGGCAGCGTGCGGGTGGTGCGCGAGACTGGGCAGGGCAAGAGCATCGTCCTTTATACGGTGCATGCAGGGGAGCTATGCATCGTCTCCAGCGAGAGCCTGTTCGCCGCGCCCAGCCTGACGGCCAGCGGCTATGCAGATAGCGACGTGGAGGTCCTTTCCCTGTCGGCGGAAACCATCGATGACCTGCTCGGGTCCGAACCCGCCTTCCGGCGCTTTTTCTACGGCCTCATGAGTGCACGCCTGGCCGATCTGGTGCTCACGCTGGAAGCGGTGGCTTTTCTGAAACTGGACCAGCGGCTTGCGGCGCTGCTGGTTGAAAAGGGGCCGCACATTGCCCTCACCCATCAGGCCATCGCCGATCATCTTGGCGTGGCGCGCGAAATGGTGTCGCGGGTCATGCGTGGATTTTCCGAGCACGGCTGGATTGCGCAATCGAGAGAGGTGATCGAGGTGCGGGATGTGGCGGCGCTGGATCTGCTTTCACGGGGCATTGCCAAGTAGCGCCCGGCAGGCGTGTGTAACAAACGTCACCGACATTGCCGAAGCATGGGTAGAGACTGCACGCAACTTCAACAAGGAGGTCCGCATGATGCTTCAACTCTTCGACGCGCCGTCATCGACTTACACCTACATCCTCATTGACGATGTCTCCCGTGAGGCGGCCATCATCGATCCGGTCCTGGGCCATGCCACGCGGGATCTCACCGAACTTGCCCGCCACGGCCTCAGCTTGCGCTGGATCCTCGACACGCACGTGCACGCCGACCACGAGACCGGTGCGAATGCGCTCAAGGCGGCGACGGGCGCCACCAGCGCCGTGGGCGTGGCGTGCGGCTCGGTCGGTCATGACCGCGCACTGCAGGATGGCGACAGCCTCGCACTGGGCAACGGCGCGATTCGCGTCATCGCCACGCCCGGCCATACGCCCGGCAGCGTATCGTATTGCTGGCATGACAATGTCTTCACCGGTGACGCCTTGCTCATCGAGGGCTGCGGCCGCACCGATTTCCAGAACGGCAGCAGCGACGAACTCTTCGACAGCATCACCGGCAAGTTGTTTGCGCTGCCCGATGACACCAGCGTCTGGCCGGCACACGATTACCATTCCCGCGCCAGTTCCACCATCGGCCATGAAAAGCGGCATAACCCGCGATTGGCGGGACAGGATCGCGATACCTTTCGGCAGACGATGGCTGCACTCAATCTGGCGCCACCACGACAGATCGAGCAGGCAGTGCCGGCCAACCGGCATGGTGGCGCATTGCAGTCCGGCGAGCGCGTGCTGCCGATGGTGATGCCGGGCGATTTCGCCGGCCAATTTGATCCTTCGGTGGACGCACTGGCGGACTTGCGCGATGAGGCCGACTTTTATGCCGACGCGTTGCCGACTGCCGTACGGGTGGACCACAACCACGTCGAAACGCTGGCTACCTTGGCGGACCGGCACCGCAAGCTCTTCCTGATCTGCCGCACCGGCCGCCGCACTTTGGCCGCCACCGATGCGTTGCTCAAGTCCGGGCACGACAACGTCTGGAACATAACCGGCGGCATGCTGGCGCTGCGAGGTGATGCGGCAGTAGTGCAGGAGGCCCGCGATCATGCTTGATGCGGCATGGATTTCCTGGCGCAATGCCGCAACCGGCGGCGCACTGATCGGACTCGCCAGTGGCGGGTTGATGCTGTTCAACGGCCGCATCGCCGGTATCTCGGGGATATTTCACCGTGCGGTGGAAGGCAGTCGCGAAGGCTGGCGCTGGGCATTTTTGCTGGGGCTGGTGGCGAGTGGTCTGGGAATGCGCACGTTTGTGGCGGCCGAAATCATCGCGTCGAACCCAACCCTCTACAGCTACTTGACGGCCATCGCCGCCGGCCTGCTGGTGGGATTCGGCACGCGTATGGGTAGCGGCTGCACATCCGGCCACGGTATCTGTGGACAGGCGCGATTGAGTCTGCGCTCGCTGGTGGCGGTGCTGGTTTTCCTCGCTTCCGGCATAGCCGTGACCGCCGTGATGCGCCTGACAGGAACCCTGTGATGGTTGCGATAGCGGCGGCTCTAGCGATGGGATTGCTTTTCGGTGTCGGTCTGATCATTTCCGGCATGACCGATCCTGCCAACGTGAAAGGATTTCTCGATGTGTTCGGCCAGTGGCGACCGCAATTGATGGCGGTGCTGGGCGTGGGCATGATGGTGACGTGGCTGCTGTACGTACTCGCACGGCGCATGACCCGTACCCTCGCCGGCACCCAGTTTCACTGGCCGCATTCTACGGCCATCGACAAGCCGCTGGTGCTGGGTGCGGCACTGTTCGGCGCAGGCTGGGCGCTGGCCGGCTATTGCCCCGGACCGGCGCTGGTGGCCGCAGGCGCCTTAAATCCGGTGGCGATGGTCTTTGTCGTGGCCATGCTGGCGGGTGGCCTGATACAGCGCGCCATGGGGAAGTGACCATGTCCTACCTCGACGATCCCCGCGTTCTGTTCGCTGCCGAACGCACACTGCTGGCCTGGCAGAGAAGCGCCATTGCGCTGATGGCGTTCGGCTTTGTGGTTGAACGCTTCGGCCTGTTCCTGCGCATGGTCAACAATCAGCCGCTGACGCTGGCGCAACGCGGATTTTCATTGTGGCTGGGCGTCGCACTGCTGCTGGTGAGCGCCCTGGTGTCGATACTTGCTTCCATCCAGTACCGGCGCGTGGTTTGCGGCTTGGGAAAACAGGAAATCCCGGCAGCGTACTGGACCAATATGGGGGTCGTTCTTAACTTGCTGCTCGCATCGATTTCACTCGCGCTGGCGTTGTATTTTGTACTGGGTGGATAGCCCCCACCCCGCGCGCAGCAATAGACAAATTCGCAAACGAACAATCGAAGCAAGTGACCGGCAAGAACGGATATTCGCTCACACGGTCACCCACCGTCCGGCGCGTTCGGGGAAACATAAAAGGCGACCCCCCGCCACCAACGCCACCGGCATCAAACACGAAATTGCGATTGCGCGAGAACCCGCTGCTATTCGCTTTCCCGATGAGCTTGATCCGGAGTAACGCCGGCGCTGCAAATTAGCCCGGTCACGGCTGCTGCCGCGCAAAAAAAGCCCATATCATTGCCGGTCCGTCCGGCGCCATGGGAGATGGACCTAGTAGTCGCGGTCGGCGCCAGTAGGGTTGCGGGAGGCCATGTCCCCCGCCGTGAATGGCAACAAGCTCCACTTCTGTGATTGCGCCGGAGCCTATTTTGTCGTTTTCTTTCGCGGCTTTTTTCCAGAGAACCTGTTCGACGCGGACGCCGTCGGCCATGTCCCTGGACTTGATGTCAGGCGCACTGTCAAGTTGATTACGGTCGGCAAAATATTGGCCTGACTGACGCGACGAAAGCACATTGCCGCCCTTGTAGAACATGCCGAGGAGATTGACCTCGCCGCCCGCGAATGGCACCAGGGGATCATTGGTGCCGTTCATGAACATGACGGGTATGCCTTGCGGCACGGACGTGCATTTGAAATTTTCCGGTGCAGGTACGTTTGCGGAAACCGCCGCGACTGCGCGAAACCGCGAAGGCGCTTCCAGTGCGAGGCGAATCGACATGAAGCCGCCCGCCGAAACACCGGTCGCAAATACGCGGCTGCGGTCGACACCGATATCGGCAATCAGCTTATCGCTGAGCGCAGTCAGGAAACCGACGTCGTCCACGTCTGCGCCGTTCAAGCGAAAATCTCCCACCTTGCTGCAGTCATTCCAGTCGAAGCTGGCCGAGTTGGGATAGGCAACCGCAAAGCCATGTTCATCCGCCAGTCGCTCAAAGCCATATCCCGTGCCGATACGGATTTCCGCAGCGTGTTCGCCCGAGCCATGCATCACCACCACCAGTGGTGCGCCTTTCGGCAGTCCGCGCGGCACGTAGGCAAGGTAAGTCCGCTGGAGCCCGCCCACGCCGATTGCTCCCTTGGTCAGCGTGCCGGTCAGCGCCGGAAGCGCGGGGTCAGGCGAGTAGATGAAGTAGCCGAACAGCGCGCCGGCCAGCGCAACCAGGGCAAGTAAAGTAACTACGCAAAAGCGCAGAAAACGCAGGAATCTTTTCAAGGCGGGCTTTCAGTCAGGCGCGGCGGCTTGGCGCGGAAGTGAAACTTTCAACACTTCCCCGCGAACGCCGTGGATCGGTCGTGCGAGACGATACAGTAAATCGGGCGGCAAATTCGGCGCAAAGAATTTGTCCCGGCGCGCGCGCCACATGCGTACCGGGCATTCGGAAAATACCATCGCCCAATTCATGGTGGGCACAGGGCAATGCGCAATGCGCAATGCCATTATGTTCAGTGTCTTCGAAACGAAATCGGCAGCTGCTCAGCCCGATGCTATATTTCGCCACCCATGACCCACGCCCCCAGGAATCGATGAGCCCGCAGCAAGCCGCATATTCAACCGAGGTGAAGCGCAGTTATTTCATCGACTATCTTCGCGCGTTCCTGACGATGCTGGTCATTGCCCATCACACCGCAATCACCTACGGCGCCAGTGGTGGCTGGTTTTTCCGCGAACCGGTGCCGCGCGACAGCATCACAAGCATGCTGCTCACGATGTTCTGCGCGGTGAACCAGGCGTATTTCATGGGCATGTTTTTTCTCATCGCGGGTTACTACACACCCGCTTCTTTCACCCGCAAAGGCCCCGGAAAGTTTTTTGTCGATCGCCTGATCCGCCTCGGCATCCCGCTGCTGGTGTTCGGATTCGTGCTGGGCCCCATGACCGCCGCCATTGCCGATATGCCTGCGGGCAACAGTTTCTGGGATGTGTGGGGCAGCCTCATGATGAGGCTGCGATTCATCCCCGGCCCGCTGTGGTTCGCACAGGCGTTGCTTATGTTCGCCGCGTGCTATGCAATCTGGGCATTTATATTCGGACGTACACCTAAAGAAGCGTCGCGCCCGATACCTGCCGCGCGCTGGTGGCTGCTCACTGCGTTACTGGTTGGATTGTTCGCACTGCTGCTGCGACAGTGGGTGCCGGTCGGCAAGGAATTCGCGGGCCTGCAGGTCGGCTATTTTTCTTCCTATATTTTTCTCTTTGCGCTCGGCTGCGTCGCATCGGGTTCGCGCTGGCTGGAGCGCGTTACGCGTACTGAAGCCCGGCCATGGATGATCGTGTGCCTGGTTGCGATTCCCCTCCTCCCGGTCGCGCTGAAGCTCGGCGGTGGTGCGGCCAACTTTGCAACAGGCTGGTCATTTGCCGCAATTGCGTACGCATTCTGGGAGCCCCTTGTCGCGTGGGGAATCATTGCCGGGTTATTGTGGGTGGCGCGCGAGCGTTTCAACCAGGCGCATCGCTTCTGGCAGGCGCTCGGCGAGCGCGCGTATGGCGCGTATATCGTTCACCCGCCCATCATCGTCGGCATCGCGGTGACATTGCTCGGCTGGGAAGCGCCGCCGTTTGTGAAGTTTGTGGTTGTCGCAGCGCTGGGAATTATTTCGACTTTTGCGGTGGCGGGATTATTACTGCGATTGCCGGGGGCGCGGCGGATTTTATAGCAATGACGCACCGTCGAATCAACGCATGCGTTCAGGATCAGGGTCCGGAAACCGCGAGAGGCGTGTTGCGGTTGGTGATGGATCCATTGCCCAACTGGCCCTGTCCGTTGAATCCCCAGCAGATGGCCGCTGATGTACTTGTGAGGCCGCAGGAATGTCCCGAGCCGGCAAACACGCCGCTCATTTCAATCCCGCCCGCAACGGCCGCCGGTATCGAGCGCGACGTGTTGGATGCATCACCGACCCGGCCATCCAGGTTGTAGCCCCAGCAGAAGGCGTTGCCCGACGCCGTCACTCCGCACGTGTGTCCGTTGCCGGCCGTGAGACTCGCGAACGCATTGCCGCCAAGTACTAACAACGGCGTAGTCGAATCGGGCGGGCTAGGCGTCATCGAATCGACACCATTGCCCAATTGGCCGAAGCTGTAGTCACCCCAGCAGTAGGCGACCCCGGCAGAGGTGCGCGCACAGGTGTGCTGGCCCCCGGCCACAATGCTCGCGAACGTCAATCCGCCCGATACCAGCTTGGGCGAGGTGTGGTCGCCACCCGTGCTGATGCCGATCTGGCCATAGCCATTCCAACCCCAGCAATACGCCACGCCGCCGACGAGGCCGCAGGTGTGCTTGATCAGCCCGGCGGAGAGGCTATCGAAGAGCAGCCCGCCCATCACCAGCACCGGTGAGCGCCGCAGCGTGGAAGTGCCGTCACCCAGTTCGCCGCCGAAGTTCGCTCCCCAGCAGTACGCGACGCCGGCACTGGTCAACCCGCAGGTGGACGAGCCACCTGCAGTGAGGCTGGCGAACACAATTCCACCGGCCACAGCAGCGGGCTCCTGGGAAAGTGAATCGGTTGAGGCGATGCCGAGTTGTCCGTAAGTGTTGTCGCCCCAGCAGTAGGCGGCGCCATTGCTGGTAAGGCCGCAGGTGTGCGAGCCACCAGCAACGACCGTCGTGAAGTTGAGACCGCCGCTCACAACCACGGGAAATTTTTCCAGGGTGAACGAGGAATCGCCCAGCTGCCCTTGGTTGTCGTATCCCCAGCAATAGGTGGTCGTGCCGCCGGTCTTTCCGCAGGTGTGATTGCCGCCGGTAGTCAGCATGCTCCACGCGACTTGGTTCGGCAGCACCGCTCCGGTACGGGCCTTGACCGCAGCAATATCGGCAGCGCTGACCGCACCGGACGCATTCAGGTCGAAACGAAAGTTTGCCGAGTCCGTTGCCTGACCCGAGCGCGCCCGCACGGGTGGACCATCGGCCGCGTTGACCAAACGCGATTCGTCCACGTCGGCCAGCAGAAAACCCACCGACGCCGACACCGTGGGCGCGCCGCCATTGACGCCCGTCAGTGACACCCGCGCACGCGAACCGTCCGGCACGTTGGGCAACGTTACGACCACCGTGTTCCCCACGGCTATCGCCGTCGCGGAAGGCAGCGGCATGCCCGCGCCATTGATGGCCGTGAGTGTGCCGGTGGAGGTGATAGCCGAATCGTACTCAAACACAATCACATGCCCGGCGCCGATGGCGCGCGGCTCCACCGTGGGGGCGCCGGATATCAGCTGCAACGTGTCAATGACCAACGCGAAATCGCCGGCTGCACCGTGGGTCTTGCGCGATCGCACCGCCTGCAGCACCGGCTGGGGCGCGCTGTTGGTGATGACGCGATCGCCGGCGCTGATGGACACCGGTGTGCCCGCACTCGCGCTACCGGCAAACTTGGCGGCTGGTGATGGAACCGATGCCGCAAGAAGGAAGACGGCCAGAAGCAAAAGAAAAGGCAGGCCGCACGATGCGCCGCGATGGACGCGGCGAACACTTGGTTCACGGCAGGAAATATCAGCGGCAAGTCGGGTCATGAGGCTCTCCCTAACCGACTGCAATTGCGCGTGCAGCCGATGCCATCCCCCGGTCTGAAGGCCCACTCGGCGTGACATCAGGTTCGACGTGGGCAGGACGATGGCCGCAAAGTGAAGCAAGGCTAGCACATTGATGGAAACGAGGCTGTACGAAGGGAAGCACTTGACAATCAATCGTCATGCTGAGCGGTAGTAACTTAAGGAACATCAAAGCAGTGTCGACCGCGATGGCCGAAATGGCCACGCGGCGGTGATAGCTGGCGGGATTGGCAGTGGCGATTTTTTCGTAGCGGGCTACGACGGTGGGGTCGATGAATATCTAGGGCTGCGTCGCCTTTTTACTGGTGCATGGCCCTATTTATCCTTCACAGGCGTATTCGCACGCTCTAGCACTGGCGCGGCGTTTGGGGCACTTTCGGCCCGAAAAGCTCGCAGACTCCCGGGTTTCGGAAAATATCAATGATCCGGGTTGACCTTGTTTATCTTGGTCAATCCAAATTCCGCATATCTCGCCTTGAATTCCGCATGCTTGGACAGTAGCTCTTTCAATCTGCCCACAAAGGAAATCTTGCCGTACATATTGGCGTTCTGAAGCCCATCCAGCACACCGTGAAGCTCCACTTTTTCGGCTGGCAACAATTGCGAGGACGCCACGATTTCATGCCGCAGCTGGACCAATGCCTGAGGTGAATCGCGTTTCATCCCGGAGATACTCTGGACGCAATTGAAGACAGTTTCCCAATTCATGATTTTTCTTACGGCTTGGGCAACGCCACCACCGACGCGGCAAGATCGGTCCGCATCTGCGCAAAGATTTTCTTGTATGCATCCAGCGAGGATTGGCGAATGGCGGACTTCATGCCAAACGCGCCACTCAAAAACATCTTGCCACCCTGGGTTTCGCCTTCTCCCGAGTAGACCTTGTCGAAGAGCGTCTTGCCATCGGTCGCTGTTGCCACGGCCCTGACCCTGATCGACGCATGAAATTCGCTGAAGTCATAATGAGGGATGGTGAGCACCAGCGTCAGCTTGCGAACGGCATTGTCAGCAGCCGGTAGGCGCGTGGCCGACTCATAGCGCTCAAACATTTGCGGCAACTCCAGATCGGCCACTGCCTTAAGCATTTCGCCCGGTTGCGTCTCCCAGCTCTGCGCAATGCCGGTCATATAGGCCCGTATCGGGACCACTTTGGCAAGCGTAGCCTCATCGATAACAGCAACAATGGTGTGCAACTGCCGTTGTCCGCCGATGGTGTAGCGAACATCCTCGAAAGCCACACGGTGCGCGCAACCTGTCAGCACCAACAAAACAGCACACAACAAAAACGCCTCTTGGCGCAGAATTATTTTCATGGTCGAATCTCCCTGGATTTTTTTTGTATTGAAAGACATGCCCGCGAATAATAACCGGGGAATCTAGAACAAAAGAGATTCAAGCGGGGCGAGGTGTCACGGGTTTCAGCAATCAATTCATGTTCGGCGGCCATACGCCATGCATCAGCGCCGGAATCCACAGGTTTCCGGAACGCCAGTAAATGACACCGAAAAGCAACCCGATGCCGAACACGGCCGCGAGACCGCTCCATTGAACGCCGTTCGGCGAGAGGAGATAGTTGAGGTGCAGCGGTCCAAACGTGAATAGCACGTTGGCAATAAGCAAACCTGCAATGGCACCGAAGCGACGCGTCAGTTCGGTTTGCAGCCAGCCTCGATAAATGAATTCCTGCACCATTCCCCAGATGAGGCCGGTCACAATGGAAAACAGGAGAAATGCAGCGAGTCCGTGCAACGCCAGTAACGTGCGCAAGTGACCGGCAAACAGGATCGCAAAAGCGACCGTCGCGATCGGAATCACCTGAAAGAAATAGAGGCGCTCGCGCCGGCTCCAGGCCGAAAACCGGCGCAGGCCAACAGCAGCCATCGGCGTGCGAACGTAGAAGCGTTGCGTAAGGACAATCGCAGTCATTAGCACAACGACGAACGCAAGGGTTGCGACAGGCGTGCCACGCATACCCGCAGCGTCGGACAGGAATCGCAATGCGAAAAACAGCCCAAATCCAACGCCAAGGAACGCGACCAATATACGTCTCCCGGTTTTGTCGTCGTACACCGGCGCCAGTGGCGAATCAAACATCAATGCATGGGCGCGCGCCGAATCGGCTAACAGCGATCGCGCGCGATTGTCGTGTTTCATCAGTCTTTGCCCCCTGACCTAGACAACACTGGGTCCTGGCTTGAGCCCGCAGGCCCAGAAGCAAATTGTATCCTGACGAAAAACACGTTGCCTGTGAGTCGATGGCAATATTCTGGAACAAGCCACGGTTACTTCGTTGGAGCGCGATATTGACGTGCCGAACGAAGTGATGGCAGCGGCTGGTGTTAAGACTTTCTCTGGCGGCCTGAAGCCAGCGAGCGGCGCAAGATTTCTACCGCTGCGACCCGATGGCAAAGGTACCGTCAGGCGATGACGGCCCGGCGCCGCGCTTCGGCCACGGCATCCTTGCGCGTGCTTTTGCTCAGCTTCAGGAAGATCGCCTTCAAATGATGTTTGACTGTCTCCGGCGACAAAACGAGCGCCTTGCCGATCCGTTTGTTCGACTGGAATTTGGGCGACGAGCAGTCTCTGCGCATTTTCGAGTAGGCCCTTTGCGGCCCTGTTGAAATCGGGGTGGGCAATGTGGGTTGTGTCGATCATGGCATTAGTTGGTTTTTTGTTCTGGATTGCAGTCCCACACACTTGTGTGAAAGACACACACTCGGTAGTCCGCCGAGATTGAATGTGGAATATAGATTTCTAAGTCCAAATGGGGTCTGACCCTATTTATTTCTTGTGCGACGGCAGGTTACCTTGGCATTCGATCACGCGACCCATGGCGCGTGATTCGCGGGGAAGCCTCAGACCCTGGCCCGTTTAATTTTCGTACTCACGTCCTGCGTGCGTATCTTGCGGACAAGTCAATCAATCTCCACACGTAGGGCTTGACTTTCACGTTGCGTTAAACATTATGGTCTCGACTCCTTGACCCAACCAGGAGTCGATTCATGATTCATCGCCGCACATTTCTAGCCGCTGCCATGACCACCGCAACAGCCGCTATTGCGGCTCTGCCCGCAACCTCCCGCGCGCAGAGTGTTTCTCCGCGCAACGTCACCGGACGCATCAAGACAAAGGACGCTACCGAGCTTTTTGTCAAGGACTGGGGCCAAGGCCGTCCGGTCATCCTGACGCATGCTTGGCCGCTATCCTCCGATTGCTGGGACCATCAGGCTGTCGCACTCGCCGAAGCAGGCTATCGCGTCATAGCCTACGACCGGCGGGGGTTCGGGCGTTCCAGCCAGCCTTCGGGCGGCTATGACTACAACACTTTTGCCGACGACTTGGCCGCAGTGATCAATGCGACCGGCGCGAAAGACGCCACACTTGTCGGTTTCTCGATGGGCGGCGGCGAAATCGCGCGTTACTTCTCGCGCCACCGCGGCAGGAACGTCATTAAGGCGGGACTGGTCTCGACGGTCGTTCCGGGTATCGCAAAGAATCCGAACAATCCGAACGGCGTCGACCCGGTTTTTTTTGAAGGACTGAAAAACAATTTACGCAAAGACCGGGCGACATTTTTGGCCGGCCTCCTCAGGGACGTGTTCTACGACGTGGCCACCAGCGCCAAGAGCACCAACCCGGTGTCGCAGGCGGTACTTGACTGGTCCCTGCAAATGGCCATGCAGGCGGGGCTGCGCGCCCTCATCGGCTGTGTCGATGCGTTCGGCAAGGAGGACTTTCAGCCCGACCTCGCTGCTATGACAGTGCCGACTCTGATCCTGCACGGCAACGCCGACAAACCGGTGCCGTTCGATCTCACCGCACGCCGGACGGCAGCCGGCATCACACAGTCGAAACTGATCGAGTACCAGGGCACGACGCACGGAATACTCGTCACCGAACGGGACCGCGTCACACACGATCTGCTCGATTTTCTCGCTGCCTAAACGGTTTCCCAACCCATGCGAGCGTGCTGCGGCAAGTCGGCAGCACCCGCTGCTATCCATCCTCATGGAGTCCTATCATGTTGAAAATCTATGGCACCCCAGTTTCCGTCCATACCCGCAAGGTAATCGTCGCGGCGATCGCCAAGAGCCTGCCCCACGAAGTTGTCGCCGTGGTGCCGGTTGTGGCCACCCAGTCGGAGTGAATCATGTTGCATATATATGGTGTTCCCGTCTCTGTACATACGCGCAAAGTCATCGTCGCAGCCATCGAGAAAAATCTCCCTTACCAGCTCACTGCCGTGGTTCCAGTCATTCCCGGCAACCCGCCAGCCAACTGGCGTACGCTCAGCCCGACCGGCCTGATTCCGGTGCTGTCGGACGGCGATTTCACGCTGGCCGACTCCACGGCCATCTGCGTTTATCTCGAGCGAACCCACCCCACGCGGCCGCTCTATCCTGCCGACGCCAAAGAGAACGCGCAGGTATTGTGGTTCGAGCAGTATGCCGGTGGCACGGTCTTCCGCAATGTCGTGCACCCGATATTCCGCGAGGTATTCGTACAGCCTAACGTGAACAAGGTGCCAACCGATGCGGCCAAGGTCGATGCCGTACTCGCCGGCGCCGCGCCTGAAGTATTTGGCTATCTCGAGTCGGTAGCCGGCGACGGCTTTCTGGTCGGCCCACGCATGACCATGGCCGACGTCGCGGTGGTGTCCAATCTGATCACCTTCCAGTACATCGGCTTTGAACTGGACGCCAGCCGCTATCCGAAACTGAAGACACTGTTCGAGCGCGTGATCGCGCAACCGGCAATGCGTAAAGCAATCCAGGCGGAGCAAGGCTTCGTACAGTCAATGGGTTTAAACAATCAATGCGTGCGTAGCGTACTGGCCTGAGCCAGAATCGCGATTAAGGAGGGCGGTATGTTCAGGATCGGCGATTTTTCTCGTATTGCACGCGTTTCGGCGCGGCTGCTTCGCTTCTATGACGAGATCGGTCTGTTCGCTCCTGCCCATGCCGACCCGCATACCGGCTACCGGTTCTACACCGTGAATCAACTGGCGGAGTTGAATCGCATCACGGTGCTGAAGGATCTTGGTTTCAGCCTTGAGCAGGTGCGCGATATCCTGAAATCGCGTATCGACGCCGCCGAACTGCGCAGCATGCTGTTGCTACGGCGAAGCGATGCCGCGCGCGCACTGGCGACCGAGGAACTGCGGCTTCGCCAAATCGAGACTCGGATCGCGCAGATCGAGACCGAGGGGCAACTGTCAAGCGACGATGTTGTCGTACGTGCAGAGCCGGAACGAAGAATTCTCTCTTTCCGGACCACGGTCCCTTCATTTGCCGCAGCGCGAGATATGATCGGGCAGCTGCGAATTCTCACAAAGCCCTTGTTGCCGAAACGTCACGACGCACAATTGGTCGTGGTGGCACACGCGGCCCAGTTCGAAGGCGACGAACTGGATCTGGAGTTCGGCTTCGCGCTCGACGAAAATGACCTTACTCCTTTGCCGGCGGATACCACACTGTCGATCGTTAAACTCCCGGCGGTACCACGCATGGCCGTGTGCGTCCGTATGGGACCGCCTGATGTTGCCCACCTCGTTACCGCGCGCATCGGGCATTTCCTCGCACAGAGCGGCGAAATGCTAGACGGACCCGGCCGTGAAGCCTTTCTGGTCTTGCCCGCACAGGACCGCATGCAAGATTCCGTCGTAGAGATGCAGTTCCCGATCCGGGTGCAGGCCGCGTAAATGAACTCTAGCACTGTAGCCACGTTTGGGACATTTTCAGCTTGGAAGGCGCGTCGATGCTTGTGTTTCAGAAAATATTAGTGGTCTGAGCTAGCCTGACCCAGAATGTGCGTTATTCATCCTCAGTATTGTTCCAGCTGTCCTCAGAGAAGCCGAGGTTCATCGCCGCAATTAGTTCTTGCGGGTTCAAGTCATTCCAATCTTTATTGGCACTGGATGGCGCATCGTTTCCATCCCATTTACTTTGTTGCCAGCCGAGAATGGTCCAAAGCTCTTTTTCTCTGCTACTCAGATCAGCCCAGGACAATTCTTCCCAGATTCCCGGATTGCCTTGCATGTCTCGTACATCCATTGCTGCCTCCTGTGAAATATTGCGAAGAGAGCTAAAGGGGCGTGATCGATATTTTTTTGTGAGGTTTTAGCGATATCAACCACGGCAACTTTCATTCCTTGTTTGTGCTGCGAAAAATATCTAGCCCCCTTGATTCCTTCTTTGTGGATATTGTCGGGATTGCTCATTTTTATTGGTGTCGGGCCCTACTTAATAACCTTCATCGTCTGACTCCAGCACAGGTGCGGCGTTTCAGGCGCTTTTGGCCTGGAATGCCCGTGGAATAAGGGTTTCGAAAATTTTCGTGAGCCCTGCCGGTTATTCATTCCCGCCATCATGCCCCAGGCGACTTGATTCGTGTGCTGTTGCCGGACCAACCGTCAGGCAGCGATGATGCCACGCCCGCGCCGCTCACGTTTGATGTACGAGACGGTTCAGCATCCCCGAATGCGCAGTTGGATCACTTAACAGTTGGCGTGCTCGCAGAACAGGTTCTGTATGATTGAAAACCAGTTCAAGCGCCGGGCCGGCAAATGCTGATCGTCCGGTGATTACTGCGGTCCGTCGTGTTTTCAGTTGTTCTTCCCGTCAGTTGAACCCATAGCGAGTGCCCATATGAAAAGCTTCTCCGCGTTTCGAAACCTCACTCGCCTCGCATTTGTGGGCATGTTGGCGATGGGGGCGATGGGGGCAGCATCGCAGGCCCTCGCCGCCGCGATCATCATCGACAATTTTTCCGGTACGCGGCAGGCCGGCACCCGCGTCTTCACCAGCACGCAGGGCGGCGGCATGGGGACGGCACCAACCTTCACTGAGGCTAATGGCGGCGGCGCGATCCGCATGCAGCCGCAGAATTCAATCGTAACGGCCACGCTGACCTACACACCAGCCGCCACGCTGGATTTGACCGGTGGCGGTACCAACACTCAGTTCCTGGTCGAATTCATCAGCGTGCTTGCCGACAACGGCCTTCCGTTGCAAGGACTCTCGAATCTTACGATCACGGTCAACACCATTACCGGCCCAAGACAAAAGGCCGGGCTGGGTGTTTTCCAAAACCAGGGAAACATGGCGTTTCCATTTACGCAATTCACGGGGTCGGGCAATTTCGCGCAGGTCACGTCGATCGTGCTGGCGTTCTCCTCGCAGACCAATGTTTCTTCCGGCTGGGGCACCATCACGCTGGACCGCGTCTGGGCCAGCCCGACTGCGGGCGCTGTGCCGACGCCGCCAGGTGCCGGATTTACTGCGATCACCGCGACACCGACCGGCAGCACAACGATCAACTACGCACTCGCGTTCTCCAACAACCAGGGGGCTGCGCCGATTATCGGACTCACCAATACTGACATCACGATATCGGGTACGGCAGGTGCCACCACGCTCGTCGTCACGGGATCAGGATCTAGCTACAACGTCGCCGTGAGCGGCATGACCACCGACGGCACGGTCGCGCTCACGCTGGGTGCAAATACCATCACCGATTTGTGGCAGCAAGCGAACCCGGCCGGCGCCACGAGTACGACGATCAACTATGTGAAACCGCCTGTATTCACCAATGGCCCTCCGCCGGCCAGCGCCACCGTCGGCACACCTTACTCGTTCACCTATACCGCCAGCGGACTCGGCCCGATTACCTACGCGATCAACTCCGGCGCGTTGCCGACAGGATTGTCGCTCTCGTCGGCCGGTGTCATCAGCGGCACGCCTACCGCCGCAGGCGTGTTTTCCGGCGCAACGCGCGCAACCAATGTCGCGTCAACCAACCAGAGCTTTTCCATCACCGCCGTCTGCCCGGCGCTGACCGTGAGCCCGACCTCGTTGCCTGGCGGCGCCATCTCGTCTGCCTATTCGACACAAACACTCACCACTTCAGGCGCGACCGGAACATTCACTTATCTCGTGACTGCCGGCGCACTTCCGGCGGGGCTCAGCCTCTCCAGCGGTGGCGTACTTTCAGGAACACCTACCGCTTCCGGCCCATTCAATTTCACGATCACCACCACCGGCCCCGGCGCGGGCACCTGCACCGCATCGCGCGCTTACTCGCTCAACATCGCCGGCACCTTCGCAGTCACACCGAGCGCAGGCGCCGGTGGCAGCATCATGCCGAACGCGGTAGTGCAAGTCGCTGCTGGCCAGGCGACAACCTTTACTATCACCCCGCAGCCCGGCTTCGCTGCCTCGGTTGGCGGCACCTGTGGCGGCGTGCTGAACGGCGCCACTTACACAACCAATGCCATCAACGCGGCCTGCACGGTGGCAGCAAGCTTCGTAGCACTGCCGCATTTGACCCGGGTCGAGTCGCGCAAAACACATGGCGCGGCGGGCGTGTTCCCCCTGCAAATTGCGACAGGCGTCGCCGTCACCGGCAACGTTACCGTCGAACCACGTGTACTTGGCGCGGGACACACCATCGCATTCCAATTCGATCGCGCGATCACATCCACGGGGACGCTTTCGGTTGTCGATGGTACGCTCGCCCTGATCGCGGGTGCGTCTGCAGCCGTTGCCGGCAGCGAAATCATCGTCACCATTCCTGCCTTGGCCGATAACATGCGCGCGAGGATTTCGCTTACCAACGTCAGCAATCTCGGCGTGAACGCGACTGCATCGCTCGGTTTCCTGGTCGGTGACATGGAAAGCAACCAGGCTGTCGGCCCGACCGATGCCACTGCCGTCAAGGCACGCTCCGGCCAGGTTGCAGATTCAAACAATTTCAGAACAGACGTGAATGCGTCAGGCGCGATCAACGCAAGCGATATTTCCGCGGTTAAGGCCCGCGCCGGAAAAACGCTGCCATAGTAATTCGGCGCATGTGCGCACCTCGCGTTCGCAGAAACACGCGCGCCGTCTACTGGAAACTCTAGCACTGGAGCAGCGTTTTAAGCATTTTCGGCCTGGAAGGTGCGCAGATCCTAGGTGTCCCTCCGGAGCAATTGGTGTTCTACGCCCGCCTGTTTACGCCAAAAACAAAATCGATCCTCCCCTTTAATTGTCGGAGCGGTGTTTCAGGCATTTTCGGGCTGGAAGGTGCGCGGGTGCAGCATTTAATGGTGGCTGACCCTACATATTTTTTTTCATGCATGCAGCTACAAACGCTTACGCGATGAGCAGGATCGAGACTCGCACCTTCATGCATTGTCTAGGAGTCGTCAAACAGCACGGAAACTTTGACACCCAGTGCCTTCGCAATTATTTCAATTGCGTCCAATGAAGGATTGCGAACCCCACGTTCGATGCCGCTGATATAGGTTCGGTCGAATCCGCATTTCGCCGCAAATGCCTCTTGAGAGGTGAAGCCCTTGGCTTGCCTCAGTTGGCGAATGCGATCTCCAAATTGCGTTTTAAGTTTGCTGGCCACACAGCAAATGTGCAATGTTGTAGACTAATTAGCTACGGACTAATCGTCACACTTAACTGGGCGAACGAATGAGACTAAGGGAAGAGCGATGACTGAATCTGCAGGTAAATTGCGCGCAAGAACCATCAAGGTCAACGGCATGTATTACGAATACCAGGAGCCACGGAGAGATTTTGTTCAAGTCCCCAGGCTCAGGATGTGCGGCTACTGGATACTCGAAGCTGGGTTTGCGATTGGCGATTCAGTTGAGGTGCGCGTGTCAAAATCACTCGATCACGCTGCAGCCGCGCGGAAAAAAGTGAGAGGACTGGGCGTGCAAAGACGCCATTTGGCGCGGGTTTTCAGGCATTTTCGGCCTGCAAAGCCCGCGGATACTGGAGTTTAGAAATTTTGTATTGCTATTTTCCTGGCCCACAACCTGGTGCGTTGGGCAGGATCAACTGATTCACTAGTGATAATCCTCTTCCCGTTGATGCCGCACCGCGAGGATCGTAACCGTTTGCGAATCTTCGATCTCGAACAGTGCCACATAGCCGGCATTGCCAAACGGAATTAGCAGCTCGCGCAGAAATGGGTTGCCCGAACTACCTTCAGCCTTGCGACAGGAAAAGGGGAAGATGGTCAGGAATCTGGCAGCCTCCGAGATTGCGGCGTGAGCGCGCCGCGCCGCGCCGAGATCTTGAATAGCGAGGAATTCGACTAGCCCGATCAAGTCGCCCTCTGCCGCTTCCGTGAATCGAACTGCGCAGGTCATTTGCCGCGTGGTCGGCGTGCGGGTGGCCGTGCAGATTTGGCCTTTGATGTCTTTGATACTTTCACTGCACCGGCGTGTTCGATTTTCGCGGCCAGCTTGGCGAGCACGGCGTCCGCCGATACATACTTTCCACTCTTCTTGGCGGCATCGCGTGATGCGAGACCGCGCGCCAGGAATGCCTGCTGCGCCTGTCTGCGCTCCACGTTGCGGCGCAGCGATTCCTCAACGAAACCTGACAGGGTTTCCCCGGGTTGCAGCATTTCCTCAGCGGCCTGGCGCAGTTCCGGTTGAACCCGCAGGGCCGGCATTGTAGCAGTTTTCATATTGCTGTCCTTGCATTACAATTGTGATGCAACATCTTAGGCGTCGCTGGTGATAGTGTCAAAGGGTTCACATCAAGTGCCACGACAATACTCGACCGCCTGCTCCACCCGCTCCACCGCAAAAACCGTCAGCCCCTCAATCTTCTGCTTAGGCTTGTTCGCCTTCGGCACAATCGCATGCGTGAAACCCAGCTTCGCCGCCTCACGCAACCGCTCCTGCCCCCGCTGCACCGGCCGCACTTCACCGGCCAGCCCCACTTCACCAAACACAACATGCTTGGCCGGCAGCGCGCGGTTCTTGAAACTGGAAACGATGGCGAGCAGCACGGCCAGGTCGGCACCCGGCTCATCAATGCGCACGCCACCCACTGCGTTGATAAACACATCCTGGTCGAACACCGCCAACCCCGCATGCCGGTGCAGGATCGCGAGCAGCATGGCAAGCCGATTCTGTTCCAGCCCCACCGAGAGCCGCTTCGGCTGCATGCCGTGGCTTTCATCGACCAGCGCCTGGATTTCCACCAGCAGCGGACGGCTGCCTTCCTGCGTGACCATGACGCAACTTCCCGGCACATTGGAATCGTGCTGCGACAGAAAAATCGCTGAAGGATTGGTGACTTCACGCAGCCCTTTTTCCGTCATCGCGAACACGCCTATTTCGTTCACGGCGCCGAAGCGATTCTTGACGGCGCGGATGAGGCGGAATGATGAATGCGTGTCGCCTTCGAAATAGAGGACCGTGTCGACCATGTGCTCCAGCACTCGCGGGCCGGCCAGTGCGCCTTCCTTCGTGACGTGTCCGACAAGGACTAGCGTGGTGCCTGTTGATTTCGCGTAGCGCGTCAGGTGCGCCGCGCACTCGCGTACCTGCGCCACTGAGCCCGGTGCCGATGTGAGTGCGGCCGAATAGACAGTCTGGATGGAATCGATGACAGCGACTTGCGGCTTTTCGGCGGCGAGTGTGGCGAGGATTTTTTCCAGTTCAATCTCGGCCAGCAGTTTCACGTCGTGCGTGTCGAGCGTGAGACGCCGGGCGCGCATGGCGATCTGTTGCGGCGATTCTTCGCCGCTCACGTACAGCACGCTGCTGCCGGCGGAGATGGCGGAGAGTGCCTGCAGGAGCAAGGTCGATTTGCCGATGCCGGGGTCCCCGCCGATCAGCACCACGCCGCCCTCTACCAGGCCGCCGCCCAGCACGCGATCGAATTCGCTGATGCCGGTGGGTTTGCGCGGTACGTCTTCGGCGCGGACTTTGTTGAGCGATTGCACTTTGCCGCGTTCGGCGGAGACGCCGGCCAGTGTTGAGAAACGGTTGGCGCTGGCGGTTTCCGCGACGGTTTCGACGAGCGTGTTCCAGGCGTTGCAGTGGGGGCACTGGCCCTGCCATTTCGGCGATTGGCCGCCGCATTCGGTGCAGGAGTAGAGGGTTTTGGGTTTGGCCATTTTTTTTCTGGGACTCTAATTTCGACGTTCCCGCCGGGTTACGCAAATGAGCAGGAACAGTGTCTTTGGGTTTACGATTTACGCCGCTGGGTCCCCGTTCATTTTCGTAACGCGCGGGGGACGACGGTGGTAGGCAAACAGGTACATGTCATTCTATCGACGCCATTGTTTGATTACGTCCGGGACAGTTTTAGCGGTGGGATAACTTGATTGCGCCAGGCCGCCGCATACCAATGCGACGAACAGCGCAAAAGCCAGGGACCAGCGCGTGGATCGCCATACGCTAATCATCCAGCCGGATGCCTCATACCGATTCAAGCCCCGCAACAATCCTGCAGCGAGCAACAACTCAAGCACGATATCCGAGAAGAACGCGAGCGCATTCGCGGCCACATAGCCGCCCAGAAAATAGAACGCGGCCATCAATGCCCCGACGAAAGCAATGACAACAAGGCAGCCCTCGATACCGCCAAGGCAGCCAAGCGCGTCGTACGCGGGATGCCATTCCCAGGTTTCCATATTCTCTGGCGGCATCCGGGGAACTTCATCCCCGACCAGCATGTGCGCCTTGCGGATTTTGATGTACTCCTTGATGCCTGAATACTCAATCCAGAGATACACGCCAAGGTAAAAGGCGCCATACGCGACCAGGATCGACACAAAGTAGCGTGTCGCCATCCTGCTCACTCCCAGCTTCAGTAGTGAGACGTCGACCAGCCATCCATTAAGAATTGTGAATATCAGAATCAGGCCGACGTGAAAGCGCAGGAGGAAGCGCGCGCTCAGCGAATGTCGTAACTTGTCGCGGAAGATTTCGATCTTCCACTTAGTATCTTCGTCACGCTCCACGCTTATCCCGCAACTGCCGCCGCCAACGCGCTACCAAACGTGCTGGCCTGCGGATAGTTGATCGCCGCATACACCGCGAACACCATGGCCACCACAAACACGATCGCAAACGGCCACCAGGTTTTCTTGACCACACCCAGCACCCAGCCGGCTTCATCGTTGTTCTTCGCGGTGCGCGCGAGCGTTCCTGCCAGCGTGGCGCCGAACACGGCCTCGCTGAGAATATCCGGCGCAAACCAGATGATGTAGCCGGAGAGCAGCAGCACCGAGAAGATCAGCAGCAGCGCGAGTACGATGAGCACGATGCCTTCACCATCGAGGTCGCAGAAGCCGCCGAGTTTGTCGCCGATGCCTTTGGCCGCGTCACCAAAAAAACCGGAACCTGACGGTGCAGGCGGTGAGCCATTGCCGGCGAATGCCTGCACGGGATTGGCCTCGGTCCATCCGCCACCCGCGCCACCGCCATCGAAACTACCACCACCAACCCTCAAGGCATCAGGTATTTCAACCGATCCACCCCCGCCGCCGCCGAAGTTGGGCACCAGGTCCCCGTTGACGATATTGCCGCCATCAACGAACGATTGTTTCTTGCCGTCGGCGCAGGTGTTGCCGACGTACTTCAGCCACAGCCATACTCCCGCCATGAACGTGAGATACGCGAGCGAGATCGCGATTGGGTAGCGCACCCACATGGCATGCACATCAGCACGCAACAGCGCCCAGTTGCCCAGCATGCAGGCGAAGCCGCTGCTGGCGAGGATGAGCGACATGTGAAAGCGGGTGTAGAAGCGCTGCACTATGTAGCGCTTTATGCCTTCCCTCGGATTGGTTAAGAACAGCGGGCGTTTTGCGGATTCGCGAAGCCGCGCCTTGCCGGTCGCGGACTTTTCCAGCGCATCGCGTACCGCGTCAGGGTGCGATTGGACTTGCTTCAATCGACGTCCACCATCTTCACGCGTGAGGTAACCGCGCAAAAAAGCTCATATGCGACTGTGCCGGACGCGTGCGCGACTTCGTCGGCGGAGAGGCCTTCTCCCCACAGCGTAACGGGCGCGCCGATGTGCACGTGCGGCATGTCGGTGATATCGGCGACGAGCATGTCCATCGACACGCGGCCCACAGTACGTGTGCGTTTGCCGCCCACCAGGATCGGCGTGCCCTGGTCGTAATGGCCGGGCGCATGGCGTGGATAGCCGTCCGCATAGCCGCACGCAACGATGCCGATGCGCATGCGGCGTTTTGCGGTGAAGGTGCCGCCGTAGCCGACCCTGTCGCCCGCCTGCAGCGTCTGTTCGCCGATGATTTCGCTGCGCAGGGTCATCACCGGCTTCAGCCCCAGCGCCGCGGCGGAGTGATCGGAAAATGGCGATGAGCCATAGAGCATGATGCCGGGCCGGACGTAATTGAAATGCGCTTCGGGAAAACGCAGCGTGGCTGCGGAATTGGCGACTGAGCGCGGCAGGGTCGATGCCTTGGCGGCGTAAATCGTATCGAGGAAAAGTTTCAATGCAGCTTCGATGCCTTCGGGTCCATCCGCACCGGCGAAGTGGGTCATGAGCACCAGGTCGGCAATGAGGCCCTTCGTCTGCATGTCCTGCGCCTTATGCACTTCCGCACCATAGCGCTGGGGCGTGAAGCCGAGGCGGTTCATGCCGGAATTCATTTTCAGGAAGACGCTGAGCGGAATGCTGGGCTTTTGCGCCGTGAGCATTTCCATCTGCAGGTCGTTGTGCACCGACATCATCAGTTGATGCTGGCAGTAATACGGGATCTCATCCTTCTCGAAGAGACCTTCAAGCATGAGGATGGGTTGCTCGACGCCGAGTTTTCGTAAACCGATGGCGCTGTCGAGCTCCAGGGTGGCGAACGCATCCGCTTCGGGCAGCGCACGCATCACGCGCTCGACGCCGTGGCCATAGGCGTTGGCTTTCACGACCGCAAATACTTTGGATTGCGGGGCGAGGCGTTTGGCGAAATTGTAGTTATGCAGAAGTGCGGAGGCCGAGAACTCGGCGCGGATGGGGCGGGTCATTTTTTTAGAATTCCTCTTTGCCCTGCCTTTGTCCGGATTTCCTCAGGTACGACGGGTTAAGCCCGCTTTTGATAACGACGGCCTCACGTGACGTCTATTGCCGCGCCAGTGATCATAGCCGATGTAGTCGATTTGCATGCTGCCTTAGTAGCCGGGCGGCCCTGCGTAATTCTCGAAGCGGGTGTTCTGGCCCATGAAGGTGAGCTTCACCGTGCCGATCGGTCCATTCCGCTGCTTGCCGATGATGATTTCGGCGCTGCCCTTGTCGGGACTCTCGGGGTTATAAACCTCGTCGCGATAGATGAACAGGATCACGTCGGCATCCTGCTCGATTGCGCCCGACTCACGCAGGTCGGACATCACGGGGCGTTTATTGGGACGCTGTTCCAGCGAACGATTCAGCTGTGAAAGCGCCACCACCGGCACTTTCAATTCCTTTGCCAACGCTTTCAGCGAACGCGAAATTTCAGAAATTTCCGTGGCGCGATTTTCACCGGCCGAGGCGGAGGACATGAGTTGCAGGTAATCGACCACGATCATGCCGAGGCCGCCGTACTGGCGCCACATGCGGCGCGCACGGGCACGCAATTCAAGTGCATTCAATGCAGCCGATTCGTCGACCTGGATGGGGGCGTCGTTGAGCTTGGTCAACGCCAGGTTGAGGCGATCCCAATCGCGACCATCGAGGCGGCCGGTACGCAGGCGTTGCTGATCGACTTTGGATACGGAACTCAGGAAACGGCCGGCGATCTGCGTGCCGCCCATTTCCATCGAGAAAATCAATACCGGCAGGCCCAGACCAAGCGCCACATGTTCGGCGATGTTCAATGAGAAAGCGGTCTTGCCCATTGAGGGACGGCCCGCGACGATCACCAGATCGCCGGGCTGCATGCCGGACGTTTTCTCATCCAGATCGACGAAGCCGGTGGCCACACCGGTAACGGCGGAGGGATTCTTGGAAAGCTCGTCGAGACGCGTCATCACGTCCGACAACAGGCCCGACATGGAGAGGAAGCCCTGCCCCTGCTTGCGGCCCATTTCGGCAATATCGAATACTTTTTTCTCGGCTTCGTCAAGCAATTGGCGCGCTTCACGGCCATTAGGCGTATACGCCGCATCGGCGATTTCTTCGCCCACGCGCGCGAGGCGGCGGGTGATGGCGCGCTCACGCACGATCTCGGCGTAGAGACGGATATTGGCGGCGCTGGGCGTGCCTTCCGAAAGGCTTTGCAGATAGGCAATACCACCGATACCCTGCAGTTCACCGCCGAGTTGCAATGATTCCGCGACCGTCAACACGTCTGCCGGTTTATTGTTCTCGATCAGCTTGGAAATGTGCCGGTATATGCGGCGGTGATCGTCGCGGTAGAAATCTTCGTCACCGACGATATCGCCGATACGATCCCAGGCATCGTTGTTCAGCAACAGGCCGCCCAGCACCGATTGCTCGGCCTCGATGGAATGCGGCGGGAGTTTCAGCGAGGAAATCTGCGAATCGCAATTGGATTCGCTGGCATACATGGATAACAGGTTGGGATTCGCAGCCATTCAGTGCGTGGTCTTTGAGTTTTAGTGAGGAAAACTGTTTGCGAATAGTGCAAAAGCGAGCCGGGAAGTCTGTCACTGACGACTACTTTGCCACAACGGAAAAGGCGGTGTATTTACGGTGTACTTGTTGTGGATAAGTCTGTACAAAATAAAAAACCGCTACCTCATTGAGACAGCGGTTTTTTATCGTAGTGCATTCTGCTACCAGGTTTCTCCCCCGCTATCGCGACGAAGACAGCAGAGACTTTGCAGCCTCCGCCAGCTTAAGGCAACTCTATGCAGCTTCGCCCAACACGGAAACAGTGATGTGCGCTTTTGCGTCGGTGTGCAGATTCAGCGTCAGCGGGAAATCGCCAATGGTCTTCAGTGGACCGTTAGGCATGATGACTTCGCCCTTCTTCACGTCAAAGCCCTGCTTGGTCAGCGCTTCGGCGATGTCCGAATTCGTGACCGAACCGAACAGGCGGCCATCGACACCGGCTTTTTGCGTCACTTGAACCATGTAGCCTTCGAGCTTCTCGGCGCGTGCGTTGGCGGCGGCGAGGATTTCGGCGGCTTTCTTTTCCAGGTCGGCACGCTTCGCTTCGAACTCGGCCTTGTTGGCATCGGTCGCGCGCTTGGCTTTGCCTTGCGGGATCAGGAAGTTGCGGGCGAATCCGTCTTTGACTTTGACCACGTCACCCAACGAACCCAGGTTAATTACTTTTTCCATCAAAATGATTTGCATGATTTTCTCCAGGCCTCAGCTTAGTGAAGGTCGGTATGTTAGTGAAGATCGGTGTAATGGATCAGCGCCAGGAAACGTGCGCGCTTGATCGCTACGTCCAGCTGGCGCTGGTACTTGGCTTTGGTTCCGGTGATACGCGCCGGAATGATCTTGCCGTTTTCGTTGACGAATTCCTTCAGCACGCCGATGTCCTTGTAATCGATCTGGACAACTTTTTCGGCGGTGAAACGGCAGAATTTCTTGCGACGGAAAAGGCCGCGATTGGGGTTGCGTGTGTCTTTCTTGTTCTTGTCGAACTTCTTACCACGGGGTGATGGACGGGGCATGATGACCTCAGAATTTAAGTTTTAAATTGCGTTATATGCAGTATCGGAAATTGGCTGTAGCGGCTTTTGCGGGAGAGAAATCCCTTGACGGAAATGGCATCGTTCAGTTTCAGCTTGTCCATCTGTTTCGCCAGATCGCCGTAGGTTACGGCGTTCATTTCGACTTCGACGGTGACCTGCTGGCCGTTTTCCGTTTGCGTCGATTGGTGACCCAGTATCAGGTTCAGCGTTGCGACGCCGCCCGGAGTTACCCGGAGTGTGTCGCGTGAAACGATCTTTCCATCGAGGACGGTGCTATTCAATTTCTGGCACCCTCACCGCTTGCTACAGTCGAATTTACTTTACGCAGGCTGCGCGGCTGGTTGGGCGGGCGCGTTGTTGCCGGAAGGTGCGACCTTGACGTCGTCTTTCAGATCGACGTTGCGGGACTTCTCTTCCTTCATCATCGGCGACGGACCGGTTTCGGCTGCGTCTTTCTTCACCGTCAGGTGGCGCAGGACCGCATCGTTAAACTTGAATGCGTGCTCGAGCTCATCCAGGGTGGCCTGGTTGATTTCGATGTTCATCAGCACGTAATGCGCCTTGAACACTTTCTGGATGGGATAGGTCATCTGGCGACGGCCCCAGTCTTCGATGCGGTGAATCTTGCCCGCACCCTGGGCGATGGTCGCTTTGTACCGATCAATCATGGCGGGCACTTGCTCGCTCTGATCGGGATGAACAATGAATACGATTTCGTAATGGCGCATAAAATCTCCTTATGGATTAAGACCTTAGTGGTCCGGAAGCTTCCCACGATGCGCACCGTGGTAAAGCAAGGGGGTTTGGTTTTCACTTGGCCTGTGCGGTCAATTGCCCAAGCAAGCCCGCTATTATGGCCGAAAAAGCTATAAAAATCAAACTCATTGTGAGCCGAAGCCCGAAGGCCCACCCTGCGAATGTGGTGGGCCGGAAATGAAAAAGCCGCTGCGGGCAGCGGCTTTTTCTACGATGCGGATTCTGACTACTTGGTGGCCGCTGGTGCAGGCACCGGCGTGACAGGCAATTTCGCCGCCTTCACGAAATCACCCGCTTTCACGATGGTGACCTTGTCCGGATTGATGTGCTTGCGCAGTGCAGCGGTGACCTGCTCTGCCGTCAAAGCGGAAACGCGGTCCTCGAACTGCTTGCTCCAGGCGAACGTCTTTCCCAGTTCCAGGTTGGAAACCCAGCCCGCGGCGACCGTTCCATCCTGCGCGCGCGATTGAACACGACGCTGTAATGCGCCGGATTTCGCCGCGGTTATTTCCGCATCCGTAAAGCCATCTTTCAGCGCGCGTGCCAGTTCTTCACGGAAGGCGGCTTCCACCTTGGCGATGTTCTGCGGCGCTGCGGATGCGCCGACGACCCAGGCGCCGCCACGATCAACTGACGGCACGCTCAGCTGCGAACCCACGCCATAACTCAGGCCATCCTTCACGCGGATGCGCGCAGTCAGGCGTGAATCGAATCCTGCACCACCGCCGATGATGTAATTGGCCAGGTACAACGCGGGGTAGTCGGCGTCGTCTTCATTCATGTCGACGTTCACCCTTGTGGAGAACGTGGCGTTCTCCTTGTCGGGCGTTTCGATGGAGCGATTGGCTGGTGCGACATCACGATAAGGCGACGTGATACGCGTGTAGGGAGATCCGCCTTTCCAGTCGCCGAAACCTTCACGAATGGCCTGCGTGACGGCCGCCTCGTCAAAGTCACCGACGATGGCGATTTCTCCCTTGGTGGCCGCATAGAAGGTCTTGTGATAATCCTTGAGCTGCTGCAGCGTCACTGCGCGTACATCTTCTTCCGCCTCTTCAAATGAAGATGCGTAGCGCACATCGCCGCGCGGATAGGCGTTGAAATGCTTGCCCATCGCAACACCGGCCAATGCGCCGGGATCATTTTTCTGCGATTCAATGCCGGTCAGGGATTGTTTCTTCAGTTGCTCAAATTCGCTCTCGGGAAAGCTGGGCTGGCGCATCACATGCGCAGCGAGCTTGATCGATTCGACCACATTGGCGCGCGTGGTCTGGAAACCTGCGGAGAGCCCGCTGACGCCACCGGCCATCTTCAGCTTGTCGAATTCATCGGACAACTGTGCGCGATTGAATTTGGTGGTGCCGCGCGAAAGCATTTGACCGGTCATGCTGCCGATCGAACGCTTGCCGAACAGCGATTTCTCGTCGCCGGTGTGGAAGCGCATGGTCACCGTCACGGTTTCGCCCTTGTTCTTCTTGCTCAGCAGCGCAATCTTGATTCCGCCGATTTCAATTCTTTTCGTGCGCGCATCGATGTTTGCGTTGGAAGGATCGAACGCCTCGGCCACTGAGGTGGTTTGCTTGCCCTTGAAATCCTTCATCACGTCAGCGATGGCGGGCGGCGCCGGAAGGTCGGCACGCTGTGGCGTATCTTCCGGCTGGAACTGGCCGACCACGCGGTTATCACGCTTGTAGTATTTGGCGGCGACTTCGGACACTTGCGCCGCCGTCATCGTTTCCGCGCGATCACGGCCGATGAAGAACAGGCGCCAGTCGCCCAGCGCAATGTATTCGGACATCTGCAGGCCGATGCGCTCGTGATTGTTTATCGTCAGCTCGGCGGCATTGGCAAAGGTTTTCCTGGCGCGCGCCATTTCTTCATCGCTCATCGGCGTCTTGTAGAAATTCTCGACGATGCGGGTGAGCTCGGCCTGGATCGGTTCAATGGCTTCGCCTTTCTTCACCACGGCAGCAATCACGTGCAGGCTGCCATCGCGTCCACCCAGTGGGATGCCCGCCACCTGCACCGCCTTGCCCGTTTCCACCAGCGCCTTGTACAGGCGTCCCGTGGGCGAATCGGTCAGTGCGTAATTCATGAAACTGATGGCGTCGGAATCCGCATGCAGCGCGGACGGCACCTTGTACGCGAGCGCCACGATCTGGATATCACCTTTGCGGCGAACGATGAAACTGCGCTCGCCATCCTGCGTGGGCTCGACTGTCCACAACGTCGGCAATACACGCGTCGGCTTCGCGATCGGGCCAAAATACTGCCCAATCAACTGCAGCGTTTTCGCTTCATCGAATTTGCCTGCGACCAACAGCACGGCGTTGTCAGGCTGGTAATACTGGTGATAGAACGCCTGCAGGTTTTCGATTTTTACATTCTCGATATCGGAACGATTGCCGATAGTCGAATTGCCATAGTTGTGCCAATCGTATGCGATGCTTTGCGCGCGTTTCAGCAATACGCCGAATGGCGCATTCTCGCCGCGCTCGTATTCATTGCGGACCACGGTCATTTCCGAATCGAGATCCGTCTTCGCGATGAGCGAATTGACCATGCGGTCGGCTTCCATCTCGATAGCCCAGCGCAGGTTGTCATCTGTTGCCTGCAACAGTTCGTAATAATTGGTGCGGTCCAGCGATGTGGTGCCGTTGAAGCGCGCACCACGTTCGTTGAAATCCTTCTTGATGTTGGGCAGCTTTTTCGTGCCCTTGAACACCATGTGCTCCAGCAAATGCGCCATGCCTGTTTCACCATAGTTCTCGTGTCGCGATCCGACAAGATAGGTGATGTTCACAGTGACGGTGGGCTTCGACTGGTCGGGATTCAGCAGGATGCGCAGGCCGTTGGGCAGCTTGTATTCAGTGATGCCTTCAACCGTCGTCACTTTTTCCGGCATGATCACTATGGCTGGCGCGGATGCGGGCTTGGCGGGTGCAGGGGCCCTGGCCGCAACGGCGGGTTTGGCCTTGACGGTCGCGGCGGCCTTGTCCTGCGCCGCGGACGGCGCAGCCAGCGCCAGTCCGATCACGCCAGCCAAAATCAGTTTTGCTGCATTCATTGAATTTCCTTCAGCACATTTTTGGGCAATGGCGCCCATCATACGGGGTTGGATAATTTCCTACTTTGCAGCAGGCTTGCTGAAATCGCCCGCGTTGACGACGGTGAAATTCAACGGATCAAGATATTTCTTCACTGCCGATTGAATTTCGCCGGCAGTGAGCGCCTGGATTTTCTTGTCGAGCGCTTCGCTCCATGCGAAGGTGCGGCCCAGGTAAAGGTGAACGGCCAGCGTGCCCGCCAGCTGGTTGTCGCTGCTGCGGTTGAGCTGCTGGACCTGCGCGTAGCCGGACTTGGCGGACGCGAGTTCATCCGCAGAAAATCCCTGCTTCTGCAGTGAGGTCATTTCATCGCGGAACGCGGCTTCCACTTTCGCTTTATTCTGCGGCGCGAATTGTGCGTAGGCGCTCCAGTTGCCGGCGCGATCCTGCGAATTGACATCGAGGCTGGACGCGACGCTGTAGCTCAGTCCTTCCTTCACGCGGATACGGGCCACCAGGCGCGCGGCGAAATCGGCGCCGCCCCCCAGCATCCAGTCGGCCAGCGACATCGCGGCATAGTCGGGATCGCTGTCCATCAGGCTCACGTTGGCGCGCGCGATAAACGTGGCGCTTTCCTTGTCGGGTGTGTCGATGACCTGTGTGACAGCGGGGATGGCGCGGAATTCCTCGGTCACCGCCTTGAACGATTTCGCGGAATTCCAGTTGCCGAACAACTCGGGCAGCAATGCAGAAACAGCCTTCTCATCGAAGTCGCCGACGATGGCAATTTCGGCGTGGTTCGCGCCGTAGAAATCACGGTAGAACGCGCGGACATCCTCGAGCTTCGCTGCATTGATGCGCTCAATGCCTTCCTTCAGTGTCACGGAAGTGCGAACGTCATCCTTGGGATAAATATTGAAATGCTCGCCTATCGCCTGTGAAGCCAGCGCCTGCGGATCAGACAGCGCGCCTTCCAGCCCGGCCAGGTTTTCCTGTTTGATCTGGTCGAATTCCTTTTCCGACATCGAAGACTCACGCAGCATTTCGGCGGCCAGCTTCAACGCGGCGGGCAAGGTTTCGCGTTTGGCGCTGATGCTGGCAAATGCATTGGTTGGCGATCCGGAAACGGAAATGCTGGCCTTGAGATTATTGATGGCCTCCCGCAATTGTTCGCGAGATTTTGTCCGGGTGCCGCGCATCAACATTCCGCCTGCGAGCAACGCGTTGGTGCGCTGGCCCTTCAGGTTGGCTTCGTCGCCAAAGTGTATTACCAGCTGAACGTTGACGGTTTCGCCGCGCGTTTTCTTGGTGAGCATGGCGGTTTTCATACCCGATGGCAGCTGGCCGCGCTTCACGCGCTTTTCAATATTGGCCGGTGTCGGATCGAACGCTTCACCCATCGCGATGGGCGGATCACCCTTGAAACTCTTGACGATGCTGCCGACGTCGGCGACCACCGGCACGTCGGTGCGATCGGGTTTTTGCGTAGGCACGAAAAGGCCGACGGTACGGTTGGCGGGCTTCAAGTAGGCCAACGCAACGCGCTGGATATCGGCGGCGGTTGCGGCGCGAATACGGTCGCGGTTGAGGAAAAACAAACGCCAGTCACCGGCACCGATAGCCTCCGACAGTTGCGTGGCGAGATTCACGGAAGAGTTCGTGACGAGGTCGATGTTTTTCAGATGCTTCGATTTTGCGCGGTCCGCTTCTTCTGTCGTAACCGGGGATTTGGCGAAACTCTCCAGCGTCTTGAGGAAAACCGGTTTCGCTTCGTCCAGCGATTGCTCCTTGCGCAACTCGGCCCACAACAACAGCACCGACGGATCGCGATTTTCAAAATTGTAGCTGGCGATGCTGGTGGCTTTTTTCGTTTCCACCAGCGTTTTATGCAGGCGGCCGGAAGGCGTGTTGGCCAGTACATCGGTGAGCAGCACCGTCAATGCATAGTCGGGATGCGCCATGGGCGGCACGTGAAAACCTGCCATCACAGCTTGCACATCACCCACACGCTCCAGCGTCAGCGAACGTTCGCCATCCTGCACGGGTTCCTGCGTGTACAGCGCCTGCAGGACGCGTTTCGGTTTGGCGAGCCCGCCAAAATGTTTGGCCAGCAGCACCAGTGTCTTCGCCTCATCAATGCGGCCGGCAATGACCAGGACGGCATTGTCGGGCTGGTAGTGATTGCGATAGAACGCCTGCAAACGCGGGATCGGCACATTCTCGATATCGGAGCGCGCACCGATGGTCGACTTGCCGTAGTTGTGCCACAGGAACATGGTGGAGACCACGCGCTCGCCCAGGATACTGGTCGGATCGTTCTCGCCGATTTCAAATTCATTGCGCACCACCGGCATTTCCGTCGCCAGGTCTTCCTTGCGGATGAGCGAATTCAGCATGCGGTCGGCTTCGAGCGAGAGCGCCCAGTCGAGATTGGCGTCGGAGGCGGTGAAGACTTCGTAAAAGTTGGTGCGGTCGTTCCACGTCGACGCATTCCACTGCGCGCCGCGCTGCGTGAATTCGTCGGTGATCTTCGGATGTTTCTTCGTGCCCTTGAACAGCATGTGCTCAAGCAGGTGCGCCATGCCGGTCTCACCGTAATTCTCGTGACGTGAACCAACGAGATAGGTGATGTTCACCACCACCTGCGGCTTGGAGGGATCAGGTGCCAGCAGCACCTCGAGTCCGTTGGCAAGTCGGTACTGCGTGATGCCTTCGACCGAGGCGATTTTCGACATCCCTTTCGGCATGGCGACTTCTGCACGCAACGGTGACGAAAATGCGGACGAAAACGCAAATGCAAACAACAATGCAGTCAGGATTCCCGCTGCATGAATCATTTTTTTCATGGTTTCACTACTCGAGGGCGGAGGGAGGGAGGAAAGCGAAGCTGCGATTTTAGCGGCGGGACAGGGTGTGACTTGTAGCAGTGTGTGGCAGCAAGTACACCAGCGAAACATGATGCAGATCGCCATTTGGCGCGGTTTTTCAGGCTTAAATGGCCTGTAAGCCGCGCCAGTGCTTGAGTTTAATTGCCGGAATTTTCCTCGATCTGGCGACGGGCTTCAAACAGGCAAACGCCCGACGCAACCGAAACGTTCAGGCTTTCGACCGCACCGAACATGGGAATGTTCACGATGATGTCGCAGTTTTCGCGCGTGAGGCGGCGCAGGCCCTCGCCTTCCGCGCCCAGCACCCAGCCCAATCCACCCAGTCCGCTGAATTTCGCATCGAACAATGAGATGGAGCCGTCTTCGTCGGCACCGACCAGCCAGATATTGCGATCCTTCAACTCGCGCATCGTGCGGGCCAAGTTGGTGACGGTGAGGTAGGGTACTGACTCGGCGGCGCCTGAAGCCACTTTCATCGCCACCGCCGTCAGGCCGACGCTGCGATCCTTCGGCGCGATCACCGCATGCGCGCCCGCCGCATCCGCGACGCGCAGGCATGCGCCGAGATTATGCGGATCAGTAACGCCATCGAGGATCAGCAGCAGCGGCGGCACGGTGAGCGCCTCCAGCACATCGTCCACAAATTGCGGCAGCTCGGTCGGCTCAACCATCGCCACCACGCCCTGGTGGCGCGTTGTGCCGCACATGCCGTCGAGGCGTTTGCCGTCAACCGACATCACGCGCAATTCCTTGGCCTTGGCAATTTCCTGCAGGGCCAGCATGCGTTTGTCATCGCGCTTGGCGTCGACATAAATTTCACGAACGCTCTGTGGACGCGTGCGCAAACGCGCACCCACGGCGTGAAAGCCGAAAATAATCTGGGGTTTCATTTCTTTTTCCGCGAGAGCAGCGCGCCCTTGTTCTTGCTGGTCTTGTCTGCCGCCGGCTTGGCCTTGTCGATAGACGGCGCCTTGCCTTTGGCCGTCTGTTTGCGCGCGGCCTGCACGTCGGCTTCCTTGACGCGGGCTTTGGCGCTGTCACCGAGCCCCAGCATCGGTGTCGTCGGCGGATTGCTGCTGCTGACGGTGATGACCTGCTTGTCCGCTTTCGTTTCAGCTTTGGATTGGCGCGGCGGCACCTTGACCGTCAACGGCGCGGGTGTCGGCTTGATGCCCTGCTTGCCCGCCTGCAATACCGCCCGCGCTTTCGTCCCAACACCCTTCTTGCCACCGCGAGCCCACGGTGAATCGGTATTTCGCACTTCGCCTTCATCTACCGCGACGGCCTGCTTCAGCCGCTCACTGGCCAGCACAAAATCGATTTTGCTGGTTTCAATATCGACGCGCGCCACCTTGATATTGACGCGGTCGGCCAGCTGGAAACGCTTGTTGCTGCGTTCGCCGACGATCTGGTGCTTGGCCTGGTCGAAGTGGAAATAATCCTGGCCGAGTTCGGAAATGTGCACGAGGCCTTCGACGTAGACATCGTCGAGCGTGACGAAAATACCAAAGCCGGTGACGCCGCTGATGGTGCCCGCGAACTCCTCACCGAGACGGTCCTTCATGTAGTAGCACTTCAGCCACGCGGTGACATCGCGGGTCGCTTCGTCGGCGCGGCGCTCGGTCGCTGAACATTGCATGCCCAGTTGGTCCCAAGGCTGTTTGGGGTCGTATGTCGTGCCTGCCAGCACGGCCTTGATGGCGCGATGTGTGAGCAAATCCGGATAGCGCCGGATAGGCGAAGTGAAATGCGTATAGGCATCGTAGGCCAGCCCAAAGTGGCCGATGTTGTCGGGGCTGTAGACCGCCTGTTTCATTGAGCGCAGCAGTACCGTTTGCAGCAGCGGCGCGTCGGGACGGTCCTTGATTTTTTTCAGCAGGGCCGAGTAGTCCGCAGGCTCCGGCGAATTTCCGCCCGGCAGTTGCAAGGCGAAATCCTTCAGCATGGAACGAAGCGAGTCGAGTTTTTCTTCCGAAGGGCCGGCATGAATACGGAACAGCGTCGGGTGTTCGTGTTCGAGCAGATAATTCGCCGCGCACACGTTGGCAGCCAGCATGCATTCTTCAATAAGGCGATGCGCATCGTTGCGCTGCGTGGGCACGATTTTTTCGATCTTGCCGACGTCATCGAACATCATCACCGTCTCGGCGGTATCGAAGTCGATCGCGCCGCGCTTGTTGCGCGCAGCCAGCAACACCTGGAAAACGGCGTCCAGCTGCCGCAGGTGCGGGAACAGCGATTTTTCGATGCCGTGGTCGGGCTCCATCGCATAGAGCAACTTGGCCACGTTGGTGTATGTAAGGCGCGCAGCCGAATGAAACACCGCTTCCATGAATTCGTATCGCTTGATTTCGCCGGTTGCAGAAATCGACATTTCGCATACCAGCGCGAGACGGTCCACATCGGGTTTAAGCGAACACATTTCATTGGACAGCGCTTCCGGCAGCATGGGAATCACGCGGCGCGGGAAGTAAACCGAATTGCCACGATTGCGCGCTTCGCGATCCAGCGCATCGCCGGTTTTCACGTAATGCGAGACATCGGCGATGGCCACCATCAGGCGGAAACCCTTGCCCTGCTTTTCACAGAACACGGCGTCGTCGAAGTCCCTCGCCGTTTCGCCGTCGATGGTCACGAACGGGTAATCGCGCAGGTCGGCGCGGCCCTTCATGTCGGCGGCGGTAACTTTCTTCGGCACTTTCTTTTCCAGCGCTTCCACGTCATGCGGCCATTCGTGCGGCAGGTCGTGCTTGCGCAGCGCAATCTCGATTTCCATCCCGGGATCGGCGTAATTGCCCAGCACCTCGATGACGCGCGCGATGGGCTCGGAATTCTTGGCCGGTTGCGCGACCAGCTCCACCATCACCACCTGGCCCGGCTTGGCGCCACCGTCAAATCCCGGCTCGACGAGGATGTCCTGGCTGATGCGTTTGTTTTCTGCCACCACGAACAGCACGTTGTGTTCGGTGAACAAGCGCCCTACCACTTTGCTGTTCTTGCGTTCCAGCACTTCAATGATCGACGCTTCACGGCGTCCACGGCGATCGATGCCGACCGCGCGGACCATGACTCGGTCGCCGTCGAGCACTTTTTGCATTTGCTTCGGCCCGAGGAAAAGATCGTCGGAACCGTCATCGGGAATCAGGAATCCAAAACCGTCAGGATGGCCCTGCACGCGGCCGGGAATAAGATCCAGCTTTTCCACCAGGCAGATATCGCCGTGGCGGTTTTTCATGATCTGGGCTTCGCGCTCCATGGCGGCGATACGCCGCTGGAAGCCCTCCATCTCGCTTTCCTTGATGTGCAAATTGTCGGCGAGCTGCGCGGCGTTCATGGGAACGCCGGCGTTTTCCAGCACTTCCAGGATCATTTCCCGGCTGGGAATGGGGTTTTCATACTTGGCCTGCTCGCGCGCATGATGCGGATCGGCACGGCGGCCCCCGGGGGCCGCACGGGTGGCGGCAGGTTTGGCGGGGGTTGATGCTTTATTGTTCTTCTTGGTCAAAAAAAGTCTTTCATTTACGTGATAAAAAAATTGCCCGTATTTGTTTCCAGATATGGACAGCCATGGCGGAATTCGCTATGATTCGGCC
>JBDTWS010000009.1:0-46641 GCA_040006575.1 Betaproteobacteria bacterium
GCCATGCGCCGCCGGCTCGGTTTCCTGCCGCAGGATTTCGGCGTGTACCCGCATTTGACCGCGCTGGAATTCCTGCAGTATTTCGCTGCGCTCAAAGGCGTAAATGATCCCGCCCGCCTCCGCCACCTGCTGGAGATGGTCAATCTTCATGAACATGCGCACCGCGTGGCCGCCACATTTTCGGGCGGCATGCGGCAGCGCCTCGGTATTGCGCAGGCGTTGCTGAATGATCCGGACATTCTCATTGTGGACGAGCCTACCGCCGGCCTCGACCCGGAAGAACGGCTGCGTTTCCGCCATCTCTTGAGCGAAGTCGGATTCGAAAAACTGGTGATCGTCTCCACTCACATCGTTTCAGATATCGAGAGCATGGCCGACCAGATCGCCGTGATGCGCGACGGAAAACTGATCGCTTATGAAACACCGGACGCGATCCTGCAAAAAGCCCGCGGCCAGGTGTGGCAGGCTTCCGTGGGCGCCGAGCAATACGCGGCACTCCGCACCAACTCGCACGTGCTGCACGCCCAGCGGCAGGGCAATGTCGTGACGTTGCGCATGGCGCAGGCGCAGGCGCCTTGCGATGGCGCCAAGACAGTTGAACCAAGCCTCGAGGAAGCGTTGATGACGTCGCGTTACCTGAAGCAGAAGTTGGCCGCATGAATGCCGCGATGATCGGCGCGGTGGCAATGAACGAGGTGCGCATGCGCACCCGCCGCGTGAGCAGCCTGGTAGCGGTGATGATCGTCGTCGCCATCACCTGGATGATGGTGGCTGATCCGGCGACCGGCAAGGCGATGATTGTCGTTAACCACGCTCGCGCGCTGTATAACAGCACGGCGCTTGCACTGGGCAGCAGTGTACTGGCCAGTATTCTCCTGGGACTGGGAAGTTTCTATCTCGTGCGCGGACGCACGCGCGAAGATTTACGCCATGGCATGGGTGCAATTCTTGCAACGACGCCGATCGGCAACATGACTTTCCTGTTCGCCCGCTGGCTGGGCAGTGTGGCCTACCTGTGTACGCTCATGCTGGTGCTGATGGCAACGATGATGGTACTGCAGCTGGTTCGCGGCGATACGCCGGTAGAGCCACTGGTGTTCCTGCAAATGTACGGGCTGATACTGCTGCCGACGATTTTTTTCGCGGCCAGTGTGGCGGTGTTGTGTGATGCCTTCGCGCCGCTGATGGGCAAGCTGGGGGACGTGCTGTATTTCCTGTTGTGGATCGGCCAGTTTTCGGCCATGCCTTCCGCGATTGAAAAAAAGTCCGAGGCGATGGGCTGGATCGCCAGCATTGATGTCTCGGGACTCGCCACCATGTCGCACCGGCTGAAGCAGCTCTTCCAGACCGACGGCCTCAATATCGGCAACTCGCGCTTCGATGCTGCGCTACCGCCGTTGCTGGTCACCGATTTCTGGACCTCGGAGATGGCCGTCACGCGACTGCTCTGTGCGCTGGTGGCATTGCTGCCTTTGTTGCCTGCGGTGCTGCTGTTCCATCGTTTCTCGCCGGACCGCGTGAAGGCCACCAGCGGAAGCACCGGCAGGATTGCTGCGCTGTTTGCCTTCCTCAATCGCATGCTGCGTCCCGTGACCATGGTAGTGCGGCCGCTGCTGGCAATATCGGCGCGTGTGCCGGGCATGGCAGGTCAGGCGCTGGCCGATATCGCGCTGACGCTGATCTCAAGTCCCATCGCGGTGGTGGCGTTGCCGATATTGATGTTGGCAGGATCGTTTGCCGACATGGGTGGCATGGGTGGCAAAGGTGGCGGACTCAATGGCGTGCTCGTTGCCGGCATCGCCTGCTGGGGAATCCTGGTGAGCGACCTCAGCGTTCGCGATTATCAATCGGCTACCGAAGCGCTGACCGGCGTTGTACCCGGCGGCGCACGGCGGCGCCATGTGCGCCATCTTGCCGTCGCGATCCTGCTCGGCTTCATGTTTTCAGCGATGGTGTTACTGCGCTGGCTGGTAGCCAATCCGTTCGGCGCGCTCACGCTGTTCACGGGTATATTTGCGCTGGCTTCGATCGCCGCGCTGCTGGGGCGCAGCACGCGCACCGGGCGCACGTTCCTCGCGCTGTTTTTGTTCGGCCTGTACCTATCGTTGCAGATCAGGGATGTGCAATGGTTCGATGTGGTCGGCTTCAATGGCGCCGCGACCACCGCATCGGTAGGTGCACAATTGCTCGCCGGCGTGATAGCGTGCACAGCGGGGTGGCTGTTTATCCGGAGAAAGGCAAACATATGAAATACGTACTTTGGCTGTTGCTGTTTGTGCTGTGCTGGCCGCTGGCAATTGCGGCGATCCTGCTGTACCCGCTGTTCTGGCTGCTGTCGCTGCCGTTCAGGCTGGTCGGCATCGCGGTGGACGGCGTCTTTGCGTTGTTGCGGTCTATCGTGATGTTGCCGGCGCGAGTGCTGGGGAAATAGGCACAAGCAAGAACGCGGCTTCCCGGCCAGAAATGGCTGGAAAGCCGCGCCGGATAACGATCTGTGCGCCGTCTCGCCCTAGAAAACCTGTCGCGTGATCGAGCGTGAAGATTGCACGCTGTTGATGTCATAAGTCATCGTCGCGTTCGCCGGATCCGCGAAATAGAAACTCACGGAACCAACTGCCAGCGTGGAATCAGTGCCGTTCCATGCGCGATACAACGCCTCGCCGCCGTTCACCTGGTACAGCGTCCCGCTGCACAGGTTGCCGTTGACCACCGGGCAATTGGCGACCACATACCAGATCGGATTGCCGAAATTGTCATAGGTGTACCAGGCCGCGAAGATGATGTTGTATTGTTGCGTGAGCGAGATGCCCCAACCGGATTCATTGGGATTCCACCACAGGTCGGTGTAGTCGATCGGTGGCGGCGTCGTGCCGCTGGCAAAAATCTGTTGCGTGATGGCCTTCGATCCGCTCTGGCCATTGATGGTGAAACTCAATGTGCCGTCGGTGAGCTTGGGATACGTGAGCGTACCCGTTCCCACTTTGGTCGTTACCTTGCCCGCGCCATTCCATGGCACCGTCGGTGGCGTAGCGCCGTTCACTTTGTACATGTCGCCGGTACAGCTCGTCACCGTTACCGGGCCGTTGGTGATGGTCAACGGGCAATTGGGAATCACATACCAGGTGGGCCTGCCCGCGTCGTCATACGTGTACAGCGCAGCGAACAGGATGTCGTCGTGCTGCGTGACGCTCATGCCCCAGCCGGATTCATTCGGATTCCACCACAAACCCTGGTAGCTGTTGGGTGATTTGCTGGCCGTGTTGACAATGACCAGGTTCGATTTGGCGATAACCGAACCGGACGGCATGCTGCGCACCGGCAGTTGCGTGAACGGTCCACCGGCATTGATCACCGGCAGGTTGCCGATGGCGTCCGCCACGGCCAGCGAACTGGCGGTGACTTCACCGAACACCGTATAGCCACCGTTGAAACTGTCGTAGACCGAACCGTTATCGGACAGGTTGATAAACCACTGTGAGGTGGCGCTGTCGGGATTGCCGTCGGTTTTCGCCATGGCGATGGTGCCGCGCTTGTTGGAGCGAAGTGGGCTGAACTCGTTGGCGATCGGCGCGTTGGTCGCCACGGTATCGTAAGTGTTACGCCGGTCATCCCAGAAATAGCCTCCGCCCTGGATGGCCAATCCGGAAGCGCTGCGATGGATGATGGAATTTCCATACGAGTTGGTGACCACATAGTTCAGGAAATTCGCCACCGTGCGTGGCACGGCCTTGTCGTACAGGATGATGTCGATCGGCCCTTGCGTTGTGTCCAGGCGCACCAGCGTTGCATGCGCGAGCGAGGGCACAGCGAGCACGACGACCATCAGCAAGCGGTTCAACAGCCCGCGAATGCGTTGACTTGAAAACATGATTTCTCTCCAGTGTTGTGGCGTCGGCAAGGATGTTGCCGGGTTCTGACGTTCGTTCCGCACCACTCACTAAACCTGCCGCAGCGCTCGAACAGTCCATGCAGCCAACATTACTGGAGTCCTACGCCTACATGAATGGCACCGCGCTCAAAGCTGCGTCAGCGCGTGCGACGCGATGCGTAGGAGAAAACGAAATCAGCGGATTGTTGAACCCGCCGTAGCGTTTGGTGCAACCGGCGCGTTTTCGAAGGTGCCCAGGCGCTTCTATCGAGAATGCGTGGCGCGCGGCAAAACACCCGGCAGGGCGTGGAAATCCCCATCCTTCACCGCGCCGGCAGCGAGCGTGCCCAGGCGGCTGTAAAGCTCGAGGATATTGGCCTTGTCGTCCGGATAGACACGATTGGACAGGAACACGTAAAAGGTTTTGGAAAACGGATCGATCCACAGGATGCAGCCGGTGAAACCGGTGTGTCCGAAGCTGCCGAGGGGGAACAGGGCTCCACGCGGTCGCGAGTAAGGGGAATCGATGTCGAACCCCGCGCTGCGCCGCCACTCCACACCGGGTGGCGATTGTACGGTGCTCATGAGACGCACACTGTTGCGGCTCAGCACGCGCACACCGTCCAGTTCACCCTCATTCAACAGCATGCGCGCGTAACGTGCGATATCGCTCGCCGTCGTGAACACCCCCGCCGATCCGCCGACGCCGCCCATGAAGCGCACGGTCGGATCGTGCACCACGCCCTGGATCTGGGTGCCGGTGACGTCGCCGTGCAGCGAAGTGGCGCTGTGATCAATCTTTTGCGTGGGCGCCACGCGTGCCGCAGCAAATTTTCTCAACGGCAGGTAGCCGGTGTTGTTCATGCGCAATGGCACGAACAGGCGTTGTTGCGCAAATTCATTCAACGGCATTCCGCTCACACGTTGCACGACAAATCCCAGCAGGATGAAATTGATATCGGAATAGCGGAAGAAACTGCCGGGTGGATGCGTGACCGTTTGCGCGCAAGCCCGCTCCAGTGCCGCCGCCTCGCCGCGCCATGGCGGATGGGCGGGCAGGCCCGATGGCAGGCCGGAGGTATGGGTCAGGAGGTGGCGCAGGGTGATGCTTTCCTTGCCACCGGAAGCGCATTCCGGGAGATAGCTCACCAGCGGCGCATCGAGCGAGAGCTTGCCATCCTCCAACAGCAGCATGATCGATGGTGTAGTGGCGAGGACTTTGGTCAGTGAGGCGGCGTCGAACAATGTATCGGCAGTGACCCGCGGTGCGTCGGCTTCAAAGGTGTAGCGGCCGAACGCTTTCTGGTAAAAATCCTGGTCGCCATTCGCAGTCCGTTCCAGGTAGAAGACGGCGCCCGGCAGCTTGCCCGCATCGATAAAACTGATGATGGCCTGGTCAATCTCGGCAAAGCGTGCAGGTTCAAGAAGCGACTTTGTCGGCGCATGCGCGCAGCCGGCCCCCAAGGCGAATGCAGTCATGCCCACCGCAACTGCATACTTCATGCGGCCCCGCGCACGCATTTCAGAATCCCGAGCCCGGTTGCTTGAGGAATTCATTTTCTTCCGGCGTATTTTCGCGTCCGAGGATGGCGTTGCGATGGGGAAATCGCCCAAAGCGGCGAATGATCACGAGGTGCTTTTCGGCCCACACGTGGATGTCGCGCGTTTCCCGGAATCCGCCAAGTTCCTTCATCAAGCGCAGGCACAGCTCCTGGTCAGGCAGGTGTTCGCTGTGCTCCAGCGGCAGGTAGACGAACATGCGCTCGACGGGCCGTAACACGCGATCATGCTCGCGCGCGATGGCGAAACGTGTCGCCTTGCGCGCCATGCCGTCGGCCTCAAACGCGCGCCGCGTACCGCGAAACATGTTTCGCGGAAACTGGTCCAGCAACACGATCAGCGCCACGCAGCTTTGCGGCTGGTCTTTCCAGTGATCGAAGACACCATCGGCACCCTGCTCATAGATATCCAGGAATCGCGTACGGATCTCCTCATCGAATACCGCGTCCTTCTTGAACCACTGCGCGCGGCTCTGCCCACGCTCACGCGCGTCACCAAACCAGAAGGCGAGGATCGCCTGCGCGGCCTGGTCGAGCGGAGGAGTTGCGGACAGGTTGTTCATATTGAGATGATAAGCGAGACGGCACTGCCATCGCATGAATTAGTGACTTATGATGGCGGGTCATTAACGGAGCATGGCGGCCTGCGCGCCCACTCTTTCCTACACTTCCTTCACTTTCCGCCACTTCCCCTAACCCAAACGCGAATACTCATGGAAGACACCATCGATCCGTTCAAGTCCAGTTCCAGCGGTTATTACGATCCGGCCGTCGCGAAAGCCTTTTTCGAGTCTTCCGGCATCCGCCAGGAATTTCCCGCCGGCACGACGCTCTTCGCCGAAAACGAAAAATCGAACAAGCAGACGCTGTTGCAGCGACCGCTGGCCAAGGCGCTGGCGACGCCGATCAATAGCGAATTATTCGCCAAGGCGAATATTCATCGCATGTATTTCCTGACGCAGGGTGAAGTGGAATTGACGGCCGGCGGCAAGTTGCTGGAAACCATCCGCCCCGGTGAAGTGTTCGGCGAGATGGCCGTGATCAGCGAGATTCCCGACCTGGAAGTGGCCAGCACCCGCAGCGCCACCGCCACCACACATACCGAATGCCGCGCATGGTCGCTTGATGGCAAGGAGGCCGAAGCGGGCCTGGTGAAGACGCCGGAATTCGCGCTAATGCTGATGAGTGTGATGTTCGATCGCCTGCGATTCCTGGCCGCGCGCCTGGCCGCGCGCACCGATACCGCAGGACATCGCAGCAATCGCAGCGAACCGGTGTTCGATGCCGCCACGCTGGCGCAACTGGAAGAAAAACTTGAACGTGCGACGGTGGTGCGATTCAACGAAGGTGCCAAGATCATGATTGAGGGCCGCCCCGGCACCAGCATGTACGTGGTGCTCGAAGGCAATGTGGCCGTGGCCATCGGCAAGCGCATTGTGGAGAAACTCTCGCCCGGTGGCGTGTTCGGCGAGATGGCGCTGGTGGATCAATCGCCACGCACCGCCAGTGCAGTGGCGCGCAGCGATTGCGCGCTGCTTTCCATCAATCGTGAAGCACTCATCGCGCTGGTGAAATCCGATCCCGCCATCGGCATGGCGATGATGCGCGCGGTCGCGGCGCGGGTAAGATACATGAACGGACTTTTTAGCTGATTGGGGCCGGCAATGAACAAAACTTTTTTGATGTTTGCGTTTACTTCTTTTGCCATTTTGGCCGCGCCGCCACCCGCGCTGGCGGCGGCCGATATCGAATGCCGCATGAGCATTCCGGCCAGGGTACACTCGCCCGCCGGTGCGCGCGCCAATATTCCGCTCACGTTTGAGCTGGCCAACAAGACCAAGAAAACCTACAACATCCTGAACTGGGACACACCGTTCGAAGGTTTTTATGGGCCGTACCTGCAGATCACGGGACCGGGCGGTGAAGTCGAGTATCGCGGCAAGGTGGTGAAACGCGGCCCGCCTACGCGCGAGGAATACGTGAGCATCAAGAAAGGCGACCGGCGCGCCATCACCATCAACATTGCGCCCGCGTACGATTTCAAGGCACCCGGTAAATACGAAATTGTGTTCGACGGAAAACTGTTCGACGCCACTACCGAAAAAATTCCACGCACCAATGAATTGCGCACGGCGACAACGGTGGAATGCGCGCCGGTGTCGTTTGAGTTGCTGGCGGGAAAATAAGCCCGTGACAAGCATCACACCAAGGGGACATACATGAAACGCCTGCCCGCCATGCTTGCACTGTTTTTGCTTTTCACCGGCGCTGCATTCGCGCAGGAACTGACCGGCACGCTGAAGAAAATCAAGGAGAGCAACAGCATTACGCTGGGCACGCGCGATACCTCGCTGCCGTTTTCCTACCTGGACGACAAGCAGCAGCCCATCGGCTATTCGATCGACCTGTGCAGCAAGATTGTCGACGCCATCAAGAGCGAGCTGAACCTGCCCACGCTGCAGGTGAAGATGATTCCGGTCATTTCGCAAACGCGCGTGCCGCTGGTGGCCAATGGCACGGTGGACCTGGAATGCGGCTCGACCACCAACACACTCACGCGCCAGAAACAGGTCGAATTTTCACATGTCACGTTTGTCGGCGGTACACGCCTGCTGGTGAAAGCCAATTCCGGTATCAAGGAAGTTGAGGACCTGAAAGGCAAAACCATTTCGGTCTCGCAGGGCACCACCAACGAACGCATCGTGAAATCGATCAGTGAACAGAAACAGCTCGGCATCAAGATCCTGAATGTGAAGGATCACGGCGAAGGATTTATCGCGCTGGAAACCGGTCGCGTGCAGGCCAATGTCAGCGACGATATCCAGCTGCTGGCGCTGGCCGCCAATGCCAAGCGGCCGCAGGATTTTGTGGTGGTGGGACGGCAACTTTCGTACGAACCGTTCGGCCTGATGTTCCGGCGCAACGATGCGGATTTCAAGCTCATCGTCAACAAGACGCTGAGCGGATTATTTCGCACGGGCGAGATCGAAAAGATCTACAACAAATGGTTCTTGCCGTTGAATGCGCCGGTGAGCGAGACGTTGCGGACGGCGTTCGCGATACAAGCGTTGCCGGAGTAGTTTAGCCCGCATATTGAGTTGAAACTCAAGCGCTGGGGCGGTTCTTCGAGTATTTTTCGGCTGTGAGCCGCTCTGGTGCTGGTGATTTCATTTGGATTTTCTGATTTTGGAAAGCTCCAGCCCATCGTGTCCTTCGACAAGCTCAGGACGAACGGTGAGGGATTGGGATGGTGGAATTTTTACCATTCGTTACGCTAGTTAAATTTCACCGCACTTCTCGCTCGTCATATTTCCTCGTTGGTTTCGCTCGTCATATTTCCCCGCGCGTTTCGCTGGTTAAATTTCCCCGTTCGTGTCGCTGGTCATATTTCCCCGTTCGTCCTGAGCCCGTCGAAGGACTGGATGGGCCACCGCCCGCAAAACGATCAATCCCCCATCGCCGGCTTGGCCGCGCCACTCGGCGCATGCTCGATCACATCGCCCTCCATCACCATCGGCCCCGCACCCGACCAGCGATCCAGATAGAGATACACCACCGGCGTCAGGAACAGCGTGATCACCTGCGAGAACACCAGGCCACCCACCACCGCCAGGCCCAGCGGCTGGCGCAATTCGCCGCCGGCGCCCAGGCCGAACGCGATGGGCAATGCACCCATTGCCGCCGCAATGGTCGTCATCATGATCGGCCGGAAACGCAGCAGGCACGCGGTGCGTATTGCCTGCTCAGGCGGCATGCCCTGCGTACGCTGCGCATCGAGCGCGAAGTCGATCATCATGATGGCGTTTTTCTTGACGATGCCGATCAGCATGACGATGCCGATGGTGGCGATGATCGACAAGTCGGTCTTGAATATCCACAGCGTGACCAGCGCGCCGACTGCGGCCGAAGGCAATCCGGACAAAATCGTCAACGGATGGATGTAGCTTTCATACAGCACACCCAGCAGCACATAGATCACCAGCAACGCAGCCACGATCAGGATGGCCTGGCTGCCCTGTGAAGACTGGAACGCGGCGGCATCGCCACCCCATGCGGTCAGGATCGTCGTTGGTAATTTCAGCTGGTCGCGGAATTTGTCGATTTTTTTCGACGCGTCGCCCAGTGGCGCGCCGGGTGCCAGGTTGAAAGAAATCGTCAATGATTCAAGCTGGCCGGTATGGTTGATCGCGGTGGCGCCCACCTCGCGCCGTACGCTGCCCAGTGCGGATAGCGGCACCAGCTTGCCACCCTTGGCGCGCACGAAAATCTTGCTGAAAGCGCTCTCATCGGTGCGGTCTCCGTCGCCGACCTGCATGATGACCTGGTAGCTGTCCACTGTCGTATAGATGGTGCCGATCTGCCGCTCACCGAAAGCCGAATACAGGGCATTGCGAATGTCCTGGATGTTCACGCCGAGCGTGTTGGCGCGATCGCGGTCGATATCGAGGCGCGCCTGCAGGCCTTTCAGCTGCGCATCGCTGGTCACATCACGGAACATCGCCTCGCCGCGCAGGAGATTGAGCATGCCGTCGGTGGCGGCGCGCAGGTCGGCGGGGTTGACGCTTTTCAGCACGTACTGGTACCGCGCCTTGCTGGGCCGACCGCCCAGTCGCAGGTTTTGCAGCGGATTGTAGAAGACGTTGATGCCGGGCACCACGCGCGTCTCTCGCCGCAGGGATTCCACCACCCTGGAAATCGGCGGGCGCTGGTCACGCGGTTTCAGCGCAATGAAGATGCGCCCGGAATTGCTGTCGCTGGCGTTCACGATGACCGTATCGACAGCCGGATTGGCGCGGATCACGTCGCCGGTACGCTGCAGCAAGTCGCTGATGGCGGTATACGAAACATCCTCCACCGCTTCAGCCGTCGCCAGGATCTGGCCGATGTCTTCGTCGGGGAAGAAGCCCTTCGGCAGCGCCACAAACAGGAGGCCCGTTGCCACAAACGTGCACATCGCCACGATGAGCATGAAGCGCCGATGCGCCAGGCTCCAGTCCAGTGACCGCTCGTAGCGCGCGTGGACTTTGCGAAAGCCGGTATCGAACCACGCGGTCCAGCGCTCTGCGCGGCCGCCGTGCTCGTGCGGTTTCAGGAAACGGCTGGCCAGCATCGGGATCAGCGTGAGTGAGACCATGGCCGACACCAGCACGGCGGTAGCGACGACTACCGCGAATTCGTGGAACAGCAGGCCGATCACGCCGGGCATAAAAAATATCGGGATGAACACCGCCACCAGCGAAATGGAAATCGACACAATCGTGAAACCCATTTCGCGCGAGCCCTGCAGCGCCGCCTTCATTGGCTCCATGCCGTCCTCGATATGCCGCACGATATTTTCCAGCACCACGATGGCGTCGTCGACCACCAGGCCCACTGCCAGCGTCACTGCCAGCAGTGAAATATTGTCCAGGCTGTATCCCAGCCAGAACACGATAGCCAGTGTGCCGAACAGCGAGATGGGCAGCGACATGGCGGGGATGACTGTCGCCATGGTGTTGCGCAGGAACATGAAGATCACCAGCACCACCAGCAAGGCGGTGATACCCAGGGTAATTTTCACATCGTGAATCGACGCACGGATCGACAGGGAACGGTCATTGCGCAATTTGATTTCGACCGATGACGGTAGTTGCGCCTGCATGTTCGGTATCAGCGCCTTGATCGCGTCAACCGTGGCCACGGTGTTGGCGTCGGGCTGCCGGCGAATCGACATGGTGATGGCGCGTTCGCCGTTGGCCCAGCTGCCGGCCTTGATCTGCTCCACGCTGTCGTCAACCTGCGATACATCGGCCAGCCGCACCGGCAGGCCCGCGGGGGTGGTGGCGATGATGAGGCTGGTGAAATCTTCTGCCTTCAGGAGCTGCCGGTTGGCGGTGATCACCAGCGTCTGGCGCGGGCCTTCGAGTGTGCCGACGGGCGTATTGGCGTTGGCATTGCGCACAGCGGCGGAAATGTCATCCAGTGTGAGCCCTCGCGCGGCTGCGGCTTCGGGATCGACACGAATGCGCACGGCGAATTTTTTCTTCCCGTTCACGTCGACCTGCGCCACACCGGGAACCGTGGACAGCGTCGGCACAATCAAGTTGTCGGCGTAGCTGTTCAGTTGCGACAGCGGCATCGATTGTGACGACAGCGTCAGAAACAGGATCGGTGCATCAGCCGGATTGACCTTGCGATAGGAAGGCAGCGTGGTCATCTCGATCGGCAGTGCACGCTGTGCGCGCAGCAGCGCGGCCTGCACATCAACCGATGCCGCGTCGATATTGCGATCCTGGTCGAATTCCAGCGTGATCTGCACGTTGCCCAGCGAACTCGTCGAACTCATCGTGTTGACGCTGGCGATGGTGGAGAACTGGCGCTCCAGCGGAGTTGCCACGGAAGAGGCCATCGTCTCCGGACTGGCGCCGGGCAGGACGCCGGTCACCTGGATGGTCGGCGTATCGTACTGCGGCAAGGCCGCGATCGGAAATTTGGAATAGGCCAGCACGCCAGCCACGATCACGGCCGCGTTCAGCAGCACTGTCATGATTGGCCGGCGTATGCAGAGTTCGGAGATATTCATGGCGTTTCTCCCGGGCTACCTGGAAGCGGGGGCGGGCGTAGGTGTGGTGCCGGTGCTGGCTGAAGATTCCATCGCAGCGCCCGGCGCTTTTCTTCCGGGGGCACTCTCGCCGCCTGGTTTGCCGGGCTGGTCACCTTGCCCGCTATTTACAGCACCTTTGGCGGGCTTGCCCGCACTCTCAGCCACCACGCTGCCGTTACGCACATTCTGCGCGCCTTCTACCACCACACGCGTGCCCGGCTCGATGCCGGTGATGGCGGCAACACCTGCCTGCGTCAATTGCACGTCGACCGGCTTCATGGTGGCCTTGTTGTCGGCGCCCACCACGTACACGAATTTACGGTCGGGCCCGGACTGCACTGCCTGCACGGGGATCACCAGCGCGTTCGCAATCACGCGCGGCGTCAGCGAGACATTCACAAACGAACCCGGCCAAAGCGATTTTTCCGCGTTGGAAAAAGTGGCCTTCATGGCGATGGTGCCACTGGCCGAATCGACCGTACTCTCGATGAAATTGAGCTTGCCTTTTATCGCCTGCTTTTGCGCCGATGGCAATTCAGCCATCACCGGCAGCTCGCCTTTCGCTATCGCGCGCTGCACATACGGCAATTCTCGTTCAGGAAGGGAAAACGCGACGCCGATAGGATCGATCTGGCTGATGGTGACCAGCGCTGTGCCCGTGGGCTGCACCAGCGTGCCTGCGCGTACGGCGATGGCGCCGGTGCGGCCGGACAATGGCGCGCGGATTTCAGCAAAGGTGCGCGCCACGCGCTGCGCATCGGCGGCAGCCTGGTCGACAGCGACCTGGCCCTTCAGCAAGTCCACCTGCGTCAGTGCGGTATCGAGCGCGGCCTGCGAAATGAATTTCTGGTTGAACAACTCCTGCTGGCGCGCCATGTTGCGCTCGGCGCTGGCGAAGTCGCTGCGCGACTTCACCACCTGCGCCTCGGCCTTCTTGAGATTGGCTTCCTCGGTGCGCGCATCCAGCGTGAACAGCAAGTCACCTTTGTTGACGTACTGCCCTTCGGTGATGTGGATCGCGTTGACGATGCTGCTGATCTGCGCGCGTACATCCACCGCCTGCAATGCAACGACGGAGCCGTTGGCGATGACATTCACGGGCAAGTCTTTTTGCACTACGGCGGCGATGGTGACCGATATCGGCGCATTGCCTGCCTTGGCGGCGGCTGCCGTGGCGGCCGCATCGGATTTGCTGCTGGTCCACCACCACGCGACGCCAGCCAGCACCACGAGCACCGCAATGACGATGTAAATCCAGCTTCGTGACTTGCCTGCGCCGGCAGTTGAAATCGGCGCCATGCGCGGCGTGCCCGTCATGGGCGGAACGCTCGGGGGAGTAGATTGCGATGTTGGCGATGTGGGCAATTGCGACATGAGTGGGTCCGGAAATTAAGGAAAACAGGTTCGCGACCTGTTATTTTTTATCATTGTGCGGGAAAGCCCGCCAGCCTGCCGTGCGGGCCATAGAGTGACCGGGCCTGCCGGGGCAAGTTCAAACGGCATTTCCCCTGTATCTTGCGGATTCTGCGCGGGTGAAGACCCCATGATTTGTCATAATGGCTGTTACATCCTGTTGCCAATTTGCGGTGCAATTGAGTTGCTGCCGCCTTCATTTCCTTACTTGCGTGTCACGCTACTTCCCATGGACGACGATTTCGATTTCACCAAACCGCAGACCATCGCCAAGCCGGCGGGCCAGGCCGTTGCGGCTTCACCTGCGCCCTCACCTTCAACTTCCATTCCTGCCGCGTCATCAGCGCCTTCAGCACCATCAGCGCCGTTCAAGCCTGCGGTCAGCAAATTTTACGATCCGGTCGTTGCCGCAAGGCTGTTCCAGGCATCCGGCAAGCGCGACGTTTTCGCCGTCGGGGAAACCCTGTTCGTCGAGAATGAAAAATCGGGCAAGCAAGGGCTGTTCGGCAAACGTGTGGTGCATCGCATGTACTTCATCCACGACGGTGAAGTGGCACTCAGCGCCAATGGCAAACCGCTGGATACGGTAAGGAAGGGCGAGATTTTTGGTGAGATGGCCGTGATTGCGGACGATGGTGGCGGCAGTGTGCGCAGCGCCACCGCCACCGCGAAAGTGGCATGCCAGGCGTTTTCACTGGATGCCACGGAGTTGCAAGCGGCATTGCAGAAGACGCCCGAGTTCGCCCTCATGCTGATGAGCGTGATGTTTGATCGCCTGCGTTTCGTCGCCGCACGCCTTGCCATGCGAAAAGCCGCACCGGGCGCAAACGCCACACGTACCGCTCGCGAAGGCGCCACCTTTTCGAAGGAGTTGCTTCAACAACTGGACGATGCCCTTCAGCACGCGACTACCGTGCGCTACGACGCCGGCAAGCCAATCATGCGGGTAGGTGAGGCGGGTGTGAGCATGTACCTCGTGATGCAGGGCACGGTGGGCATTTTCATTCGCGATAGCGAAGTCGAAAAGGTCAACGCCGGCGGAACCTTCGGCGAGATGGCGCTGGTCGATCAATCACCGCGTACGGCCTCGGCTATTGCGCAATCCGATTGCGTGTTGCTGTCGGTCAATCGCACGGCGCTGATGGCGCTGGTAAAGGCGCAGCCGGCCATTGGCATTGCCATGATGCGCTCCATCGCGGACCGGCTGCGGCACATGAATTCGCTGCTGGCGTAGTCAGCGGACGAACGGCCACCCATCCCGCTATGCGTTTGAAACCCGGTGGCCCCGAACTCAATCTTGATAGCCGCGGACTGGCGGCGATACCGGCCGCCACCTTGCAAGATCGCAGCCTGCGTTCGTTGAGCGTCTACCACAACGCACTCACGCGCCTGCCCGATGCGCTGTGGGAACTCACGCAGCTGGAAACGCTGAATGTCGCGGACAACCAGCTCGAGTTCATTCCTGAAGGATTAGGGCGTCTGCAGAATCTGCGCATGCTGGACCTGGGGCACAACCGGCTGACTGTCCTGCCCGACGCCATCGGACGGCTGCAGTCGCTATCGGGATTTCTCTACCTCAGCAATAACCAGTTCAGCTCGCTGCCGGAATCGCTGGGCAATCTTTCGCAGTTGCGTTATCTCAATGTGACCGACAACCAGCTCACGCGACTGCCATCGCGGCTGGGCGAAATGAAATCGCTTTGTGAATTGCGGCTCTACCGCAATGAACTGGTGACGTTGCCGGAGAGCATCGGTGAGCTCACGCAATTGAAGGAAATTCATGCGCAGAAAAACAGAATAGTCACGCTGCCGGACAGCATCGGCGAACTGAAAGGGCTGCAGGAATTCGATCTCGAAGATAATGCACTGACGGTTCTGCCGGCAGCGGTGGGCGGGATGAGTGCATTGCGCCGGCTGAATCTTCGCAACAATGCGCTGAAGGAGATTCCCGGATCAATCGCCACACTTTCAAATCTGACCCACCTGGATTTGCGCGCGAACCCCTTGCGGCGTTTGCCTGAGAGCATGGATAGGATGCAGAAGCTGGAGAAGCTGGATTTGCGGTGGTGTCCCCTGGAGGAAATGCCAGAGTGGATATCAGGACTGCAGTCACGGGGCTGCAGGGTTTATTTTTGAGCACCCGGGCATCGGTGACGGAATCGCACCGATGCCGACAAGTTCTTTGGCGCATTTTTTGAATTGGCGCGTCGCCGTTACTTTCCGGTCGTCTTGTCTTCCGGCGAGATGGCTCCATGCGCGACACCGGGTTTGAATTCTGGCGCAATCGCTCCGCGCGATGCACCTGGTTTCACTTCTGGTCCAATGACGGCACCCGGTTTGTCATTCGGGTCGATCAAGGCGCGGCCTGCCTTCACGTCAATACTTGCCCCCCACGAAAACAGATATCGTCCGTCAGAAATCTTCTCGCCCTTCGGCCCCGTCACTTTGCCGTCTTCAACGCGCAACTCAACGGTGCGGCCTTTTTCATCTTTCGCCTTGTCGTGAACGATGATTCCCGCCCATGCCGCGCCCGCAACGCATAGCGACGCGGCCAGCAATATTGATTTCAATGATTTCATGTCGAAATTTCCTCAAAGTGGAATGGTGAAACGAATGAGGACGCCAGGAAAATTGCGCCGTGCCCTCGAGTGATGGTCACCTTGGCGCGATCAGTTCGCGGTCACGGTGAATCCGGGCCTGTGTCGCGAGGGTAGGGTGGACAGTTCAAGGCACCGCCGCATTGCGACGGCAATCGCGGATACGCGATGGGTTCGGATCACCGCATCGGAATCACATCAATCGACTTTTAAATTCGAGTACCGGCGCGGTTCACAGGCCGTTTTTGGCTGGAGAGCCCCGCCAATTGGCGTTCCGGATCACATTTCGCTTTGGCGCTTAGGGGCCGTAACGATTTTTGAGTTCGCCAATGCCGTCAATGATCACGCTGATCTCACTCCCCGGCTTCATAGAACCCACGCCGATGGATGTGCCGCAGGCAATCACGTCACCCGGCTCCAGCGTCATGTCCTGCGAAATAAAACTGACCAGCTTCGCCGGCGAAAAAATCATGTCGCTAACTGGATAATTCTGGCGCTCCTGGCCATTGAGCACGGTGCGAATGATGAGCGCCTGTGGATCGAGACCCGTGGCGATCACCGGTCCGAACACACCGAACGTGTCGAAACTCTTGGCGCGTGCCCATTGCGGAAAACTGCTGTCCTTGAACAACAGTTCAGCGGCGGTGACGTCGTTCATACAGGTGTAGCCGAAGATGCAGGCCGGCGCCTCCGCTTCGCTGACACCGCGCGCGCGCTTGCCGATCACCACACCCAGCTCGCCCTCGTACACCACCTTGCCCGCATAGGCGGGCGGCACACGCACCGGTTCACCATGCGGATGAAACGCATTGTTGCCCTTGAGAAAATAGAGCGGCTCAGGTGGAATGGCCTGGCCCAGTTTTTCCGCCAGCGCGCGAAAGTTATTCCACAGCGCCACCATTTTGGTGGGCGCACATGGCGTGAGCAGCCTGACATCCGCAAGCGCGATAGTCTGCCCAGTGGCCAAGCAGGCGCTGAACATGTCGCCTTCATAAACCTTGATGAGATTTCCGTTGAGCTGGCCGAAGCCGGTCGCGGGCGGAATGTCGCGTGTTTCAAATCGCAGCCAGTGCGTCATAGTGGTTTATCCTAGATTCCTGCAAGATGTCCGGGTTATCGTCCCATGCCAGCGCCCGCGCGTGAACTGTAATTTGACCTGCCGCCGCCGCCCAAAAAAAACCGCCCTTTGCGGGGGCGGTTGAATGCACTCACCTTCGGAGGGGTGAATTTACTGCACCACCAGCATAGGGCGAATGTGATTTTGAAAAACCACCCGTACGGGTGGGAAATGAGCCTGTTTGGACCGAAAAAATAAAATAATCCAGAAGAGAACGCGATAACCTCCTTTTCATATTCCGCAATTTTTCAACTCCTGTCGCCATCCTCTCTCCAATCACCACGCCATGAAAACGCTAGACGAAATTTCAAAGTCACTCGCACGCGGCGAGACCACATCCGAAAAACTGGTGGATGCGTGCCTGGCGCGCATCGCCGACCCGGCCGGCGAAGGTTCACGGGCGTTTATCAAGGTGTATGCGGACTCGGCCATTGCCGCCGCGCGCGCCAGCGATGCATCGCGCACGAATGGCCGGGTGGCATCCGTGCTGGCGGGCATCCCGCTGTCGGTGAAGGATCTGTTCGACATCGGCGGTGAAGTGACCCGCGCCGGCTCCATCGTGCTGGCGGATGCCGCACCGGCAACCGTGGATGCGCCCGCCATCGCACGCCTGCGGGCTGCCGGCATGATCCTCATCGGCCGCGCCAACATGACCGAATTCGCCTATGGCGCTAATGGCATGAACCAGCACTACGGCACGCCGCTCAACCCCTGGGATCGCGCGTCCAGGCGCATTCCGGGCGGCTCTTCGTCGGGCGGCGCGGTCAGCGTCACCGATGGAATGGCGGCGGCGACGATCGGCTCGGACACGGGAGGTTCGGTGCGCATTCCGTCGGCGCTGTGCGGCATTACCGGATTCAAACCCACACAGCGACGCGTTCCGCTGGCGGGGGCATTTCCGCTTTCATTCACGCGCGATTCGATCGGGCCGCTGGCAAATTCGGTTGCGTGTTGTGCCGCGCTTGACGCGGTGATGGCGAACGAGGCGCTACCTGCGGGTGGCGATGCGCTTTCGCTCAAAGGCTTGAGACTCGGCGTGCCCACGACAATGCTTCAAGACGGGTTGGCCGCCGAAGTCGCTGCCGCGTTTTCGCGCGCGCTGGGTACGCTCTCTGCAGCCGGTGCCGTCCTTGAAGAATTCGATTTTCCCGAACTTGCCCAGGAGCGCGACACCAGCAGCAAGGCAAATTTTTCGGCAGTTGAGGCCTATTCGCTGCACCGCGAACGGCTGCAAAAGTCAGGCGACCAATTCGATCGCCGCGTTTACAAGCGGCTGCTGCTGGGTGCGGACATGAAGGCGGCAGATTATGTCGACCTGATTCACTTGCGGCGCGTGCTAATGGACGCAGCGGACCGGCGCACCAGCCGCTTCGATGCAATGCTGTCGCCGACGGTACCTGTCATCGCGCCCACGCTGGCCGAAATGGAATCGTCGGACGAAAACTTTTTCCGCATCAACGGGCTGCTGCTGCGCAACTGCGCGCCGTTCAATGTGCTGGACCGTCCCTGCCTCTCACTGCCCTGTCATGCGCCCGGCAGTGCACCGGTGGGCCTGATGGTGATTGGTGAAACGATGGGCGATGCGAAGGTGCTGCGAATTGGCCGCGCGATTGAGGCGGCCCTGAAGATGAAATAACAAACAGGCGAGGTGACGAGCAGCGGTTCCTGCGTGTTCGCGGTGCTAGAAGCCGCGATTTTTCTTCTTCGTTTCCTGGTTCTGGCGTTCTTCTTCCCTCATCTTCTTTTCGGCCATTTTCTTGTCCCAGCCAATCATCTTGGTGATCACGTTCCACCACAGCATCAGCAAGAAAAACGGCGCCAGCACCCACCCCCAGGACCAGCGGGCAACGGGATCGATATCAAGCAGTTTCATCAGCAGCATGATGACGAAGATGATGGCTAGTGGCATGTGACGCTCCTGCACGGCGATGATTTGATGGACTACAAGTTAGCACAAAGCACACAGCCCCGGCGACGCGACGCGGCAGGTATTGGTCGACAATTGCGAATGGCGGCAAAAACTCCTATAGTTCGGCCTTCCACGCATTACCTGTTTTCGCTTTCGCGCGCGTCATCCTATTCCCGCATTCCTCCATTCCCCCATTCCGTTCATACCCTTCGGAGCCTTCCATGAAATACACAGCCCGTGCCACCTTAGCCACCCTTGCCGTCGGTTTCCTGATCGTCGCCGGCCAGGCACATGCCAACGAAGAACTTGCCGTGAAAAGCGGCTGCACCGGCTGTCACAAGGTCGATGCCAAGCTGGTCGGCCCCAGCTACAAGGAAGTCGCCGCCAAGTACAAGGGTGACAAGAAAGCCGAGGCAACGCTGATCGCCAAGGTGAAAAATGGCGGTACGGGCGTGTGGGGCGCCATTCCGATGCCCGCGAATACGGCGGTGAAAGATGAGGACATCAAGGTTCTCGTCAAATGGATTCTGGCGCTCAAGTAATCGCCCACCCCAAACCTACGCTTTGCCGCTGTTCCTACTGGGTAAAACGTTTGACAATGCCCGGAGTGCGTCCACATAATTGCGCTTTCGCGCGCACGGGTTTCCCGGTCTTCCACCAACTTTTTCTGGAGTGCCTCAGATGAAAACGTCTTATAAAGTCCTTTTTGCCACACTGCTGGCCGCCGGTATTGTCGGTTGCAGCAAGGAAGAGGCGCCGCCCGCGCCCAAGGCTGCGGCCGCACCCGCCGAGCCCTCGGTGACGGTAAAAATTGCACACGCCGGTCCGCTGACGGTAAAGACGCCACACCTGGGCAAGGACGACGAGAACGGCGTGGCGCTGGCCGTCGCGCAGGCCAACGACCAGAAGATCAAGATCGACGGCAAACTGGTGAAATTCGTGATGCAGAGCGAAGACGACCAGGGCGACCCGAAAGTGGGCACCACCGTCGCGCAGAAGCTGCTGGACGACAAGGTAGTCGCCGTGGTCGGCCACCTGAATTCCGGCGTGTCGATTCCCGCCTCTGAACTGTATTCCAAGGCCGGCATCCCGATGATTTCCGGCTCCGCCACCAACCCGGTGCTGACCGAGCGCGGACTGAAGGGTGTGTTCCGCACTGTGGGCCGCGATGACCAGCAGGGTCCTGCACTGGCGACCTATATTTCGGGCGAGCTGAAAGCCAAGAAAGTCGCGCTGATCGACGACAAGACTGCCTATGGCGAAGGCCTGCGTGCTGAAGTCGAAAAGAAACTGAAGGCCGACAAGGTCTCCATTGTCGACAAGGAAACCACCACCGACACCGACACCGATTTCAAGGCCGTGCTCACCAAGATCAAGGCCAAGAATCCTGATGTCATTTTCCACGGCGGCATGGACCAGACCGGCGGCCCGCTGATCAAGCAGGCGCGTGAACTGGGTATCAAGGCCATTTTCGTCTTCGGCGATGGCGCCTGTACCGATGAAATGGGCAAGCTGGCCGGCCAGGCAGCGGAAGGCCTGGTTTGCTCACAGGCAGGCTTGCCGCGCGAAGCCGCCAGCCCGGAATTCACCAAGGCGTTCACCGGCAAGTTCGGCGACATCAAGCAATACGCTCCGTACTTCTATGACGGCACCATGGCCGTGATCGAAGCCATCAAGAAAGCCAACTCGGTGGATCCTGCCAAGTTCGGCCCGGAAATTTACAACGTCAGCTTCACCGGCGCGACCGGCAAGGTGGAGTTCGATGCCAAGGGTGATCGCAAGGATGCTGAAATCACCATCTTCAGGCTGAAGGATGGCAAGGTCGTACCGGAAGCGATCATCAAGGGCGGCGTGTCGATGAAGTTCGCGATGCAAGCGCCTGCTGCGCCGGCAGCAGCCGCGCCGGCCGCTCCTGCTCCAGCCCCAGCGGATGCAAAGCCCGCTGAAGCGCCGAAGAAGTAAGCAAACGCAAATCAAAAACGGCACCGTTCGCGGTGCCGTTTTTTTATGTGCGGCGGGTTCGCTGCCGCATGCGAACCGCGCCTTTTTCCGCCAACGCTTGAGGTAACATGCGCCGATGGATACTTTCCTCCAGCAATTGATCAATGGCCTGACGCTTGGCTGTGTCTATGCCGTCGTCGCCCTCGGCTACACGATGGTGTACGGCATTATCCAGCTCATCAATTTTGCCCATGGCGAAGTGGTGATGATCGGTGCGATGGTGGCGTTTTCGGTGATCAGCGCGCTGGCCGGCAGCGGCATGCCGCCCCTGCTTATCGTGCTGCTGGCGACCCTGGCGGCAATACCGGTTTGCATGGCCGTCGGCTACACGATGGAACGCGTGGCGTACCGGCCGCTGCGGTCCGCGCCGAGACTGGCACCGCTGATCACAGCCATCGGCATTTCCATCATCCTGCAGCACGTTGCACTGATGATCTGGAGCCGCAATAACCTGTCGTTCCCGCAGATCATTCCGCTGCAGCAATATCACCTGGGCAATTCCGACACCAGCGCCACCATCACCAATGTGCAGATCGCCATCATCCTCACTTCGATCGCGATGATGGCCGGGCTGGTCGCGCTCATTTACAAAACGCGCATGGGCATTGCGATGCGCGCCACCTCGCAGAATGCCAAGGTGGCGGGGCTGATGGGCATCGACATCAATTCGGTTATTTCGATGACCTTCATGCTCGGCGCCGCACTGGGCGCCATCGCCGGCGTGATGGTCGGCACGTACTACGGCATCGCCAATTACACGATGGGATTCCTGCTGGGGCTGAAAGCGTTTTCTGCCGCCGTGCTGGGCGGCATCGGCAACCTGGGTGGCGCCGTATTGGGTGGCATCCTGATCGGTTTGATCGAGGCCTTCGGCGCGGGATACATCGGTGATCTCACCAATGTCTGCTTCCTCAACAGTTTCCTGCCGGGCTTCGCAGGGCTGTGCGATGCGAACGCCAATGGCAGCCTGTTCGGCAGCAATTACAAGGATGTGTACGCGTTCATCGTGCTGATCATGGTGCTGGTGTTCCGGCCATCGGGCCTGCTGGGCGAACGCGTGGGTGATCGCGCATGAACAACCCGGTGGCAACATCGTGGATGCGCAATCCCCGTAGTAAATGGATCGGCGTCGCGCTGATTACGATCGCATTGGTAGCGCTGCCGTTCGCCCTGGCGATGGTTGGCACGGCGTGGGTGCGCATCACCAATTTCGCAGTGCTGTTTGTGCTGCTCTCGCTGGGGCTGAATATTGTCGTCGGATTCGCGGGCTTGCTGGACCTGGGCTACATCGCGTTCTACGCTGTAGGTGCCTACGTCTATGCGCTGCTGGCCTCGCCGCATTTCGGGCTGCACCTGCCCTGGTGGATGATCCTGCCGATCGGCGCCTTCGTGGCCTGCGTTTTCGGCATCCTGCTGGGCGCACCGACGCTAAAACTGCGTGGCGACTACCTGGCCATCGTCACGCTGGGATTTGGCGAGATCGTGCGCATTTTCATGAACAACCTTTCGGATCCGATCAATATCACCAACGGTCCCAAGGGTATCTCGACCATCGATTCGATCAAGCTGTTCGGCATGGATTTCGGCACCACATCAAAGATCGGCAGCCTGGTCGTATCGGGCACCATCAAATATTATTTTTTCCTGCTGGCGATTTTGCTGGTCGTCATCGCCATCAATTTCCGGCTGCAGAATTCCCGCATCGGCCGCGCCTGGGAAGCGATTCGTGAAGACGAACTGGCGGCGCGCGCGATGGGCATCAACACCACGCGCATCAAGCTCCTGGCCTTCGCGATGGGCGCCTCGTTCGCCGGTGTCGCCGGCGGCATGTTCGCCGCGATCCAGGGCTTCATCAGCCCCGAGAGTTTTGTGCTGACCGAAAGTGTGATGGTGCTGTCGATGGTGGTGCTGGGCGGCATGGGCAATATCTGGGGCGTGGTGCTGGGCGCAGTGCTGCTGTCGTTTGTGCCCGAGTTGCTGCGCTACACCGTACAGCCTGCGCAGATGGCGATTTTCGGCAAGACCTGGATTGAGCCGGAAGTGCTGCGCATGCTGCTGTTTGGTTTTGCCATGGTGCTGATGATGCTGTTCCGACCGGCCGGCATTTTGCCTTCGGCCTTGCGCAAACGCGAACTAACCCGGGCCGAACCATGAGCGCGCCCATTCTGGAAATCAGCAAAATCACAAAAAGATTCGGCGGATTGACGGCGCTGTCGGACGTGAGTTTCGCCATTACGGAAGGGATGATTTTTGGATTGATCGGTCCCAATGGCGCGGGTAAGACAACACTGTTCAATGTGCTCACCGGACTGTACCCGCACGATGAAGGTACATTTTCCTTCCTGGGAAAACCGCTTGAGGACCTGACACCGGACCGCATCGCCGCGCTGGGGATCGCGCGCACGTTCCAGAACATCCGCCTGTTCGCCAACCTGCCCGCCATCGAGAACGTGATGATCGGCCGCCATGTGCGCACGCATGCCGGTGTGTGGGGCGCCATCACGCGCAATGCCGCTACCCGCGCGGAAGAAGCGGCAATTGAAAAACGCGCGCATGAATTGCTGGCGTTTGTCGGCCTCAGTGCACGCGCCAATGAATTGGCAAAACACCTTTCGTACGGCGACCAGCGCCGCCTTGAAATCGCACGTGCGCTGGCTACTGATCCAAAAATCCTCGCGCTGGACGAACCCGCTGCAGGCATGAACGCCACAGAGAAACTTTCCTTGCGCACGCTGCTGGAATCGATACGCACGCAGGGCATTACCATTTTGCTGATTGAGCACGATGTAAAGCTGATGATGGGATTGTGCGACCGCATCGCCGTGCTGGACTACGGCAAGAAAATCGCCGAGGGTATTCCTGCCGACGTACAGAAGGACCCCAAGGTCATTGAGGCCTACCTCGGCGCATCGGTCGAGATTGCGGCATAGCCGATGGCGCTGCTTTCGCTCAAGGATTTGCACGTCGGCTACGGCGGCATCAAGGCGGTCAAGGGAATCGACCTTGAAGTCAACGCCGGCGAACTGGTCACGCTGATCGGCGCCAATGGCGCGGGCAAGACCACCACACTGAAAGCCATCGTCGGCCTGCTGCATCCGTCGCAGGGCGCGATCGATTATGACGGCCACAGCATCGTTGGCGAGCCGACACATGTCGTCGCCCGGCAGGGCCTGGTACTGGTGCCCGAAGGCCGGGGCGTTTTCCCGAGTCTCACCATCGAGGAAAATTTGCAGATGGGCGCCTACATCCGCAATGACCATGCGGAAATCGCTGCCGATATCGAACACAAGTTTGCACTGTTCCCGCGTTTGAAAGAGCGCGCCAAACAAACCGCCGGCACGCTGTCGGGCGGGGAGCAGCAGATGCTCGCGATCAGCCGCGCGCTGATGGCGCGGCCGAAACTGCTGTTGCTCGACGAGCCGTCAATGGGCCTCGCGCCGATCATGGTGCAGAAAATTTTTGAAGTGGTTCGCGATGTGTCGAAGAGCGGGGTGACCATCCTGCTGATCGAGCAGAATGCGCGCCTGGCCCTGCAGATCAGCCAGCGCGCCTATGTGATGGACGGCGGCCTCATTACGCTGGCGGGTGAATCGAAATCGGTGCTGAGTAACCCGAAGGTGCGCGAAGCCTACCTGGGCGAAGGCTAGACCGGCGGCATGCCCGAGGACGGGCCCGAAGGTGACGCGATGTGGGAACCGATGTGCGAACCCATCCCCGTAATAGGCACACGCATGATCTTGCTGCGACGCAGCCGGTAGCGCGCGATGAAGAACATCACCTCGACTATCGCCAGGCAGATCACCGGCAGCAGCATGCGGTAAAGGCTGAACAGCACCAGCAGCAGTGCGATCATGACGAGATTGAAGGTGCAGGTGCGGCGCATCAGCTTGTCGCGCAAGCCGGTATAGCGCGCAATCAGCAGATTCTGCAGGCCGGACCAGATCAGGAAAACCGCCAGTGCGATGCTGAGACTCTCATGGCTCTCCATCACCGAAGGATCGCCCGGCCCGAAATCGAACCGGTACCCCTGCATGGCAAGCGCCAATCCGCTCGTCGCCAGCTCGTCCTGCCACACGCTCGCGTACAGGATGATCTGCAGGAACGCGGTCACGATGAGGCCGATCGATGCAAACGAAAAAAGCTTGTGCCCCTTGCGAAACATGTCGCGTCCCAGGTTTTTATTTCCGCCATGTTAACGCAGTCCTTCGCCGCGTTTCAGGTGATCGGCCGGCATCGGTGATTTTCGCTAAACTGGGTGCATGAGCGAATTCACCAAAACCGACCTGGCCGATCTCAAGCGCGCCAAAAAGCTGCTGGAAAATCCCGGGCTGGCTGCGAAGATGTCATCCGCACTGGGCGCGCCGATCGAGAAGAGTGTCGCGCTGCTGCCGAAAGCGGTGCAGCAGGGCATTCACAAGGCCTCCGAAACCGCGATCATGAAAGCACTGGATGTGGCGGTGAAATCCCTTGGAGACAGCAAGATGAAGCCGGCGCAAAGCGGACTGCACAAGATCGCCGCCGCCACCAGCGGCGCAGTGGGTGGCGCGTTCGGCCTGTTCGCGCTGGGCATCGAGCTGCCGGTCTCGACCACCATCATGTTGCGCTCCATTGCCGACATCGCCAAAAGCGAAGGCGAGAATGTCCAGCACATCGACACCAAGCTCGCTTGCCTCACCGTGTTTGCGCTGGGCAGCAACAAGAGCGCCAAGGACAATGCCAGCGAATCAGGTTATTTCGCGACACGTGCGGCGATGTCGGGCGCGGTGGCGGAAGCGACCAAATTCCTTGCCGAAAAGGGATTTTCCAAATCGGGCGCGCCGGCGCTGGTGCGGCTGGTGTCATTGCTCAGCGCGCGCTTCGGCATTGTGGTGTCCGAAAAGGCGGCTGCACAGGCGATACCCATCATCGGCGCGGTGGCGGGTGGCTTGATCAATACTATTTTCATCGGCCATTTCCAGGACATGGCGCGCGGGCATTTCATCGTGAGGCGGCTGGAAAAAATTTATGGCGCGGAGCCGGTCAGGCTGGCTTATCAGGATCAGTAAAAGTCACGCTGGTTCGCATCACCTGATGCAGGCCGGACGACTTCAGCCATGCGCCTGCGTTCACACCCAGTCGCGCGGCACCAGGTATTTTTCCAGCAACTCGGCTTCGCGCGTACCGGCGTCCGGCTGCCAGTTATAGCGCCACGTCGCACTCGGCGGCATCGACGCAAGGATTGATTCCGTGCGACCGCCTGACTGCAATCCGAAGTGCGTACCGCGGTCCCACACCAGATTGAATTCAACGTAGCGTCCGCGCCGATACGCCTGCCACGCGCGTTCGTTTTCACCATACGGCAGGTCACGGCGGCGCTCGACGATGGGCACGTATGCGTCCAGGAAAGCATCGCCGACGGCGCGCTTCATGGCGAACGACGTTTCAAATCCCGGGTGGTGAAAATCATCGAAGAACACACCGCCAATGCCGCGCGGTTCCTTGCGATGCTTCAGGTAGAAATAGTCATCGCACCATTTCTTGAAGTGCGGATAGTAGTCGGCGCCGAAAGGATCAAGCGCATTTTTGTTGACCCGGTGGAAGTGCGCACAGTCTTCGTCAAAACCATAGTACGGCGTCAGGTCCATGCCGCCGCCAAACCAGAATGCGTCGTGCTCGGCGTCCATCGAGGAGCGGGCGATAAAAAACCTGACGTTCATGTGCACCGTCGGCACATGGGGATTGCGTGGATGCAGCACCAGCGACACGCCCATGGCCTCCCACGCGCGGCCGGCAATGTCGGGGCGATTGGCTGCGGCGCTGGGCGGCAGGTTCTTGCCCATTACATGTGAAAACAGCACACCGGCGCGTTCGAAAAATTTTCCGCCTTCGAGAATGCGCGAAATGCCGCCGCCGCCTTCAGGACGCTGCCACTCATCGCGCACGAAAGTCGCACCGTCGAGGGCTTCCAGCTTCGCGACGATGCGGTTCTGCAAATCCAGCAAATAGGTTTCTACGTCGGCGATATTCATCGGGTAGTTTGCACCGCTGTTTGTTGAAGAAACCGGCCGCCTGATTTTTACCGTCGTCCCCGCGTAGGCGGGGACCCAGTGTCGTTTGCGTCGAACGCCGCTGGATCCCCGCCTACGCGGGGACGACGGCACAAGCCCCAGCAATGGCGCGGCTTACCAACCATTTGTGTCTGGAGACGCCCGCCAAATGGCGATCTACGCTTTCCTGCCGATGGCGCGATAGCCAATATCGCGCCGGTATTGCATGCCGTTGAAACGAATCGGCTCCAGCAGTTGATATGCACGCTGTTGCGCGATTTTCACCGTATCACCCAGCGCCGTCACACATAATACGCGCCCGCCGCTGGTGACGACCTTGCCATTTTGCGCCGAGGTACCGGCATGAAATACGCGCGCATCATCTGCAGTCTCATTCGCTTTTGGCAGGCCGGTGATTTCATCGCCTTTGCTCGGTGTATCGGGATAATTTCCCGCAGCCATCACCACGCCCAGCGCAGCGCGGCGATCCCACTCAGCTTCGATCTGGTCGAGCCTGCCGTCAATCGCGTGTTCGACCAGCGCGAGGAAATCGCTTTTCAGCCGCATCATGATCGGCTGCGTTTCCGGGTCACCCATGCGCGCATTGAATTCCACCACGCGCGGCTTGCCTTCGGTGTCGATCATCAATCCTGCGTACAGGAATCCACTGAACGGCGCGCCCTCCGCCGCCATGCCGCGCAACGTCGGCATGATGATTTCGCGCATGGTGCGCGCGTGCACTTCGGGCGTGACCACCGGCGCCGGCGAATAGGCGCCCATGCCGCCGGTGTTCGGTCCCAGGTCGCCATCAAAAATTCGCTTGTGATCCTGCGATGAGGCAAACGGCAGCGCGTGCACGCCGTCGCACATGCAGATGAAACTGGCTTCCTCGCCTTCCATGAATTCTTCGATGACGACGCGCGCGCCGTCCTTGCTATCGTCATGCTTCGTGTCCGCGAACATAGTGTCGATGGCAGTCAGCGCTTCATCCATCGTCATCGCGACCACAACGCCTTTTCCGGCAGCAAGTCCATCGGCCTTGATAACGATGGGCGCACCTTCTTGCTTCACGTAGGCGCGCGCCTCGGCCGCACCGGTGAAAGTGGCGTAACGCGAGGTTGGAATCTTGTGCCGTACCATGAACTGCTTGGCGAAATCCTTGGACGACTCGAGTTGCGCGGCGCGTTGGGTCGGTCCGAATATGCGCTGGCCGGCGGCCTGGAATGCATCGACCACACCGGCCGCCAGCGGTGCCTCGGGGCCGACGACAGTGAGATGAATTTTTTCTTCCTGGGCGAATTTCAGCAACTCAGGAATGGCGGAAATCTCCACGTTGACCACACCGTCTTCAAGCGCGGTACCGGCATTTCCCGGCGCGACGTAGACGCGTTGCACATGAGGATTTTGCGCGAGGCGCCATGCGAGGGCGTGTTCGCGGCCGCCGGAGCCGATGACAAGAAGCTTCATGTCTCAGTGCCTGAAATGCCGCATGCCTGTGATCACCATGGCGACATTCTTTTCGTCCGCCGCCGCGATGACTTCTTCGTCGCGCATTGAGCCGCCCGGCTGGATCACAGCAGTGGCGCCGGCATCGGCTATGACATCCAATCCATCACGGAACGGGAAAAACGCATCGCTCGCCGCCACCGAACCCTTGAGCGAAAGCCCCGCGTGTTGCGCCTTGATGGCAGCAATCCGCGTTGAGTCCACGCGGCTCATCTGTCCAGCTCCCACGCCCAGCGTCATGCCGTAGCGGCAGAAGACGATGGCGTTCGATTTCACGAACTTGGCAACCCGGAAAGCGAAAACCAGATCATTCAATTCTTCACTGGTCGGCTGGCGTTTCGTCACGACCTTTAGTTGCGAAACATCGAAGTCATCCGAGCTTTGCACCAGCAATCCGCCACCGACGCGCTTCATATCGACATCGCTGACGGCCGGCGCCAATGGGATCGCCAGCAGCCGCACATTCTGTTTTGCCGAAAAGACTTTCTTGGCGTCTTCACTGAATGACGGCGCCAGCACCACTTCCACAAACTGCTTCGCCACCGCCTCTGCTGTCGCGCCGTCGACCTCGCGATTGAAGGCAATGATGCCACCGAAGGCGGACGTGGGATCGGTTTCGAGCGCACGCATATACGCCGTCAACATGTTTTCAGCGATGGCCACACCGCACGGATTGGCATGCTTGACGATCACGCAGGCCGGGACTTCAAATGCGCGGCAGCATTGCCACGCGGCATCGGCGTCGGCAATGTTGTTGTATGAGAGCGGCTTGCCCTGCAGTTGCGTGTAGTGCGCCAGCGTACCGGCGGCAGGATGCTTCTCGACATAGAACGCGGCATCCTGATGCGGATTCTCACCGTAGCGCATGTCCTGCGCCTTGGTAAAGGTGAGATGCAACTTGTCGGGAAAGGTGCGGCGCTCGCCCGAGTCGTCGAGCGACGAGAGATAGGTGCTGATCATGCCGTCGTATTCGGCCGTGTGCGCGAACGCCTTTTTCGCCAGCGCAAAGCGCGTCGCGCCCGACAGCGCAGCGTGATTGGCTTTCATTTCCTCAATGATTTTTGCGTAGTCCGCCGTGTCCGTGACGATGCCGACAAACGCATGGTTCTTGGCCGACGCACGCACCATCGCGGGACCGCCGATATCGATATTTTCGATGGCGTCATCGAACGTGCAACCGGGCCGCGCGACGGTGGCCGCAAAGGGATAGAGATTGACCACCACCATGTCGATGGGCGGAATCTCGTGTTCCTGCATCGCCCTGGTGTGATGAGCGAGGTCGCGGCGCGCGAGGATGCCACCGTGGACTTTGGGGTGCAGCGTCTTGACGCGGCCATCCATCATTTCCGGAAAGCCGGTGTAGTCACCGACCTCAACGACCTTGACGCCGTTTTCCGCCAACAATTTAGCGGTGCCACCGGTGGAGAGAATCTTGACATCGTGACTTGCAAGGAAGCGGGCGAATTCAACGATGCCGGCTTTGTCGGATACGCTGATGAGTGCGCGTTTGATCGGGAGAAGGTTGGCCATTGTTTTCAGCGGGCTGGAACGGGTGACACAAATGACTGGGGAGAGTCCGGCACTTCAGCCGGATGACGATTGCACGTCATCCACCACAGCATCACTCAATGCCGTGCTGATTGAGTTTTTTTCGCAGCGTATTGCGGTTCAGGCCCAGCATTTCCGCGGCGCGGGTCTGGTTGCCCTCGGCGTGATGCAGCACCACTTCCAGCAGCGGGCGTTCGATATTGGCGACGACCATGTCGTAGATGTTGGTCACATCCTCGCCATCGAGATCCTTGAAATACTGCCGCATCATTTTCCGCACACAGGCGGAGAGCTCGCTATCGCGGCTGTCCTTTACTTCACGTTGCACGTTCATGGTGTTTCTTTCCTCGTTTTTATTGTGTTGTTTTTCTTATTTATGGGTGACGCCATTTCCCTAGGCGGCAAGTTGCAGTGCCGTCGATTTCTCCTCGTCCGTCACGCGAACGATGTGCAACGTGTTTCCGCCAGTCTTGTCCATAAGTGCTGCGAAGAAACGATCCAGCGCGGCAATCTGCGTGCCCGCGTCTTCGATCGTATTCATCACATGACGGAAATAGCTTCCGCCCGGCAGGCCGGCCAGGTACCAGCCGATATGCTTGCGCGCGATGCGCACACCCTTGAAGTCGCCGTAGAAGGCATGCAGTTCGCGCAGATGCGTCGATGCGATGGCGTGAATTTCGGCATAACCGGGTGACGCCAGGTGCGTGCCGGTTTCCAGGAAATGGCCGATCTCGCGGAATATCCACGGACGTCCCTGTGCGGCACGGCCGATCATGACGGCGTCGCAACCGGTGTAATCCAGGACGAATCGCGCTTTTTCCGGCGAATCGATATCGCCGTTGGCAACCACGGGAATTTTCACGCTTTGCTTGACTGCGCGGATAGTGTCGTATTCGGCGGCGCCGTCATACAGGTCACTGCGCGTGCGGCCGTGTACGGCGAGCGACTGGATGCCGCATTGTTCGGCAATGCGCGCAATGTTCAGCGCGTTCCTGTGCTGACGGTCCCAGCCAGTGCGTATTTTCAGGGTAACGGGAACCTCAACGGAATTAACAACCGCTTCAAGGATCCGCGCGACCAGCAATTCATCTTTCATCAACGCTGAACCCGCATCAACCCTGCAGACTTTTTTTGCGGGACAGCCCATGTTGATGTCGATGATGTGCGCGCCCTTGTCGACGTTGTAGCGCGCGGCTTCGGCCATCATTTCCGGCGCGGCGCCGGCGATCTGCACCACGATGGGCTCGACTTCACCCGTGTGATCGCCACGGCGCAGGGATTTTTCTGTCGCCCACAGCCGACTGTCGGACGCCACCATTTCGCTGACGGCCATTCCCGCGCCCATGCGTTTGCACAGCTGGCGAAACGGACGATCAGTGACACCGGCCATGGGGGCCACGATCAATTTGTTGCGAAGGGAAATATTGCCGATTTGCACTGTTGAATTTTTGCGCTTGGGTTTTTTGCGTTGGCTTTTACGTTTACCGGTGCGCAATGTTTCGAGGAAAGCCGCCTATTTTATAGGCGCTCACAAATTAAGCAAACGATATTTGTGATTTCGAGAAGTGCTGCTTAAACCGCTGATTATCTTGATCGGAAATTTGCGTGCCAGTCTTGCTGATTTGCCATCACGCCATTGCGGGATGCGTGTTTTTCAGGCAGCGCCATAGCCGCCACCGCCGGGTGTTTCCAGCGCGAATACATCACCGGCGTTCATCTGTGTTTCATCGGAATAGGCCAGCGTCGTTATGCTGCCGTCCGTGCGTTCCACCCAGGTGCGGCCCAACGCGCCGGTACCGCCGCCGGTCATGCCAAAATTGGCAACACGCCGATGGCCGGCGAGGATTGCTGCCGTCATGGGCTCCAGGAAACGAATGCGCCGCGTGGCGCCGTTTCCGCCATGCCACTTACCCGCGCCACCGCTACCGGCGCGAATGGAATGCTCCTCAACGCGCACCGGATATCGCCACTCCAGGATTTCCGGATCGGTGAGGCGCGAATTGGTCATGTGCGCCTGCACGGTGTCGCAGCCGTTGAAACCCGGACCCGCACCTGTGCCGCCGGAAACTGTTTCGTAATACTGGTACTTGTCGTTTCCGAAGGTCACGTTGTTCATCGTGCCGTAGCTGGCGGCCATTACCCCCAGCGCGCCGATGAGCGCATCGGTGATGCACTGCGACGTTTCAACATTGCCGGCGACCGTGGCGGCAGGCGGCCGCGGATTCAGCATCGAGCCTTCGGGAATGATGATGGTGAGTGGCTTCAGGCAGCCTGCATTAAGGGGAATGTCGCTGTCGACCAGCATGCGGAAGACATACAGCACGGCGGCGTACACGACGGCTGACGGTGCATTGAAATTGGATTCGAGCTCCGCCGAGGTGCCGGTGAAATCTATGATGGCGCTGCGCTTGTCGGCGCCAATAGTGACCTTCACCTGGATGACGGCGCCGTTATCCATCTCGTAGGCAAATTCACCATCGTGCAGCGTGCCGATGATGCGCCGCACGCTTTCTTCCGCATTGTCCTGCACGTGCTGCATATAGGCGCGAACGACGGGGAGTCCGAAATGCGCGACCATGCGCCGCAGTTCCTGCACGCCTTTTTCATTGGCCGCAATTTGCGCTCGCAGGTCGGCAATATTCTGGTCGGGATTCCTCGCGGGATATCGCGCACCGGCCAGGCGTGCGCGCATGTCTGCCTCCAGCATCGTGCCACCGTCGGCCTGGCCATCGACCAGCTTGACGTTGTCGAGCAGCACACCCTCGTCTTCGACGGTCTTCGAGAAAGGCGGCATGGAGCCGGGCGTAATGCCGCCGATGTCTGCGTGGTGGCCTCGCGAGCCCACATAGAAAATAATTTCCGTTCCATCGTCGGAAAAAACCGGCGTGACCACCGTCACATCAGGCAGATGGGTGCCGCCGTTGTACGGATCATTGAGCACGTACACATCACCCGGCTTCATACGCCCCGCGTTCTTGCGCACGATAGTCTTGATGCTCTCTCCCATCGAGCCCAGGTGGACCGGCATGTGTGGCGCATTGGCGATGAGATTGCCCTCGGCATCGAACAGGGCACAACTAAAGTCGAGACGTTCCTTGATGTTGACCGAGTAGGCCGTGTTGGCGAGCCGCAGCCCCATCTGTTCGGCGATGGACATGAAGAGATTGTTGAAGACCTCCAGCATCACTGGATCTGCAGTCGTGCCGGCGGCGTAAGTGATGGCCCGTGGTACCACCCGGGTCAACACCAGGTGATTCAGCGCAGTAACTTCCGCCTGCCATCCCGGTTCGACAACGGTGGTGGCATTTTTTTCGGCGATGATGGCGGGGCCGTCGACGTGCTGGCCGGGCCTCAATTGTTCGCAAACGAAGACCGGCGCTTCGATACTCGAACCCGATAAATTCATCCCAACATGCGCGACCGGTTCACCGTGTTTTGCGCCGGCATCCGCTGCCGGCTCGGTGGCGGGCACGGTATCGGTCAGCCCGATCGCTTCGCAGCTGACCGCTTCGGCGACCAATCCGCGTTGCGTCATCAGGAAGCTGAATCGCTTCTTGTAGGCCGCATCGAATTCGCCGCGCATGTCATCGATCGATCCGAAATTGACGATGAGCGCGGAATCGGTGCCTTCGTAACGCACATGCACGCGTTGCTTGACGATGATGTTGTCGGACAGGACACCCTGCGCGGCGACTTCGGTCATTGCCATGGCGGAAAGTGAATCCAGCTCGGCTTGCAACTTGTCCATTGTCGCGGGAACCAGCGGGAGTTCCACCGCCTTTTCGCGCATGCTGGTGATATCGGCGAGCCCCATGCCATACGCCGAGAGCACGCCGGCCAGCGGATGGATGTACACCCGCGTCATGCCGAGTTCGTCCGCCACCAGGCACGCATGCTGCCCGCCCGCGCCACCGAAACAGCAGAGTGTGTATTCGGTGACATCGTGACCGCGCTGTACCGAAATGAACTTGATGGCGTTGGCCATGTTGGCAACGGCGATGCGCAGGAAACCCTCGGCCACCTCCTCCGGCGTTTGCGGCTTGCCGGTGGCTTTGCGAATCTCCAATTCCATCGCGACAAATTTTTCACGGACGATGCGGGCGTCCAGCGCGCCGTTACCTTCGGGGCCGAACACGCGCGGAAAATAATCGGCCTGGATTTTTCCCAGCATGACATTGCAGTCGGTGACGGTGAGCGGTCCACCACGGCAATAACAGGCCGGTCCCGGATTGGCACCGGCCGAATCGGGTCCGACGCGGTAACGCTGGCCATCGAAATGCAGGATCGATCCGCCACCCGCCGCGATGGTGTGGATCGACATCATCGGCGCACGCATGCGTACACCCGCCACCTGTGTATCGAACTCGCGCTCCAGCTCACCTGCGTAGTGCGAAACATCGGTCGATGTCCCGCCCATATCGAAGCCGATGATTTTTTCAAAGCCCGCCGCGGCCGCAGTCTTGACCATGCCGACGATGCCGCCCGCGGGACCGGACAGGATGGAGTCCTTGCCCTGGAATTTCTGCGCGTCGGTGAGCCCGCCGTTCGACTGCATGAACATGACGCGCGTATCCGGCAGGTCTGCCGCCACCCGGTCCACGTAGCGGCGCAGGATGGGCGACAGATAGGCGTCCACCACGGTGGTATCGCCGCGCGAGACGATCTTCATCATCGGGCTGACCTGGTGCGAAGTCGATACCTGCGTGAAACCGGATTCGCGCGCAAGCTCGGCGACGCGCCGTTCATGCTGTGTGTAGCGATAGCCGTGCATGAATACGATTGCGATGGCGCGATAGCCTTGCGCATAGGCGGTTTGCAGCAATTTTCGGGTGGCATCCTCGTCGAGTGCGCACACGATTTCACCACACGCACCGATACGCTCATCAACTTCGAAAACTTGTGAGTACAGCAACTCCGGCAACTTGATCTCACGGTCAAAAATACGTGGCCGGTTCTGGTAGGCGATGCGCAGCTGGTCGCGCAGCCCGCGCGTAGTGAAAAGCACAGTGGGTTCGCCCTTGCGCTCCAGCAAGGCATTGGTGGCGACCGTAGTACCCATTTTTACCGCAGCGATCCGCGCCACGGGTATGGGGTCTGTTCCCGGGATGTCCAGCAGGTGGCGTATCCCCGCCAGCGCGGCGTCTGCGTACTGCTCGGGGTTTTCCGACAGCAGTTTGTGCGTTTCCAGCGAACCATCCGGCCGGCGCGCCACGATGTCGGTAAAGGTGCCGCCGCGATCTATCCAGAACTGCCATTGATTTTCAGCCATGCTGCATTTTAGCGGGCGGCATGAGGCTCAAACGCTGCCTGCGCGAATGTGACCGCCTATTCGTCTTGCCGCATAATAGCCACCTCTCCCACTGTTACCGACCGATGCCAGATGTATAGCGCCCCGCTGTCACTCACCACCGAAACCGCGTTCGAGCTGCCCGGCTACCTGCATGAATCGGGCGCCGGCAATCCGTGGGTCGCCGCGAACCTGAACGGCAAGGATATTCACAGCTTCTTGGGCGGCCCCTGCTTTGACGGGTTCGGCAATCTGTGGGTGGTGGACACGCCGTTCGGCCGCATCTTTCGCATTACCCGCACGGGTGAATGGGACCTCATCGTCAAGTACGACGGCTGGCCCACCGGCCTGAAATTTCATCCGGATGGCCGGCTGGTGATTGCTGACCAGCGCCACGGCCTGCTGGAGATGGATACCGACTCGCGCAAGATTGCGCCCCTCGTTACGCACTTCATGTCGCAGCGATTCAAGGGCGTGAAAGACATCACCATCGCGCGCGAGGGCGATATTTATTTCACCGACCAGGGGCAGACGGGATTACACGATGCCAGCGGCGCGGCGTATCGCCTCAAAATCGACGGCGTGCTTCAACAGTTATTGGGCGGCATTCCCGGGCCCGACGGGCTGGTGCTGAGCGATGACGAAAATTCCCTGTTCATGACCACGCGCGAAAACGCGGTGTGGCGTCTGCCGCTGGTCGACGCGGGCGTTTCGCGCGTGTCGAAATATATCCAGCTCTCCGGCGGAATGGGCGGCGCCGGTTTGGCGAGCGACCATGACAACAACATTTATGTCGCGCACTACGGCATGGGTTGCGTATGGCAATTCGACAAGCGCGGCGAGCCGAAAAATCGGATTGATTCCTCGCGTGGCGACTTGATTACCAACCTCACGATTGATCCCCAGCATCCCAACCAGCTTTACATTACCGAATCGCAGACCGGCTCGGTGTTGAGAGCCACGCTGCCCCTGTATTGACATGAGCAAGCCGCTGGCACCGGAAGGCGCGCACCTGAGTTTCAAGGATGAGATGAGCTATGGGGATTACCTCGGGCTCGATCAACTGCTGACATCACAGAAGCCACGCTCCCAGGAACACAATGAACTGCTGTTCATCGTCCAGCACCAGACGACTGAGCTGTGGATGAAGCTGATGCTGCATGAACTGCTCGCTGCACGCCAGCAGATCATTGCCGGCGACCTGTCGCCCGCGTTCAAGATGCTGGCGCGTGTGTCGCGCATCATGAACAACCTTATCCAGGCGTGGGACATCCTGTCCACGCTCACGCCCACCGAATATTCGTCTTTTCGCGAAAGCCTCGGCAAGTCGTCGGGGTTCCAGTCGCATCAGTATCGTTCGCTGGAGTTTCTGTTCGGCAACAAGAATGCCGCGCTGCTGAAACCATTTGAACATCGGGCGGAAATTCACGCGGCACTGTCGCAGTTGCTGAACAGCCCATCCCTGTATGACGAGGCGATCCGGCTGCTGGGCAAACGTGGCTTCGAACTGGACAAACAAGCGGTGGATCGCGACTGGTCGCTGCCCTACGAGAGCAATGCCTCGGTGATGGCCGCCTGGCGTGCGGTGTATGCGCAGCCAAAACAATATTGGGACTTGTACGAACTGGCCGAGAAACTGGTCGATCTCGAAGACTATGTGCGGCAGTGGCGGCACCGCCACGTCACTACCGTGCAGCGTGTCATCGGCTTCAAGCGCGGCACCGGTGGCACGGCGGGGGTGGGCTATCTTCGGGCCATGCTGGAAGTGCGGCTGTTTCCGGAGTTGTGGGATTTGCGCACCGAGCTGTAGCGTGTGCCTCATTGCTTTTGCGTGGAACGCGCATCCTGACTATCGCCTGATCGTCGGCGCCAATCGCGACGAATGGCATGAACGGCCCACCGCGCCTGCGCACTGGTGGCGCGATCATCCTGAAATTTTCGCAGGCCGCGATTTGCAGGCGGGCGGTACGTGGCTGGGAGTTTCAAAGCGCGGGCGCTTTGCGGCATTGACCAATTTTCGTGATCCGTCTGATCGAAAATCTGGCGCGCCTTCGCGCGGAAACCTGGTGAGCGGTTTTCTGGGCGGCACGGTATCCGCGTCCGATTACCTGGCCGCACTGCAGAAGGACGCGGCGCGATTTCAGGGTTTCAACTTGCTGGTGGGCGATGACGACGGGCTTTTTTATTTCAGTAGCCGGCGCGCGGAAATTGTTGCGGTGACGCCGGGGGTACACGCCGTGTCGAATCACGTGCTTGATGAGCCCTGGCCTAAAGTTGAGGGATCGAAGTCCGCTCTGGAAGCCGTTCTCCGGTCCGAAATGGCTGAAGACGGCCGCAAAATGGCGATCTACGAATTTTTGTCGAGCGACATGAAGGCGCCGGACGCGCATTTGCCCGAGACCGGCATCGGACAGGAATGGGAGCGCATTCTTTCGCCGGCGATGATCGTGACTGAGAAATACGGCACGCGCTGTTCAACCGTATTGAGTATTTCTGCCGGCGGTGAAATTAACTTTGAAGAACGCACGCGCGACAACACCGGTGCTGTGACCGGCATCGTGAGCGAGCGGTTTTTACGCGGCTGAATCGGCGGGTTTTCCCCCGGACCCTATCGCTGCGCGCCCTAGCCTGTCATTGATCGCGACCCACGCGGGCAGGATGGGCGGGGCTTCCACCAGGATGATGCTGGTCTGTGCGGCATCGAGTGTGCGCAGGTTGGCATAGAGCCCCTGCGCGTAATTGGCTGGATCCGAACCTGCGGAAATCCACACCAATGAACGCGCGTTGCGCACGCCCACGCCGACCGGCGATGGCTTGCCGCGGGGCTTGGCCGTGAACGCCAGTACGGCGACTCTTTTTCCGTTGCTGAGATGCGCGTCCATTTCCGCCTGCAGCGCGGAGGCGTCCAGCAGTTTCAGCGGCGTCCTCGGCGCGTAATGCGCGGCCAGTGAGCCCGAGACACGCGGTGCGCTGCTTTTCGATACTGTGGTTTTAGTGGCCGGCACTTCATCGGGTTGCAACGGCATTTCACCGATGATGGCGCGGATCATTTCCGGCGTCACCGCACCGGGACGCAGGATGACGGGACGCTTCAACGTTTTCATGCGCGACAGGTCGAGGATCGTCGACTCGATGCCCACCTGGCACGGGCCGCCATCGAGCACCAGCAGCCCTTCGCCGAATTCATCGCGCACGTGTTGCGCGGTAGTGGGCGAGACGTGGCCGAACTTGTTCGCAGACGGTGCTGCAATGATGCCGCTGCCCACTTTGGCGAACGCGACCAATAATTTCTGCGCCAGCGGGTGTGCGGGGCAGCGGATGCCGACAGTGTCCTGGCCGCCGGTCACGCTGAGCGGAATGCGTGCTGATTTTTTCAGTATCAGCGTGAGCGGGCCGGGCCAGAAGGCGTCGGTTAATTTCTTGGTGATCGCAGGAATATCGACCACCCAGTTTTCGAGCGGCGTATTTTTGGCCACATGCACAATGAGCGGATGATCGGCGGGGCGGCCCTTGGCTTCAAAAATGCGCGCGACGGCCTGGTTATTGGCCGCATCCGCGCCGAGCCCATAGACGGTTTCGGTCGGCAGCGCGACCAGCTCGCCGCGCAACAATGTTTCCACTGCCTCGCTCAGTGTTTCCTTGATTCGTGCCGAACTCATACGTGCATTTTGCCTCAAGACTGCGCTGGTAAAATGACGTGATGTCAGACGCCGCCAATTCCGATTTCCGCATTTCCGTCGCACCCATGATGGACTGGACCGACCGCCATTGCCGGTTCTTCCATCGCCTGCTGAGCAAGCGCACGCGCCTTTATACCGAAATGGTCACCACCGGCGCGCTGATTCACGGCAACCAGCCGCGCCATCTCGATTTCAGTCCCGAAGAGCACGCGGTCGCGCTGCAACTGGGCGGCAGCGAGCCGGCCGACCTGGCCGCCTGCGCAAAACTGGGGGCGCAGTGGGGCTATGACGAGATCAACCTCAATTGTGGATGTCCTTCGGAGCGCGTGCAGCGCGGCAGTTTCGGCGCGTGTCTCATGGCGGAACCAAGGCTTGTCGCTGATTGCGTCAAGGCCATGGTTGATGCCGTGCCGTTACCGGTGACGGTCAAGCATCGCATCGGCATCGACAAGAACGAGAGCTATGAATTTGTCCGTGATTTTGTCGGCACGGTGAGCGAGGCGGGATGCCGGGTGTTTATCGTGCATGCACGCAATGCGGTGCTGAAGGGACTGAGTCCCAAGCAGAATCGCGAAGTGCCGCCGTTGCGATATGAAACGGTTTATCAGCTGAAGAAAGAATTCCCGGCGTTGACGATCGTGATCAATGGCGGCATCACGACGTCAGAGGAAATTCGCGATCACCTTGCGCATGTGGATGGCGTGATGATTGGGCGTGAGGCGTATCACAACCCGTATTGGCTGGCGACGTTTGATCGCGATTTCTATGGCGCGAACGCCGGTTACAACACTCACGCTCCTCACGCCACTCAATACACACACGCCACTCACGCGGAAGGCAACGACGCGGGACACAACGCGAAAATAATTTCTCGCGAAGCGGTTGAAGCCGCGCTGGCCATCTACGCCGCGAAGCAATCGCTCGACGGCGTGCCCCGGCATTCGATCATGCGCCACACGCTGGGCCTGTATCGCGGGCTGCCGGGCGCGCGGGCGTGGCGCCGTTCGATGTCGCAGCAACCGGCCTGGTCTACGCTGCCGCTACCAGGCTAGCTGTTGCTGCACGGGCCGCCCGGGAACCGCGAATCGGGTGAGATCCAGCTTTTGCAGCTTTCGCATGCCTTCGTTGTTCAAATCCAGCCGGCGGCAGACTTTGTCGAAGCGCTGCTCGAGCAGGCGCGCGAAGACGCCCTCACCCACCATGCGCGAGCCGAAGTTGGGATCGTTGTCGCTGCCGCCACGCATTTCCTGCACACGCGACATCACGTGTGCAGCCTTCAGCGGGAAATGATTTTCCAGCCAGTTGCGAAACAGCTCCTTCAATTCCCAGGGCAGGCGCAGCAATGTGTAACCTGCCGTGGTCGCACCCATCTCGCGGCCTTTTTCGAGCAATGCTTCCAGCTCATGATCGGTAAGAAAGGGAATGACCGGCGCCACATTGATACCGACCGGGATGCCCGCCTCCGCCAGGCGCTTGATCGTCTGCAATCGCCGTAGCGGCGCGGCGGTACGAGGCTCCAGATAGCGCGACACGTGGTGATCCAGCGTGGTGACGGAAAGCGTGACATGGACAAGATTGCGCTTGCTCAGGCTTTGCAATATGTCGATGTCACGCTCGATCAACGCTGACTTCGTGATGAGCCCGACCGCCTGGTTGAACTCGGAGGCGATTTCCAGGCACTTTCGTGTCAGCTCGTATTTTTTTTCTATGGGCTGGTAGGCATCGGTATTGATGCCGACGCTGATGGTGTCTGTCCTGAAACTCGGTTTGGATAACTCCGACCGGAACAGCTCGGGCGCATTGACCTTGGCGAATAATTTGGTCTCGAAATCCATCCCCGGTGAAAGCCCCAGGTATGCGTGCGAAGGACGCGCGAAACAATAGATGCAGCCGTGCTCGCAACCGCGATAAGGATTCAGCGAGTACTGGAAGCTGATGTCGGGGGAATCGTTGCGCGTGATGATGGTCTTGGCGGTTTCATGGGTGACAACCGTCTTTAACGAAACTTCCTCCGCAACTTCTTCGAGCCAGCCATCGTCGAATGCCTCGCGTTGCCAATGTTCGAAACGGCCCTCAAGATTCAGCGCCGCGCCACGGCCTTTGTGAACCTGATCGCGTTGAAAACCTGCTGCGTGATTGCTGGGACTGAGTGCCATGACATCCTCCGCTGACCACCTTGATCACCCTGAAATGAAAAGTGCGAATACTGTATTAATATACAGTATTCGCATCCTTTGGCAAGTTATTTTGGGACGTCAGGCCGGTGTTTTGTCGCCAAGCTGGTACCAGTTGATACGGCGGGTCAGCACCATGATGGCCGCCAGTACCAGGAACAGCAGGAGTGAACCCAGCATCAACGCATTGTCTTCGGAAAGCAGCAGGCCGTAGAGGACTGCGTACAGCATGGCCAGTTGCAAAGCGAACGCAGCGCCCCGTCGCCAGCCACCGAGTACAAATGAAAGGTAGTAGCCGATCAGCAACACACAGGCGGTGCTCGCCGCGAGGTATGCATACAAGAAACTGATGTGCTCAGACAGGCTGACCAGTAACAGGAAAAATACCGCCAGCGCCATGCCGACCAGGCCATATTGCAGCGGATGGATGCGCAGGTCTTTCAGGGTTTCGAACAGGAAAAATGCGGCGAAGGTAAGTGCCACGAACAGGACGCCGTATTTGACCGCGCGCTCCGCCTGCTGGTAAATATTGACGGGCTCGACGAACGCGACATCGAACGTTTCGAGCGCTTGCGATTCTTTGGTTCCCCGTTGAACCAGGTCACCGTTTTTGCTGGCGAGATGCGAAATTTCCCAGTGCGCGCTAAAGCCTTTTTCATCTATCTGTTTTGACTGCGGCAGGAATCGCCCGCCGAAATTCGGATGGGGCCAGGCGGCGCGCAACTGCACCACCGTGGTCTCGCCGATGGGCGCGAATGCCAGTGCGCGGGTGCCAGCCAGATCGACGTTGGCCGTGACTTCGTAACGCTGCGCGTCGCGTGTACTGAGCGCGCCGATATCGGCGTGCAACCCATCGCCCAGTACGTCGAGTTTGGAACCGCTGACGGCGGGTAGCTCGCGGCCGCTCCAGGTGATTTTGGGTGACCGGCCCAGGCCGCGTACGTCACTCAGGCCGAACGAGAGATGCGCGTTGCCCATGGTCAGCAACGCCGGGTCCACATCGCGGCCCAGGTTGGCAGGCACATTGAACTGTGCCTTCCACACGCCCTTGGTTTGATAGACGAGGGTTTTGTAGATTCCTTTGTATTTTTCTTCGACATCGACCGTTCCGTCATACGAAAGTAACGCCGGCACAACGACCAGCCTGCGTTGGCTATCGACATTTCGCGGGGTCTGCCGGCCCTTGTCATCGGAGACGATGACGATTTCCCGTTCAACGTACGGAATCACGAGAAGTGGCCCGGTCATCCGCTGGGTGCCGGCGAAACTGCTCGCGACGGTGTTTTCAACCTGTTGCTGCAATTGCTGGCGTTCAGACACGACGCCACGAATCAGGCCCAGCGGTAGCAGCAGCATTAACATCAGCAATGCGATAAGCACAACACGCAACAGCAGTTTTTTCTGCACCGGATTCTCCGTGAATGTGGATTGGCCCAGAGGACACCTGCGCTCCGCAGAGGAGGGAGTTAGAGCGCAGGTGTCCGGCTCCGAGGTTCTTGAATGTGGCAGGGTAGGGGCGCATGGCCCCGGTGCGATTTCTTACAGACGCAAGTGGAGTCAGCGCCTATTTCGCCCACGACAGTTGCAGGAAGGCACCGGGTTCAATCATATTTGCCGCCCACGAAAATCCATCAATACGTGTTTTGGTTAGTTCAAGTGATGCATCGGCGGGCAGGCCCCAGACTTGCGAAGGATTCTTGCCAACCCATTCGACCCACAGCGCGGCTTTGGTAGGCGCAGCGATATCACGACCCTGCGCACGAACCTGCGCACGAACCTGCGCACGACCCGGTGTTGCGGGCTGCATTTCTGTTGCGTCAAGCGGAAGCGTGAACGCCTGCTGCCCATTTCCTCGCATGTCAGCATCCATTGTCAATTCGTAGGTGTATTGGACGGTGACAATTTCTTCCGGCTGCAGGTTCATGATGGGGCTGGTCATCACCGTGCCGCGTGCCGCGGTGGAAACCAGCAGGGCGTTCCGTGTCAGTTTCAAATAGGTGGCAGTTGGAAGCTGCTCATATTTTTCGCTGGTTATTATTTGCGCAGGCCAATCTTTCCCGGCAGTGAGTGCGCCCAACGTACGCAGACGCGCACCCGCCGGAAGTTGGACATGAAAAATCGCCGCGCCCGCAGAGTCAGCGGGAACCTGGAACGACTGCATGACCCGCACATCAATGCGATTGCCGTCGATACGAACTTGCCAGTCGCGCTCCAGGGCTTGTATCGCAACACCATCACAACCATCACCGGTCAGCAGCGTTCCCGGCCCGGCCGGGAGGTCGTCCGTTGTTGCCTCAATTTCGTCGGCGATGGCCTGGGCGGTTGGACCCTGTTTCTGGACGAGCCTTGCCTCCGCTTCGCCTGAGAGTGCGATAGCGATCCCGGCAGCAGCGAAACTAACAGCAAGCCCGCAGACGACGGCCGCGGCCAGCATCTTGAGTGAACTTAAGAGGGCGGTCTGTACTGAGATGGTGGAGGCGCGTTGCGACAGAGTTTCATTGGTGCTTTTCATGGCTTGCTCGCTGTGTTGGATTCGACACAGCCATTGAGCGCCGCGATCAGGGCACGCAAGCGCAGCAATGATGTTCGCCCATGGAAGCAAAAGTGGCGGAAAAATGATCTGCTTCCGCTCGCATCCCCGCGAAGCAGGCATGCGGTATATTCCGCTGCAAGGAGCCACATATATGAAACGCATTGCCATTGTCGAAGACGACGCCGCCATTCGCAACAACTACGCCGATGCCCTGAAGCGCAGCGGGTACGAGGTCGAAACTTATTCGGACCGGCCGGAAGCGACGGCGGCGTTCAAGACCCGCCTGCCTGACCTCGCCATCCTGGATATTGGCCTGGCGGACGAGATCGATGGCGGATTTACATTGTGCCGCGACCTGCGCGGACTGTCGGCAACGTTGCCGATTATTTTTCTTTCCGCGCGCGACAGCGATTTCGATGTGGTGTCCGGCCTGCGATTGGGTGCTGATGATTACGTGACCAAGGACGTGAGCATGCCGCATCTGCTTGCGCGCATCGCAGCGCTGTTCCGCCGGCTCGAAGCGGCACGATTGCCCTCCCGTGCAGAGGACATCCTGCATCGCGGCGACCTGGTGCTGGACATAAACAAATTATCTGTTCTGTGGAAGGGAAATGAAGTCACGTTGACGGTGACAGAGTTCTGGATGATTCACGCGCTGGTGAAGTTTCCGGGCCACGTGAAGAACCGTGACCAGCTCATGCGCGAGGCGGAGCTGACCGTCGATGACAATACAATCACCTCGCACCTGAAACGGATCCGCAAGAAATTCGTGGCCGTCGATGCGGCGTTCGATGAAATCGAAACGGTTTACGGCATGGGTTATCGCTGGCATGCCGCGTAGTATGAAACTCAAGCACTGGCGCGGCTCCTGGCGTATTTTTGCCCTGTGGCTTCCGTCCTTGCTGGAGTTTGTTGCTGTTACGCGGGCTGCCTGTCTCCGCACTTGAGCCCGCGTGCATCCTGCTAAATGAAGCTACCTTCTTTTTTTCGCAGCATTCGCGCAAAACTGTTGTTGATCGCATTGCTGCTGTTGCTGATTCCCATCATCGGGTTCCGGTTTGTACGGGAGATGGACGGGTATCTGCGCGAAGGACAACAGCAAGTCCTTGCGAGCGCAGCACGCCTGCTGTCCGCAAGCCTGTCTGATCGTCCGCAATTATTTCGAATTGCTGGCGCGGATTCTTCCAGTGACAGCCTTGAGCGCCAGCGCTTGCTGGCGATGTTCAGCAGCGCGGATCCTGAGGCGGCCGCCAGTCTAGGGCCGGCGTATTTGCCCTCGGAGGAAATTGAGCGAATCCTGAATGTGGTGACGTCGAGCGCCTCGCGTATCTGGGTTGTCGATGCGCAGTCTCGGGTAAGGGGATTGTCGGGCGCCCTGAGCTCGCCCGCGCGACCGGCACCCGCGTCTACGTCTTCGCAATCGATGATTGGTACCGCGTATTCGCGCATGATCAAGCCGTTGGTCAGGCTGCTGTCACAAGATCCCACCGCAGCAAGTATTCAAGATGATGGCAAGCAGGCGCAGCGCGTTGTGATGTCACAGGTCGAGCGCGCGTTGGTGGGCGAAGCCAATTCAAGGTGGCGCACGGCGAACGACGGCAGCGGCGAAATTCTCTCCGTGGCCCAGCCGGTATGGCAGGGTGACAATATCGTTGGTGCGGTGGTGCTGGAGGAGACCGCGAGTAACCGGCAGTCGCTTAAATTCGCGGCGCTGGAATCGCTGTTGGGCACAACCATCATCGTATTCCTTGTGGGGTTCGTGGCACTGCTCGGCTTCGCGTGGCGTCTTGCGTATCGGGTGCGCCGTTTGCAGAGAGAGGCTGATGCAACGACGGATTCACATGGCCGCATTCTCGGTCGTATTTCCGGTTCGGCCAGCGATGATGAGATCGGCGCGCTCGCGCACACGTTGGATGAGACCATGCAGCGCTTGAGTCGGTACAACGGATATCTCGAGCAGATGGCGGCACGCTTGTCTCATGAGTTGCGCACCCCAGTTGCCGTAGTGCGTTCGTCGCTCGATAACTTGCGTGAAGGAGAGTTGGCGGCCGATGCGAAAGTTTATGTTGACCGCGCTGATGAGGGAGTAAGGCGCCTCTCGGGTCTCATATCGCGAATGGCCGAAGCTACACAACTCGAAGGACTACTGCAAGGCGCTGAAAAATCGCGATTTGATCTCGCGTCCGTGGCGAAAGGATGCGTCGACGGGCACCGCATGGCCTATTCCGCGCGAAGCGATTTGGAGTTCATCTTTGCGTTGAATACGGATGAGCCGATTTCCACGATCGGCAGCGCGGACGCTATCGCACAATTGCTGGACAAGCTAGTGCAAAATGCGGTGGACTTCGCGCTACCGGGAACGGCAATCCGCGTTTCGGTGACGTCTATCGCTGCCCGTACAATCCTGGCGGTTGAAAACAAAGGGCCGCTATTGCCGGCAGATGCCGTGGCTAATCTTTTTGTATCCATGGTCTCTTCGCGCGGAAGTGCGAGTGCGACCGGAGATCATCTTGGATTGGGGCTTTACGTGGTGCGTTTGATTGCAGAATTCCACGGTGGCGCAGTCAGTGCACGAAATCTAGCCGACGGTAGTGGCGTGCGGTTTGAGGTTTATCTGCCGCAGGTCATGTTCTGATCGCATAGCGCCATAGAATTTTTTGTTTGAAGGTTTTTTGTACAGACCGAAAACCATGGCGCCACCGTCGGTTGCCCGCGTTAGCGACAAAAGCCCGGCTTAAAAGACAAAACCCCTCCCGGCATAAGCTGGGAGGGGTTGTCTTTATTGGGTCTTGGCGATGACCTACTTTCGCACGGGTATGACCGCACTATCATCGGCGCAA
>JBDTWS010000010.1:0-44268 GCA_040006575.1 Betaproteobacteria bacterium
CCTTCACCGCCGGGCTGCCCGTCGGCGCCGTAGCTGAACACGTCGATCTCGCCTTTCAGTCCCGGATTGAGATATTGGTACGGCCGTCCCCATGGATCGTTGGGCAGGCGGTCGATGTAGCCGCCTTGCTTCCAGTTGGCCGGCACGGGATTGGTGGTGGGCCGTTCGCGCAGCGCCTGCAGGCCCTGGTCGGTCGCGGGATAGACGCTGTTGTCCAGGCGATACAGTTTCAGTTGCTGCATGAGCGTGGCGATGTCGGCCTTGGTCGCGGCCACCTTGGCATCGTCCGCGCGGCCCATCAACTGCGGCACGACTGCGACGGCGAGGATGCCGATGATGAGGACGACGACCATCAGTTCGATGAGGGTGACACCGATTTGTCGTTTGGGACCGGTTTGTTGTCTGAGACCGAGTTGTCGTCCAAGACCGGTTTGTTGTCTGAGACCGGTTTGCAAACTTCGTGCGCTAAATTTTTTCATTCGAGTTCCAAGCTGCGGGTTGGTGAGGATTGTGCATCCGATGTTTTTGATCCGCTACCGCACAAGATTGTTCAATTCGAAAATCGGCAACAGCGTCGCCAGCACAATCGCCAGCACCACCATGCCCATGATGAGGATCATCACCGGCTCGATGATGGCGGCAATGGCGCTGGTGCGCAATTCCACGTCGCGTTGCTGCTGGTAGGCCGCCGTGGCGAGCGTTTGCGGCAGGCGTCCGCTGGCTTCGCCCGAGGCAATGAGATGCACCATCACCGGCGGGAACTGGCGTGATTGCGCCAGTGATTGCGACAGGCCCGCACCTTCGCGCACGGCGTTTGCCGCGCGCTCCAGCGCATAGCGCATCGGCAGGTTGCTGACGACACCGACACCGGCGCCGAGCGCCGTCAGCACCGGCACGCCGCTGCCCACGAGGATCGATAGCGTGGCGGCGAGTTGTGACGATTGCTGCGCGCGGATGAGGCGGCCAAGTATCGGCAATGACAATTGCCATGCGTGCCAGCGGCGACGCACCGCTTCGCGCTTCAACGCGGCGCGCGCCGCGAGGTAGGCCACGACGCCCAGTCCCAGCCACAACACACCGGTGGCCTTCAGGAATTTGGACAGGCCCAGCATGATGCGGGTGATGAGCGGCAGCACCTGCTTGGTTGATTCGAATACGCCCACGACCTGCGGCACGACGTAGATCATCAGCCCCGTCACGACGATGATGCACACCAGCATGACGATGGCCGGATAGATCATCGCGACGATGAATTTCTGTTTCATCGCCTGCTGGTTTTCGACATAGTCGGCCAGGCGCGACAGTACATCGGGCAGGCGGCCGGAGGCTTCACCGGCCGTCACCAGCGTGCGATAGAGATCGGAGAATGTTTCGGGATAGGCCGACAGCGCGGAGCCCAGCGCATGGCCTTCAAGCACCGCACCGCGCAGGCGCGCCAGCAGCTGGCGCTCAGATTCCGATTCGGCCTGCTCGACCAGGGCATTGAAGGTTTGCTCGATGGTGAGGCCCGCACCCAGCAATGTGGATAACTGGCGGGTGATGCGCGCAAGGTCGGTGGTGCCGAGGCGGATGCGAGCGCCTTTATTGCGCACGCCGCCGTCGCCGGCCGCGCCGGCCGCTTCGATGAGCGTGACCTCGAGCGGAAACAGGCCTCGTTCCCGCAACAGCGCTCGCGCCAGGCGCGGGCTGTCGGATTCCAGCACGCCGCGCTGTTCGCGGCCGTCGATGTCGTAAGCGGTGTATTGGTAGCCGGGCATAGTGCGTTTTTTTGCGGGTCTCCGTCAGCGAGCAGCGAACGTTGCCGGACTTCCGGTCAGTCGCGGGTGACGCGCAACACTTCTTCCTGCGACGTCACACCGGCATCCACCCAGCGCTTGCCATCTTCACGCAAGGTCACCATGCCGATTTTCGCAGCCATGTTGGCGATGTCGCGCTCCGAGGCGCTGTCGTGAATCAGTTTGCGCAGGTGCTCGTCGACCGTCAGCAATTCGTAAATGCCGGTGCGGCCCTTGTATTCATCGGTCTTGCCGGGCACCAGTTTGCGCACCAGCCGCTGCGCCAGCACGCCCGACAATGTGGAGGCCAGCAGGAACGGTTCGATCCCCATGTCGACAAGGCGCGTCACCGCACCCGCCGCAGAATTCGTATGCAGTGTGGCCAGCACCAGGTGGCCCGTCAGCGAAGCCTGTACCGCGATCTGCGCGGTCTCGAGATCGCGAATTTCGCCGATCATGATCACGTCCGGATCCTGCCGCAGGATGGCGCGCAGGGCGCGTGCAAATGTCATCTCGATCTTCGCGTTTACCTGTGTCTGCCCGACGCCATCGAGGTCGTATTCGATGGGGTCTTCCACCGTCATCATGTTGCGTGTGGTGGCGTCCAGGCGCGAGAGTGCGGCGTACAAAGTGGTCGTCTTGCCCGAGCCGGTTGGGCCGGTGACGAGGATGATTCCATGCGGCTGCTGGATCAATTCATCCAGTTGCGCCAGGGTGCTTTCGGCCATGCCGAGGCGATTCAGCGACAGCCGTCCCGCCTGCTTGTCCAGCAATCGCAGCACCACCCGTTCGCCATGTCCCGTCGGCAGGGTGGAAACGCGCACATCGACCGGATGCCCGGCGATGCGCAGCATGATGCGCCCGTCCTGCGGCAGGCGCTTTTCGGCGATGTCGAGTTCCGCCATCACTTTTACGCGCGACACCATCGCGCCATGCAGTGAGCGTTTCGGCTCGACCACATCGCGCAACGCACCATCGACACGGAAACGGACGAGTGATCGCCGCTCGAAAATTTCCAGGTGAATGTCGGACGCGTTCTCGCGCACCGCCTGCGTCAGCAGCGCATTGATGAGCTTGATGATCGGCGCATCGTTTTCGGTCTCGAGCAGGTCGGTGACTTCGGGCAGCGAATTGGTCAGCTGTGCCAGGTCGCTGGCGTTCTCGATATTGCTGGCGATTTCCTGCACGGCCTCATTGCCGGAACTGCTGTCGCCGCCTGCATAGGCGCGCGCCAGCCGCGAATTGAATTCATCCTTCGTCAGCAACACCGGCTTCAGGCTCTTGCCCGTCATGCGCCGTACTTCGGAGAGCGTGGAGGAGGCCGGGTCGGGCGCCAGCCATACTTCAATTTCCGTACCGACCTGTTTCGCCGTGATGACGCCTTTGGATTTGGCGAAGTGATAAGGCAGCAGTCGAACGGTCAGCGGATCAATCGTCACAGTGGCGGATTCCACCGGCACTGGGACTTGTTGTCTCGCGTCGGACGAACCCATCGTTAGTTGCCCTTGACCTTTGGATCGAGTGGCGGAATTGCCGGCAGCAATGAGCCACCGACCGGCGGCACCAGCGGTCCCCCCTTCGGCGGCAACAGTGATTCGCCTTCCTTCAGGAACGCGCCCTGTTCATTGCGGATGAAGTCATAGCGCTCGCCCGTCAACTGGTTGGCGGCCTTGCCGTCGCGCAGCACATAGGGCCGCAGGAAGATCATCAGGTTGGTTTTGTCGCGGGTGCGGTTCTGGTATTTGAACAGGTTGCCCAGGAACGGAATGTCACCCAGCAGCGGCACTTTGCTTTCGTTGTTCTTGGTGTCGTCCTGGATGAGCCCGCCGATGACCACGATCTGGCCGTCATCGACCAGCACGGTGTTTTCCACCGAGCGCTTATTGGTGATGAGGTCGGCGGATTTTATCGTGGCCGTGGTCGGCACCACGCTGGAAATTTCCAGGAAGGCCTTCAGTTTTACGCTCGAGCCTTCGGTCACCTGCGGCGTGACTTTCAAGGTCAGGCCCACGTCCTTGCGCTCGATGGTCTGGAACGGATTGGTTGAGGCATTGCTGGACTGCGTGAAGCTGCCGGTCACGAACGGCACGTTCTGGCCGACGACGAATTTCGCTTCCTCATTGTCTAGCGTGAGGATGTTCGGTGTGGCCAGCACATTGCCTTTCTGGTTGGCCTCCAGTGCGCGCGCCAGTGCACCCAGGTTCAGCACCTTGGTGCCGTCCGGCAGCGTGAGGGTGCCGCGCACCACTCCGATATTGAGCCCGCCGCCGACGCTGGCGATATCGGCCGCCGCGCCGATGATGTTCTGCCCCAGTCCGCCGAAATTGGTGCCGCCGATAATTTGCGAGCCGCCGCGATTGAGTCCGGACAGGTCCTGCCACTGGATGCCGAATTCGGAGGTCATGCTGGCGCTGACTTCAACGATGAGCGCTTCCACCAATACCTGCGCACGACGCGAATCAAGCTTGTCGATCACCTGGCGCAGCGAGTTGTAGACATGGTCGGGGGCGACGATCACCAGCGAATTGGTGGCCGTGTACGCCTGGATGCTGCTCGACGGCGCTGCCGGTGATGAGGTAACCGAGGATGCCGAGGTGGTCTGCGCCGCACCGCTGGTGGGTGTGGTGGTGGCAGGTGAGGTAGTCACGCTGCTGGTGGTCGATCCGCTGATAAGTCCGCGCAGTGTGTCGGCAATCTTGCTGGCTTCGGCATTGCGCAAATACACCACATGGATATTGCCGCCGGCCGCCGTCGGGATATCGATGCCGGCGATCAGCGCTTTCACGCGCGTCACCAGTGCGGGTGTGTCGGCGCGGACGATGAGGCTGTTGGTGCGCGGCTCGACACCGATGCTGAGCTTGGCGGGTGTGGCGGGGGACGCGGGGTTGACGCCGGTTTCCGGCATGATGCTTTTCAGCAACGCAGCGATATCGACCGCGCTGGCATATTCCAGCTTGATCATCTGCAGTTCTGCGCTCGATGGCACGTCGAGTGCGGCGATGATCTTGCCGATGCGTTTCACGTTCTCGGCATAGTCGGTGATGAGCAGCATGTTGCTGCCGGGCAGGGCGCCGATAAAGTTATTGGGCGGCACCTGCGAGCGCAGCACCGTCGCCAGTTGCGGGGCCGACTCGTACTGGATGCTGAAAATTTGCGTGACGATGCGGTCACCGGAAATGTTCGAGCCGCGCTCGACCACGGGTCCGCCGGTCTTGGCGTCGCCTTCCGGAACGATCTTCACCACGCCGCGCTCTTCCACCGTCGCGTAGCCGCTGACACGCAAGGCCGACAGCAGGATCTGGTAGGCGAGGTCGCGATTGACGGGGGTCTGCGAGACGATGCTCATATTGCCCGTGACGCGCGGATCGATGATGAAATTCTTGCCGGTGTGCTTGCCGATGGCCTGGATCACTTCGCGCACATCAACGTTGATGAAGTTCAGCGTCACCTGGTCTTGCGCATACGCCGGCGGCAGGGAAGAAAAATTCAGCGCCAGGGCGGCGAAGGTGGTGACAAGGGCTGTGCCGATTACTGCCAGTTGATGTTGGAGCTTAGGCGATAGGCGCATCGGGTATCCGGGGAAAATGACTCGCCTGATTGTACGTCATCAATGTAGGCGTTGCGTGCGCGTGCATGGTGCCTATATGGTGCCGTTGCGGATAAGATCGGCGCTTGCAAATTATAAAACTCAAGCGTGGGAGCGGCTGCGCGGCCATTTATGGCCTAGGAGCCGCTCCAGCGCTTGAGTTTGTCCGAATCGTGCGCCCGCATTCCCAAATCGGGCCGCGTGGGTATGATTCGCCTTACGCACTCACCCAAATACATAAAAAAATGAAACTTGATCTCGGTTGTGGCCCGAAGAAAAAAGCAGGATTCACCGGCGTCGACCGGTTGCAGATGGACGGTGTCGATATTGTCTATGACCTGCGCATTACGCCGTGGCCGTGGGCGGACGACAGTGTGACGGAGGTTTACTGCGGCCACTTCATCGAGCACCTGACCGGCGCGCAGCGCATCGCCTTCTTCAATGAACTGTTCCGCGTCATGCAGCCGGGTGCTACGGCCGAGATCATCACCCCCGACTGGTCCAACCCCAGCGCGTATGGCGACCCGACACACGAGTGGCCGCCGATGTCGTACTGGTACGCCGCCTATCTCGACAAGCAGTGGCGCGACAAGGAAGCGCCGCATGTGCCTTACGCCTGCGATTTTTCGTTTCGCTATGGATACACGCTGGAGGACTGGCTGCGCACCGAGACCGAAGAGACGCGCAAATTTGCGCTGGCACATTACTTGGGCTCTGCGCGCGAGTTGAAGGTCGTGCTGACCAAGCGCGCGTCCTGAACGCGGCTCAATTCTGGATGTTGTAGTTGAGCGTGACCGGGGCACCCCCGCGCCGCACTTCGGCGCGGATGGCGGTGATGGTGTTGAACTGTGCATAGACACGCGCCAGGTCGCCCGGTGAGTTAATCGGCTGGCCGTTGATGGCAGTGATGATGTCGCCGGCCTGCAGACCCAGCTTATTCGAGAGCGATCCCGCCGGTGCGTCTTCGACACGCACGCCGCCGGTGGGGCCGGGCCCGATGCGTCCCAGGAAATTCATCTGCCGTGGGTCCTGCAGCACCGTGTTCAATTCCTGCCGCGAAAGGCTGAACGCATTCGCGCCGGTGGTGGCAACGTTCAGCCTGAAAGTAGTGGCGGCGGGCTGGTTCGCCGCAGCACTGGCCGCACCCTTGGGCGCCAGCGAGGCGAAGCGATCCAGCTCGATTTTTTCGTGCACGCCGTTACGGTTGATGACGATGTATTCGCCCTGCACCTCGACCAGCCTTGTGCCGGCTGCAAACTCCTGGTTCAGGTAAATGGTGCGGTCCTTGCCGCCCAGGTTGACCACGGCGGCGGAAAGCGTCTTGCCATCAACCGCAAACACGCCGCGCAGGCGAACGCTGCTGTTGACGGCGGCAGGTGCTGCGGTCACCAAACCTTCCCCGTCTTTGTCGCCGAACAATTGCCGGCCCAGCGATGGTGAAATCGTCATGGCGGCGGGTTGCCGGGTGACGTTGGCATCTCTCCATGACGGCGCGATCATCTGCCAGGTCCAGTAGCCGAGCTGCACGCCCAGCGCGCCTATCAGCAAGCCGGTGAGGGTGATGGCCATGCGTTGCAATATGCGCGGGCTTGTAACACGCGGATCCGTAATGTGTGCGTTCATTTCTGCACCGGCATTTTGGACAGGTCGATATCCATGTAACGCCAACCTTCATGCGCGAACGGATGCTTCTTGTAGTTGAGCAACCAGGGCTGGACCAGGATGGTGCCCTGCTTCAGGAAATTCACGCGCCACGGGTTGTAGCTCCACAGCAGGTGGACCATATGCCTGTACAGTGCGGTGCGTTTTTCTGAATCGGGCATGATCTTGATGCGTTCATACAGCGCGTCAAACTCGGGAAATGAAAACAGCGTGTAGTTCGCGCCGCCGATGCCCTTGGTGGTGAACAGCTGCAGGAAATTTTCGCCGTCCGGATAATCGGCGATCCAGCCATAGCTGAACATCTGCAGCTTGCCGGTCTGGGCTTTCTTGCGCAGTGACGGCAGCAGTTCGACCGTGTCGAACTTCATGCGGATGCCGATGGCTTTCATGGCGCGCTGCCACAGTTCGTTGCGGCTCTTGTCGCGCTGCTTGGGCTCGCTGGCCTGGTCGATCACCAGCGGTGAGCCATCGGGCATCTCGCGCCAGCCGTCGCCATCGCGGTCGATATAGCCGAACATGTCCAGCAGCGCCTTGGCTCTCGCCGGGTTGTAATCGAGCCACTCGGTGCGTTCATTGACAAAGCCGGCCATGCCATCGGCAATGTGGCTATAGGCTTTGATCGCCTGGTTTTTTTCAACGATGCTGATTTCATCCTCGACCGGATAGGCCATCGAAATGGCGCGGCGCAGTGCGATGCGCTCGGGCGAATAGCCACCGACGACATTGACTTTCCCGTCGATTTTTTCGCTCATGTTGAAGGTTGTGTACGTGAGCCATGCTACTTCGTCAGGGCGCACCTGCATGCCGCGCCGCGCCAGGTTGGGGGCCAGCTTTCCCCCCGGCATTGCGGCATCAATGAACGGCGTGGGCACCGGGCGGATGTAATCGAATTCGTTATTGAGATATGCCAGCCAGCGCGGCTGTTCTTCCTCGACGGGAAAGACTTCGATGCGGCCGATCAGCGGCAGGCGCTTGCCTTTCAGGCGCTCGATGACGGCGCGGTCCTCGGCACTCAAGTTGGGATCGTCACCCGCCGCCGTCGAAAAATATTCCTCGCGAAAACCCGGGTTGGCTTCCAGCACCACCCGTGATGCGCGCCGCCAGTCGGCGAGGCGATAGGGACCCGTGCCGACCGGGTGCTCGGGAAAGGACGTACCGTAGAACTCAACGACTTCCCGTGCCATGGCGGCGGTCGCCGGCATGGCCAGGATGTAGTTCATGTTGTAGTCGGGTGCCTTGAGGCGAATGACCAGCGTGTACGGGTCTTTCACTTCGAGCCCGGGTATCGGCTTGTCGTAGTCGAACTTGCCGGTCTTCTTGGCCTCGGCCACCAGTTCATCCCCACCCTGCAATTTGCCATCGACCAGGAACTGCCACTGCGCCTTGACCTGCGGGTCGATCATGCGCTTGATGCTGAAGGCGTAGTCGGCAGCGACCAGTTCGCGTTTTTTTCCCTTGAATGCAGGATCGTCGGTGAAGTAAATGCCGTGCTTCAGCTTGATGGTGTAGACCAGCCCGTCGGTGGAAATATCCGGCATTGCCGCCGCTGCGCGCGTTTGCAGGCGGATGGGGCGGGCCAGGTGGTCGTACTGCAGCAGCGTGTCGAAAATGTTGTCGCACAGTGTTCCGGTGAGCTCATCGGATTCCCAGGCGCAGTCGAATCCTCTTTCAGCCGACTGCACCGGCGTGCGCAGGATCTTGCGCATGTCCGCCGCATGCGCACTTAAAGCCATGGCGGCAGCGATCGCCACGACGGGCAGCAGGCGGAAGCGGTTGCACAACATTTTTTTTCTCAATGCAATATCCGCGACACGCCCTGTTCCTCCGCCGTCGTGCCTTGCGGGGAAATCGAGCCGTGGTGCAGCACCATGCGCCAGCCATGTGGCGTCAGCAGATAGACGTTGGTCGCCAGTACCGGCGGCATCGCGTTTGGCTGGTTGGCGGGATTGGTCATCACAAAAGTTTCATAGACGCTGTGGATGGCCAGCGTCTGGCTCTGGTGGCGGCGCAATTCGCTGACCTTCAATTGGGTATTCGGACCGTGCGAGAAAATCTCGGCGAAGCTCTCGCGAATCGCCGTGAGACCTGCCAGCCGTGATCCCTGCGGATGAATGCAGATCGAGTCTGGTTCGTCGGCCCACACCGCCATCATCAGCTTCAGGTCGGCGCGTTCGAATGCGTCGTAAAACGCGGCTTCGCAATCGGCCGGCGCAGCGAACAGTTTCAGGGTCTTTTTGGAAGGCATGAGTCTTATGGGGCAAGTAAGGACACTAAGGACAGGTGAAGGCGGCCAGCAGCCATGCGCGATGATAACGTGTTCGTGCGTCGCGATTGAAATGCCGCTTTTGGGCGTAAACTTTCCACAGGGTGTCCGGCGGCAATTTCCTGGCCCGCGATCCCTCCCGGCTTCCTCTCCTCCCCTCACTTCCCCACCCGGAGAAAATTCATGATCCGCTTTACCGTCAATGGCGAACGCATCGAAACCGACGTCACGCCCGATACCCCCCTGCTGTGGTTCCTGCGCGACAACCTGGAAATGACCGGCACCAAATTTGGTTGCGGCATGGCGTTGTGCGGCGCCTGTACCGTGCATGTCAACGGCGATCCGCTGCGCGCCTGCGTCACGCCGATTTCTGCAATAAGCGGCAAGAAAGTCACCACCATCGAAGAAATCGGCAAGACGCCAATGGGCAAGAAAGTACAGGCGGCATGGTTGTCGGAGGACGTGGTGCAGTGCGGCTATTGCCAGTCTGGCCAGATCATGGCGGCGACAGCACTCCTGAACAAGGTGAAATCGCCCACTGACGCGCAGATCGATGCCGCCATGAGCGGCAATATTTGCCGCTGCGGTACTTACAACCGCATCCGTTCGGCCATCAAGGTGGCGTCGGGGACAGGTGTCGCAGCGGTGAAGCCCGCGGCCAAGTCGCCGGCGCCCGCGGGCAAACCGGCTGCCAGGGTAAAGGCATAGACGACCATGAATCCAAATGCCTTCAAGCAGGAAAAAATCCTGGATGGCCGCAACCTCACGCGGCGCCAGTTCCTCAAAGCCTCTACCGCCACTGGCGGCCTGGTTATCGGCTTTCATTTATTTGGTGCCAATCGCATTGCCAGTGCACAGGCGCCCCAGCCCGCTCCCGTTCCACCCAATGCGTTTTTGCGCATTGCCAGGGACGGTTCGGTCACCGTGCAGGTCAAGCATCTGGAGTTCGGCCAGGGTGTGCTGACATCGCTGCCCATGCTGGTCGCAGAAGAACTGGAATGCGACTGGACCAAGGTGCGCTCGGAACTCGCACCGGCCGCGCCGGTTTATGCGCACACCATGTTCGGCATGCAGATGACGGGCGGCTCGTCCTCGGTCTCCAATTCATGGACGCAGTTGCGCACGGCCGGCGCGATGGCGCGCACCATGCTGATCCAGGCGGCAGCCACGGAATGGAAAGTCGATCCTTCGCAATGCCGCGCAGAAAACGGTTTCATCATCGGCCCTGGCGGAAGGAAAGCCGGGTTCGGCACGTTCGCCGATGCCGCCAATGCGCTCAAGGCGCCGGAAAAAGTGACGCTGAAAGAGCCGAAGGATTTCAGGATCATCGGCAAGCCCACGCGCCGTATCGATGCAGCCGCCAAGGTCAACGGCACGGCCAAGTTCGGGCTGGATGTCACGCCGAAAATGTTGCCGAATTTGCATACCGCCGTGGTGAAACACCCGCCGGTGTTCGGCGCCAAGGTCGGCAAGTTCGATGCGACCAAGGTGCACGGCATTCCCGGCGTGACGCATGTGGTGCAGATTGCCAACGGCGTTGCGGTGGTCGGCAAATCGTTCTGGGCTGCCAAGAAAGGCCGCGACGCGCTCATGGTTGAGTGGATCATTGAGGACACCGGAAAAATCAACACCGAGGAATTCAAGAAAAGTCATCGCGACCTCATCGGCAAACCCGGTGCTGTCGCGCGAGCCGGCAATGTGGATGCCCTCAAGACTGCCGCGAAAACGGTCAGCGCGGAATACGATGTGCCGTTCCTGGCGCATGCGCCGATGGAGCCGCTGAACTGCACGGTCCATATCAAGGGTGAGAGTTGCGAAATCTGGGTGGGCTCGCAATTCCAGACCGTGGACCAGGGCGCTGCAGCCAAAGCGGCGGGCCTGAAGCCCGAACAGGTCAAGCTCAATACCATGATCGCCGGTGGCGGTTTCGGCCGGCGCGCGAATCCCGCATCCGACTACATTATCGAAGCCGTGGAAATTGCCAAACAGGTCAAGTTGCCGGTGAAAACAGTGTGGACCCGCGAGGATGACGTGAAGGGTGGTTACTATCGCCCGCAATACGTACATAAGGTCACCGCCGGGCTCGATGCCGCCGGCAAGATCTCCGCCTGGGACCATGTGGTGGTGGGGCAATCGATCATCGCCGGCACCGCATTCGAACCGATGATGGTGAAGGATGGTGTTGATTCCACCAGCGTCGAAGGTGTGTCGGATACGCCGTACGATTTTCCCAACATGCAGGTGGCGCTGCACACCACCAGGTCGCCGGTGCCGGTGCTGTGGTGGCGCTCGGTGGGCCACACGCATACCGCGTTCGTCATGGAAACGATGATGGATGACCTCGCCAAGGCAGCAGGCAAGGATCCCGTGGCGTTCCGTCGCGAATACCTGGGAAAGCACCCGCGCGTGCTCAATGTGCTGAACATGGCCGCCGAAAAATCGGGATGGGGCCAGCCCGTTGCCAAAGGTGTGGGCCGCGGTATTGCCGTTCATGAAAGTTTCGGTACCGTCTGCGCGCACGTCGCTGATGTGAGCCTCGTCAACGGGCAGATCAAGGTACTGCGGGTCGTCTCGGTGGTCGATTGCGGCCTGGTGGTGAATCCACTTACCGTGACGGCGCAAGTGGAGAGTGCAACGGCGTTCGGGCTGTCCGCCGCGCTGTACGGAAAAATCTCGATCAAGGATGGTGCCGTCGAGCAGAGCAATTTCCACGACTACCCGGTATTGCGCCTGAACGAGATGCCGAAGATGGAAGTACACATCATGCCGGGCGGTACTACGCCGTCGGGTATCGGTGAGCCGGGTACGCCGCCGATTGCGCCGGCGGTGTCGAATGCGATTTTCGCGCTGACTGGAAAACGGTTGCGCGAATTGCCATTCAAGATCTGATTTTTCTGCAAGGATTCAACAAAAGCAATGCAATAAAAAAGGGCCGGAAATTCCGGCCCTTTTCATTTTCGAAACCTTGGCTTTACTTGCGCACAAACAGCAGGAATACGCCCGCCGCCACAGCGGCTACACCTGCCCAGACCGGAATATTTACCGTCTCGCGATCTTTTACCGCCAGCACGATGGGACCCAGTTTGGCCTCATGCGTGTCCTTGGTATAAGTGAAACCACCGTACAACAATGCCAGTGCGCCCACTACGATCAACGCGACTGCTACCATTTTGGCTGCATTCATATTTCCCCCTTGTTAAATTTGTCTCTTCGCTGAAAACGGGCCGGTCATGTAGTGAACCGGCCCATTGTGGGCAGCGTTAAAGCTTGCGACCCTGTACCAGGCGGATCAGGATAACGACGATCGCCAGTACCAGCAGTACGTGGATAAAGCCGCCCATCGTTACCGATGAAACCAAGCCAAGCGCCCACAGGATAATCAGGATGACTGCAATTGTTTCCAACATGACCGTTCTCCTCGTTAGATGGTAGGTCAGGCGCGCTTAAGAGCGGCCCTTGACGTGAAGATCATTCTTCACTGACGTCACGCCCTTGACGCTGCGTGCCGTATCGCCGGCTTTTTGCACATCGGCCGCGTCGCTGACGAAACCGCTCAGCTGCACAACGCCCTTGAACGTTTCGACATTCACTTCTGACGATTTCAGGGTGGGCTCTTTCAGGACAGCGGCTTTCACTTTCGTTGTAATGACGCTGTCGTCAACGTATTCGCCGGTGCCTTCGCGAGTGGAGGTGGACGCGCAACCCATCAGCGTGGTGACCATGATGGCGGGGATGACCGCAGCCAGGAATTTAAATCGTTTCATGTTTTTTGCTCCTTGAGGTTTTGATTCGAATGAGTGCCTGCGCCTTGAATTGCGGCGCGTTCTGCAATTGCGGCGCGTTCTGCAACGATCACAAGTTAACGCGCAGAGCCGGTGGGGGCGATAGTCCCGCGCCTACACGGTTGTAGGCGATTTCCGCGATGGGGTGTAGTCAGTTGCCGCGCTGCGGTTTTTGCAGGTGAAAAATTCTTTCGACCGTTTTACTTATTCGCGCCCACCATCACCCTGACCTCTACCTGGTGCGGTCGCTTGTCGTCGCTGAGCAGGATGCTTCCTGCGGCCTGTGCCACACCATCAACAACCACTTCCACCACACCAGCGATCTCACCTTCGAGCGCCGCGACGTTGATTTTTTGCACGACCGAAATATCGTAGATGGTGCGGCGATAGCGGTACTGCATCTTGAATCCGGGCCAGTCGGCCGGCAGGCATGGTGAAAAATGCAGCCTGTCTACATCAAGGCGAAGCCCCAGCAATGACTCCAGCAGCAGGCGGTACATCCAGCCCGCCGAGCCCGTGTACCAGCTCCAGCCGCCACGACCGATATGCGGCTCAACGCCATACACGTCTGCAGAAATAACATACGGCTCGACCTTGTACAGCGCCACTTCCTCGCGCGACCTGGCGTGGTTGACGGGGTTGATCATGTTGGTCAATTCCCAGGCGCGCTGGTTGTCGCCCAGTGCGGCGAATGCCATCGCCGCCCAGATGGCGCCGTGGGTATACTGCCCGCCGTTCTCGCGCACGCCAGGCACGTAGCCGCGTATGTAGCCGGGATCCATGTCGGATTTGTCGAAAGGCGGATCGAGCAGCTGGATGATCGCCTTGTCGCGTCGCACCAGGCGGTTGTCCAGCGAGGTCATCGCAGTTTTTACGCGTTCCTCGCTACCCACGCCGGACAGCACCGACCAGCTTTGTGCAATGGAATCGATCTGGCATTCGTCATTGCCGGCCGAGCCCAGTGCGCGTCCGTCGTCAAAATACGCACGGCGATACCATTCGCCGTCCCAGCCGTTGGCCTCAAGGTTATGCGCCAGCTTCACTCGCTCACTGACACAGCGATCTGCGAACACGGGATCGCCATGCAGTCGCGCCACCTGCGCGAACTGGCGCAGTACTTCGCACAGGAAAAAACCCAGCCAGATACTCTCGCCCTTGTCGCCGATGCCGACCAGGTTCATGCCGTCGTTCCAGTCGCCCGAGCCCATCAGCGGCAAGCCGTTACGCCCGAAATTCAGGCCGTGCTCGATGGCGCGCACGCAATGCTGGTAGAGGCTGGCGGTCTCGTCGGAGCGACTGGGCAGGTCGTAGTAAGAATCGTCGCCCGGATTGACCGGCCGCCCCTCGAGGAAATGCGCGGACTCGTCCAGCACCCCCGTGTCGCCGATGCTGAGCACATAGCGGCAGGCGACCAGTGGCAGCCACAGGTAATCATCGGAGCAGTGCGTGCGCACGCCCCGGCCCGTCGGCGGATGCCACCAATGCTGCACATCGCCTTCGCGGAACTGGCGGCTGGCGCACAACAGCAGATGCTCGCGAACCAGTCGCGGCTCGGCATGGATCAGCGCCATCGTGTCCTGCAGCTGGTCGCGGAAACCATATGCGCCGCCCGACTGGTAATAGCCGCTGCGCGCCCAGATGCGGCAGGCCAGTGTCTGGTAAAGCAGCCAGCCGTTGGCAAGCAGGTTGATGGATGGGTCGGGCGTGTCGACTTGCACGGCGCTCAGCGTCTGCAGCCAGTACTGGTGCACCTTTTCCAGCGTTTCGCGCGCAACAGCAGGGCCGCGATGACGCTTCAGCATTTCACGCGCATCGCCGATATTGCGGCCCGCACCCAGGCGAAAGATCGAGACGCGTTCCTCGCCATCGGCGAGTTCAAACGCCACCTGGATGGCGGCGCAGGGATCCAGTCCCGCACCTACCTTGTTGGACAGGTGCGTGCGGCTCATCGCAGCCGGGTTGCGCAATGTGCCGTTACGGCCGATGAATTCGGTGCGGTCGCCGGTGAAAGTCCGGGTGGCGTCGTCAGTGTCGAAGAAGGAAACGCGATCGGAAAATTCGCTGTTGTATGCGTTGCGCGCATACAGCCCGCCGCTGAGCGGATCGATGTCGCTGACCACATGCATGGCCGTCTTGGGTTTCAGGTCGCCCAGCACCCACTCGACAAAGCCGGTGGCCGACAATCGCCGCGCGCGGCCCGATTCATTGCGCACCTTGAGCGTGGTGAACTTGACCGCCGCGTCCAGCGCCACGTAAATCGTCAGTTCCGAACGTATGCCGTCTTCGATATGTTCGAACGTGCTGTAGCCGAAACCGTGGCGGCTCACATAAGGTGTGACGCCGCGCGCAGGCAACGGCGTCGGCGACCAGAAATGCCCGTTCTCCTCATCGCGCACGTAGAAGGCCTCGCCGCCGGAGTCGCTGACCGGATCATTGTTCCACGGCGACAGCCGGTACTCATGCGCGTTTTCACTCCAGGTGTACGACATGCCGTTTTCAGAGACCACTGTACCGAAGCGTGCATTGGCCAGCACATTCACCCACGGTGCCGGTGTAGTGTTCGCATGCGTGGTGGTGATGACATATTCGCGCCCGTCGGGTGCGAAGCCGCCGAGTCCATTGTCGAACAGCAGGTCATTGCGTTTCAGTGTGCTCGACTGGCCCGATGACAATTGCGATTCGGGACGATACGCGCGCATCGGGTTCAGGCGCGGCATGTTCAGGTGCGGTGCCCGCACCTCGGCCGCTGTGCGGCGGCTGATCTGGTCTTCCAGCCCGCCACGGCGGTCGCTGACGATGACGCGCGCGACCGATTCGAACAGGATGCGGTCTTCTTCCGAAATGAGTTCGGCGGAGCGCACAAATATGCCGCCCGGCCGGTCGATCACCAGCGCTTCGATACCGGCGGCGACCAGTCCCATGATCTGCTCCTGCAGCGCCGCACGATAGCCGCCGCGATCCTCGTTCCAGATCACCAGGTCGACCACCAGGCCCTTGAGACGCCAATAGGCATGGGCCTGCACCAGTTGCCGCACCAGGTCGATATTGTCGGTGTCTGAAATCTGCAGCAGCATGATCGGCAGGTCGCCGGAAATGGCATAGCCCCACAGTCCCGATTGGCCGCGACGATTTTTGAGCAGGATGGCCGGGTCGGCGCGCAGCAGTGAGTTGGCGTAGAGGACCGAGTTGGCAAGTCGCGCATAGACCTGTGCGTCGGCTTCGGTGGCGTTGATCTGCCGCAGCACCACCTGGCTGTGGGTCCACGCCATTTCAAACACGCGGTCGGCAAGCCGCTTGTCCTTGTACTTTTCGATCATGGCCATCGCGCCGTCGCGTGTTTCGCTGACGCCCGACACCATGTCGATGATGACGGTTTCATCCGCGTCGAGCGTGATGCGGTGGCGAATCGCGACCACCGGGTCCAGCACTGAACCGTGGCTGTCCGAGAGTGCCGAGCCGTCACTCATGGCCTGCGGCGAGGCCACCGTGCGCCCACGCCCGATAAAGCGCATGCGGTCGGTTTCGTACGTGATCGCGCCTGCGGTGCCGCCATGTACTGCCATCAGGTGCAGCATCCACGGCGATTTTTCGTCATGCGAACGCGGCCGCCGCGTGCACAGGATGGCCTGGCGCTCGCGCACGATCTCGGTCTGCACGAACAGGTTGCTGAACGCCGGATGCAGCGCGTCGGCGGCTGGTACGGCCAGCACCACTTCTGCGTAGCTGGTGACGTCGATGGTGCGGCGCGTGCGCGCGCGATTGGTGATGTGCACGCGACGCAGTTCGATATCGTCCTCGGGCGATACAACGATCTCGGTATGCGTCGCGTAATCGAGATCACGCCGCCTGAATTCGGCGCGGCCCTCGGAGAAAATCGCTTCGTAATTCTCGGCCTTCTTCAGCGTCGGCTGGTGGGTGTTGGACCAAAACATGCCGCTGGTCACATCACGCACGTAGCAGAACGTCCCCCAGTTGTCGCAGGTCGAATCCTCACGCCAGCGGGTCACGGCCAGGTCTTTCCAGCGGCTGTAGCCGCCGCCGGCATTGGTCACCATCACGTGATAGTGGCTGTTCGACAGCAACTGGATTTCCGGCGTCGGCGTGTTCGGCGTTCGAATCACGCGGATCGGTGTTTCCTGGTCGTTGGCAGTGGCGCGAATTCCGGAGAAGCGGGCGGTATTCAATTGCATCGCGCCGGCCTTCGGTACGCGTTCCTGCAGAAGAAGTGCCGTGGCCTGGAACATGGGATCGGACTCGAAGCGTTTCTGCATCGGCCGCTCCAGCAGCACATGCGACAGCGACAGCAATACCATGCCCTGGTGGTGGGCCATGAATGAGCGGATCACCGCGCTGGCCTGGCCGCGCGGCAAACGTGACGGCGTGTAATCGACGGCTTCATAGAAACCATATTTACCCGCGAGCCCTTCGGTGGAAAGGCGTTGCAGGTTCGCGCACGCTTCTTCCGGCATTACCATCAGCGCAAGGGCTGTGGCATAGGGCGAGACCACCAGGTCGTCGGCCAGTCCGCGCTTCAGACCCAATCCGGGCACACCGAAAGCGCGGTACTGGTAGTTGAGTGCGGCGTCGACGGTGTTGTAGCCCGATTCGGAAATGCCCCACGCCACGCCGCGCTGGTTGCCGTAATCGATCTGCCGTTGCACCGAGGCAATATAGGTGCGGTCCAGCAGCGTGTTCGCGTAAGTCGGCATCACCAGCAGCGGCATCAGGTATTCGAACATCGAGCCGCTCCACGACAGCAGCGTCGGTTCGCCGCCGGCGGGGGTCAGCAAACGTCCCAGCGCAAACCAGCTTTCCTGCGGCAACTGGCCTTGCGCGATGCCGACAAAATTGGCGAGCCTCGCCTCGGAAGCCAGCATGTCGTAGTAGCTGGTGTCCTGGCGGCGGTCGCTGACGTTGTAGCCGATCGTCAGCAAATGGCGCGCTGTATCGTAGAGGAAGCTGTAATCCATCGCCGCGAGTTCGGTCACCTGCTGCTGCAGGGTGGTGATTTTTTCAATTCGTGCCGACGCTTGCGTGGCCGCGGCGGCTCGTTTCGCGCGGACCAAATCAAGCCACACCTGCTCTTCGGTCGAGAAGTCGCCACGCCACTGCTGCTCGATGGTTGCGAGCCAGGGCAGGTCGGTCACCGGCGCCGTTGTCGCTGCGCTCGCCAATTCACGCAGCGAGGGAATGGCCAGCGACTCCAGTACATCCTGGAGCCGTTCCGAGGGGGCGGCGGGCGCGATCCACGGCGTAAATTGCGCCAGTTCATCCAGGCTTGCCTGGCATTGGCCGGCGAGGGATTGTGCCCAGCGGGCGGCGTCACTGGCGGCGTCGCCGGTATTCGTCAACGGCAGCATCTGCACAATTTCCTGCGCCGAGGCCAGCATGCGATTCAGCAGTCCGTGCATGGACCACAGCGCCATCTCGGCTGCACCGGGCCTTGCTGCGCAAATCGTCTCCAGTTCTTTTTGGAACCTGGCGATCGCCATGCGCGCGACCGGCTGTTCGATCGCGGCATCGGCGAGCACGTACATCGTGTCCAGCAAGCCGTCGAAGATACGCGGCCCGATTATTTTCTGATCGGGCAACGCCAGCAATCCCGGACGCAGCGTCAACAAGTGGCCGGCCAGGTTGCCGCTGTCCACCGACGACACATACAGCGGATGCAATGGCTGCAGCGATTGTGTGTCGTACCAGTTGTAAAAGTGGCTGCGGTGGCGGCCCAGATTGAACATCGTGGCGAGCGCGTTGCTGGTGCGCTCAAGCAGCACGCCGCCGGTGATGTAACCGAAGTCATACGCGGTGAGGTTAGCCAGCAGCGACAGGCCCATGTTGGTGGGTGACGTGCGGTGCGCCACCACGGCAACCGGGTGTTCCTGGAAATTATCAGGTGGCAGCCAGTTGTCTTCGGCGCCGACGAATGTCTCGAAGAACGACCAGGTCTTGCGCGCATTCTTGCGCAGGAACAGGTACTGGCCCGCCGACAGCCGGGCTTCGCGGCGCGGCAGCGGACGGCTTACGAACCAGGCGATGGCCGGCGAGAAAAACCACAGCAGCAAAACCGGCGTGGCCACCAGCAGGCTGACCGGCATCTCATAAATCAGCCACGCAGCCGTTGCCACCGCCAACACCGGCCCGACCCACATCCGGCGAAAATTTGCGCCCAGTGTGCCTGGGTCGCCGCTGCTGCTGCCGGATGGCACCCATTCCAGCAGCCGCCGGTTCGAGATGAAGATGCGCCAGTTGGTGCGAAGGATTGCGTCGAGGCTGAACCAGGTTTCATACGGCAGGCAGGCCAGCGTGAACAGCGCTTGCAGAACCTGCGTTGCAGCGACTTTCATCGTGGCCGATATGTGCTGCCCCGCCAGCACGCCATCGGGTTTGCGGAACAGTTCCAGCAGCGACGCCGCCAATCCCGGCACGAGGATGAGGCCCAGCACGCACAACGTCCAGAACCATGCCGGCGCCAGCAAACCCCAGCCCAGCAGCAGGATGGTGGTGAGTGCGGCGGGGACCAGGCTGCGGCGCAGGTTGTCGAAAATTTTCCATTGCGACAGCGCCGTCAGCGGATTGCGCCGCATTTTTTTCGATTGCGGCGGATGCCCCGGTACGTGCGGCAGCAGCCACGATGCGATCTGCCAGTCGCCGCGTATCCAGCGATGGCGGCGGCTCACGTCGGCGCTGTAACGCGCCGGATATTCCTCGTACAGCTCCACGTCGCTGACCAGCGCGGCGCGCACATAGCAGCCTTCCAGCAAGTCGTGGCTGAGGATGCGGTTTTCAGGAAAACGCCCGCTCAGCGCGCGTTCGAAGGCGTCTACCTCATAGATGCCCTTGCCGATGAAAGAGCCTTCGCCGAACACATCCTGGTACACATCCGACACCGCACGCGTGTATGGGTCGATCCCTGGTTCGCTGCCGAACAGCCGCGCGTAACGTGACTGGTTGTTGACCGGCAGGCTCACGGCGACACGCGGCTGCAGGATACCGTAGCCCTCGACCACGCGTTCGCTTTTTTCATCGTAGCGCGGACGGTTGAGTGGATGCGCCATGGTGCCGATAAACTCTCGCGCCGCATCGCGCGGCAACTGCGTATCGGTGTCCAGCGTGATCACATACCTGACGTTGGCCAGTACTGCCGTCGCGCCGACGATAATCGAGAAACAGTCTTGCGCACCGCCGCGCAACAGCGCATTGAGTTCAGCCAGCTTGCCGCGCTTGCGCTCGTAGCCCATCCAGGTTTTTTCCTGCGCGTTCCAGCGGCGCGGGCGATGGAACAGGTAAAAAATGTCGCCCTCGTCATTGATGTCGACGTGTGCATGGCGTTCGTTGAGTGCACGGATGCGGTCGGCGGCGAGCTGCACCAGCGCATCGTCGCCGGGAAGGTGTTCGGTGGGTGCATCACGAAAATCGGTGAGCAGTGCGAAGTGCAGGTGGTCGTCGCGATTGGCGAGGAAGCGCACTTCCAGCGCCTCGGCCAGTTGTTCGATGCCGGCAGCGCTCATGAGCAGCGTGGGAACCACCACCAGCGTGCGTGATTCGGGCGGAATGCCCTGCGTGTAATCCATGCGCGGCAAGGCACGCGGCGTGACCAGCAAGGTGGCCAGCCAGTTCACCAGCGACAGTGCAAGCTGGCTCACGGCCGGCAGGGCAATGAACAACAGCACCCACAACAGCCAGTCCGGCGCATCCCAGCGATACGCGTGCCACATCAGTGCGCCGGTGACCAGCGCCGTGATCAGCGCGATGCCGCCCAGGTAGGGCAATAACGGGTTATTGCGGCCGGCACGGCGCAGCAATTCACGCCGTGAAACCTGTTTTTCGGCACGCTGCTCCAGTAGGGCGAGGCCCTTGTCGATGAGGTAATAGCCGACGTGCCGGTTGCGGCTATCCGTGCTTTCGTTCGTGCTTTCGTTCGCGCTTTCGTTTGCGCTTTCGCTTTCGCTTTCGCTTGCGTTTGCGTTTGCGTTTGCGCTTTCGCTTGCGTTCGCGTTCGCAATTTCTTTTTCGTTGGGGTTTTCGTTGGGGTTTGCGTTGTGGTTTACGTGGCTACCTTGCTGCGCCAGTTGTATCGCCAGCCCGGCAATTTCAGTTTCCGAAAACCGGCTTTTCTTGGCCGTCTTCTCGATCACATGCCGGTAGCAGTCGCGCGTGGCGAAATCCATTTCGCCGTAGATGCTGCCCGGGTCCTGCCGCAACGTCTGTTCAACGTGGCTCATGGTCTCGACGAATTCGCGCCAGTCCATCGCACCCAGGAAGCGCAGGCTGCCGATGCTGTTGCTGACCGCGACCTGGTTCGACGCCTGCTTCTGCGTTTCCAGTTGCACCTGCTGCTCAATGGTGAGCTGCGATTCCGACAGCACCTGCTCCAGCCAGGTAAGCGGCAACGCCAGCGCGGCACTCTGGCCCTGCAGGCGGCGCGCAAATTCGGAAACGAACTGCGTGGTCACCGGCGGCTTGGAGCGCGCCATGTCGGCGATGATGAGGATGAGGCTTTTCGGATCGTTCTCGGCCACTTCGGTCATTTGGTCCGCCCAGGTGCCGGCCAGGTCACGATCGATCATTCCCGATGCCACCGTCACTGCAACGCGGCGCAGGTTTTCGATCAGTGCCAGCCGCAGCATGATGGGAATGGCCCACAGCTCACCAAGTTTCAGCGGCGTGACTTTCTGGTACGAGGACACGTAACGGCTGAGGCTTTCCGCATCGACGCGGCCGTCGCCGTGCGAGATGGTCTGCAGCGCAATGTCGTACACACGCGGCAGGCCGGCTGACGGGCCGCGTGAGAGCCGTGGCAGTTCGCGGCTGTAACCTTTCGGCAAGTGACGCTTGGCGGTGCGGATCTGTTCTTCGATGAGGTAGAAATTATCCAGCAGCCATTCACCGGCAGGCGTAATGCGTCCGCTGGCGGCGACCTGCTCGGTGAGCATGTTGCACACACCGATGAGGATGCTTTCGTTGACCGCCAGCCGCGGCAGCAGTTTGTCGGCGGCGCGGCCGGGCGTGAGCCGATGCGCGCCGGCCAGCGCCTGGCCATATTGTTCCATCTGGTCGGCCGTGAGCAGCTCCGAACGCAGCGGCAGCTCGTCGGTGAAGTCGCCGTGTGCGGCGTTGCTGTTGAGGCCCGCCCAATTGAACAATGAACGGAAAAAACCCTGGCTGCCTGCTTTCAAAAGAGACTCTTTCGTCTGGAAAGTTGGGGGGCGGGCCGCGAGCGGTGGCGTGTCTTCTTATGGGTGATGATAATGGTAACGGGTTGCGACCTGCCATTTGGAAGACGCGCAAACGCCGCATATTCCACGCCGGAATCGATCCGGGCCGCCCCGAAATCCGCCCGGGAACCACAGGGTTTATTGTCGCGGGCGGAGTGCCCGCCTGCCCATCGGACGCTTGGAAACCCCATGTAGGACAACGGCTGACGTTGGTGATTCCGCTGCGGGCAGCGGTACGCGCGCCGGCAAGCTTTTTCGCCAGAAAAACGATAGTCCACATTTAAACTCAAGCGCTGGCGCGGCTCACAGGTCAAAAATGGCTGCAAAAGCGCACGAATACTGGACTTTAAACGCGGGAAATGTCTCGTGTATCTTGTCATTGCTGATCGACTGAGTTTATCGCCGCTTCCCAAGTCCCAATTCCCAGGTCCCCTATGACAGGAAATCCATGAGACCGCATTTTTTCCCGCTGCTGCTTGGTGTGATTGCGATAGGTATTCGCGTCATGCCGGCCGCAGCGCAATCATCGCTGCCCGAAATGAGCGGCGGCAAGAGCGCAGCGATTGCGCTGCCCGCGCCATCGGCATCGGCGCGCGACTTGTTCTCGCGCAACAGGGAACGGCTGGTGCAGGTGCGTGTGTTGCTGAATAGTGCCAACGAACAGTCTTCGCTGGGCTCGGGCTTTGTCGTGCGCGATGACGGCGCCAATAACACCAGTAACACCGGGGGCGCTTGGCTGCTGACCAACTATCACGTCGTTTCGTCGCTGGCCGTCGATCCGGAGAAATTCCGCATTGAATTGCGTGGTGCCAGTGAACGCAACGTGAAGGCAACGCTGGTGGCGGTCGATGTGATTCATGACCTGGCGGTATTGCGCACCGAGCCTGTAGCGGGTTCGGCAGCGTGGCCGCTGTTCACATTGCGCGATGGCCCGCCGGCGCAGGGCGAACGCATTTACTCGCTGGGCAACCCGCTGGAACTCGGCTTCCTGATTTCGGAAGGACTGTACAACGGCCTGGTGGAATCGCGCGTCTACGACCAGATGCTGTTTTCCGGTGCGATCAATGCCGGCATGAGTGGCGGCCCGGCCATCGACGACAGCGGCCGCGTGGTCGGCGTGAATGTGGCGGTCGACCGGCGCGGACAATTGCTGAGTTACCTGGTGCCGATTCGCTATGCACGCGAACTGCTTGAGCGTGCGCTGCAGGCGCCGCCACGAAAGGAATGGCGCAGTGAAATTGCGCGGCAACTGCTGGTTCACCAGCAATTCGTGGCCGGTAAATTGCTCAGCACTACCAATTCAACCAATGCCACCCATGTGACCGGTGGCGCAAAGGCCGGCTTCGCCACCCAGACACTCGCCGGGCGCACTGTCGTCACGCTGGACGGCAGCCTCACCAAATGCTGGGCCGGGGGACGCGACGGCGAACGGCTGCGCTACCAGCGCGATACGCTCACCTGTGCCTTGCGTTCAGAGGTGTTTGTGCGGGGCGAATTTTATTCAGGTTCGGTGAATTTGCGCCATGTCCTGCTGCGCAATGACAAGCTGGCGGATCCGCAGTTTTTCGCCATCGGCATACCCGGCCACATTGCCAACTGGTTCTCGCACTGGGGCACACGCGAGACAACGCCCGATGAATGCCGCGATGATTACGTCAGTGGAACGATGCACGTTTACCGTGTTGCCGTCTGCATCAAGGCGTTCCGCAAATTCGAGGGCCTGTACGATTTCACCATCAATGCCACGCAGGTGGATGATGCGCGTGAACGCATGCACAGCAGCATGACGCTCAACGGCATGTCGTTCGATAACGGCCAGCGCCTGGCGCAGATGTTTTTGGAGCGGCTGCAATGAGCTGGTTCCTGGAACACCTGCATCGTGATGGCAGTGTGCTGGCGCGATTGCCGGTGCCGGCTGCCGTTGATGCGCCGGTTGAATTGCGCATCGGCCGCGCGCTCGACAATGACCTGGTGCTCGATGATCCGCATGCGGCGGCTCATCATGCGCGGGTCGAAGTGGGCGTGGATGGCGTCGCGCGACTGGTGGACCTGGGGTCGGCCAACGGCATCGTGCCGGGACGCGGCAAACGTGCGGCAACTTACGAAATTCGCACCGACGAGCCGTACCACGTCGGCCAGTCGCTTGTCCGCATTCGTTCCAGCGAGTGGCCGTTATTGCCGGAACGTTTGCTGTCACGGCGCGCCATATGGCCGCTGGGCCTGCTCGGCTTGATGCTGGTGCTGGGGCACACCGCGTGGGACCTGTGGCTAAAGGATGTGCAGCAGGGTGGCCCGCCGTATTTCTACGGGCTCAGCAGTGCGGCCGCCGCGCTGTGTATCTGGAGTGCCGTGTATGCGCTGTTCGGCCGGCTGATTTCCGGCACGGATCGATTCTTTTCGCATCTCGCCATTGCATCGGCCGGTTATCTTTCCGGCTCGCTGATACTGAACTTGCTGGAGATGCTGGCATTCTCGTCGTCGTGGTTGTGGCCGATACGCATCACCCAGCCGGTGATCGTGCTGGTGGCTGCGATGACGGTGCGATTTCATTTGCGCCTCGCCGATCCGCGCCATTGGCCGGTCACGCGCTATGCCGTTTCGCTGGTCGCGGTGATCGCCATCATCGTCCCGCTGGCGCAGCACTGGGCGACGCACAAGCGGCTCACCAATGTGCAGACGCTGAAGTCGATCGAATATCCGGCAGTGCGGCTGGCGCAACCCGTGCCGTTGGCGGATTACATGGCGAAATTTGGCGGGCTGAAAGAGAAAGTCGACAAGGCGCGCAAGTCCAATGAAGAGGGAGCCGAGGGCGCGAATTACGATTTTGATTCCACGCCTTGAGCGTGTCACTTATGTGTCACTTTCACATCTTGTGCGCGAGGAGGCGCTGTCACGCCACTCGCTTACAATGCCATTTGTAAAAAATTTCCTGGAAACATCATGCCATTCGCAGGACTAGGGCTTCACTTCATCATCGCGTTGTTTTTTGCCGTTCACGCCATCCGCGCCGGGCGCGAACTTTACTGGCTGATCATCCTGTTTTCATTTCCGCTGTTGGGATCGCTGGTGTATTTTTTCGTGGTGTACCTGCCGCATTCGAAACTGGATCGCGGCATTCGCAAGGTGACCAAGGCGGCGGTGAAAAGCCTCGATCCCGGCCGTGAATTGCGCGATGCACAGCAGGCGTTCGAGCTGACGCCGACCGCGCAGAACCAGCAGCGCCTGGCCAACGCGTTTCTCGAAGCCGGTGATAGCGCGCAGGCGGTGCAGCATTTCGACCAATGCCTGCGCGGGCCATTTGCGCGCGATGGCGCGATCCGGCTGGGGGCGGCGCGTGCACACCTTCGCCACGCCGATCCGGCAGCGGCCATCACGCTGCTCGAATCGATCCGCAAGGAATCACCCACGTTTCAACCAGAGGATGTCTCGTTGCTGCTAGCGCAGGCCCTGGGTGAGGAAGGCCGCGTGGACGATGCGCGGCGTGAGTTCACGGATGCGGTGGCCAGGTTTGGCAGCGTGGATGCGCGCGCCGAGTTTGCCATCTGGGCGGCAGGCATGGGTGACGCCGAGACGGCAACTGCGCAGCGTGCAGAGCTGGAGAAAACCCGCAAGCACTGGCAAAGCCATACGCGCGATTTGCACCAGGCTTTGTTTCGCCGGGTGGATTCGGCGATCTCGGCGGGACGCAAGGCGGGCTGATTTCCGGGGTAAACCCCAGCATCCGCGCGCTTCCTGGCCAAGTTTTGCCCTGCAAGCCGCACCGGTGCTAGACTTTGTCCGCAAAAAATCCAGCCCAGAAGTTGCCCGTGCCCTTTTCATCGCCGCAGGGCGATAATGAAAAAATCATTGAAAAAATCATTGAAAAAGTCATTGAAAAAGTCATTGAAAAAGTCATTGAAAAAATCGTTAAAAAATTCGTTGAATAATCCTTTGAAAAATTAGTTGAAAAATCCAATCTCGTTCCAGTCACGTAATAGCCGCATTCCAAAAAAAATTATCCAATAAGGGGACTCATCATGGGATTGCGAACCAAGTTCAACCTGGCGCTGCTGCTGGTCTTTGCCTTAGGCCTTGCCGTCACCGGCTACATCTCGTACACACTGCTGCAGAAGAATGCGCAGGATGAAGTGCTGCGCAACGCCGGCGTGATGATGGAGGCCGCGTCTTCCATGCGTTTCTACACGCAGAAACACGTCAGCCCCAAGCTCGATTACCAGCCCGACACTTTCCTCGCCGAAAGCGTGCCGGCATTCGCGGCCACGGAAATGATGAATCAGTTGCGCAAGAAGTACGACAACTACTACTACAAGGAAGCGGTGCTGAATCCCACCAATCCGCGCGATCGTGCGGTCGAATGGGAATCCGATGTGGTCAACGATTTCCGCAACAGCCCGGACAAAAAGGAAATCATGGGCATGCGCATGGCGGCGTCGGGCCCGTCGCTCTACCTGGCGCGACCGCTCAAGATCGTGGATCCCGGCTGCCTCACCTGCCACAGCACACCCGACAAGGCGCCCGCGCCGATGGTCGTGCAGTACGGCGGCAACAACGGCTTCGGCTGGCAACTCAATGAAACCATCGGCGCCCAGGTCGTCACCGTTCCAATGTCGCTGCCCATCGCCAACGCCGACCGTGCGTTCATCACCTTCATGGGCTCGCTCACCGGCGTGTTTGTGGTGCTGTTCCTGATACTGAACATCATGCTGTCGTTCCTGATCGTAAAGCCCATCACGCGCATGTCCGAGGCCGCCAACGAAATCAGCACCGGCAACATGGATATCGCCGAATTCTCCGACAAGGGTGGCGATGAAATGGCGCTGCTCGCCAAGTCGTTCAATCGCATGCGCCGCAGCCTGCAAAAGGCGATTTCGCTGATCGATTCCTGAACCGGAAAGCGTCATGTCCGCCACCATTCCCAGCCTGGCGCCGGGACACATCATCAATGAGTACCGTTTCGACAAGCTGCTCGGTGTCGGCGGTTTCGGGCTGACCTATCTCGCCACCGACCAGAACCTGAACCTGCCGGTGGCGATCAAGGAATACCTGCCCGCCGACATCGCGACGCGCGACGACGATTCTTCCATCCGGCCCTCCAGCGACGAGAACCGCCCGACGTTTGAATGGGGCCTGTCGCGCTTCCTCGACGAGGCGCGTACGCTGGCCACGTTCCGCCATCCCAACATCGTTCGTGTGATGCGTTTTTTCCAGGCCAACGCGACTGCTTACATGGTGATGGAATTCGTGCACGGCGCGTCCCTGTCGGAATGGATCAAGACGCGCCGGCCGCTGCCGCAGCGCGATATGGAAAAGATTATCTGGCCGCTGGTAGAGGGGCTGGGCATCATTCACCAGAGCAGTTACCTGCATCGCGATGTGAAGCCCGGAAATATTTACATCCGCAGCGACGGTACGCCGGTGCTGCTGGATTTCGGCGCGGCACGCTCTACGGCAGGTGGCGGCGAACTGACGGCTGTTGTGAGTCCCGGCTATGCACCTGTCGAGCAATACAGTGAATCGAGCATCCAGGGGCCATGGACTGACCTTTACGCCGTGGGTGGCGTGATGTACTGGATGGTGACCGGCAAAAAGCCGGTCGATGCCACCGCGCGTCTGCGCGACGATCCGCAGAAGCCCGCCCAGGAAGTCGGCGATCGCTCGGTCTACTCGGCGGAAATCCTCGCCGCCATTGACTGGGCGCTGAGTCCCGATGATCGCCATCGGCCGCGCTCGAGTGAGGAGTTCCTGGCACGATTAACCGGGCGCTCCCACATCACGCTCGACCCGGATCGAACCGTTACCGTCCCGGTCGCTTCAATGCATGTTGACAGCGACCGCACGCAGCCATTGGCCGCACCTGCTCCCCAGCCGGCCAGCCAGCCGCCTTCGCAACCCGTCACGGGCGACCACGATGTGGCGCAGCTCAAGGACATCGAAAGCGAGCTGGCCAAGCGCATCGGTCCTCTGGCCTCGGTGCTGGTGAAAAAAGCGGCAAAAAAACATGCGACCATCGACGCCGTCATTGATGCGCTGGCGACTGAAATCGATGATGAAGATGAGCGCACCGTGTTCAGCAAACGCGTGCGCGGCAACACGCAATTGCCCACCGGCGTGTCACGCCGCGTGGACGGTGAAATCGCCACGCAGCTGGCGATGACGCGATTCGACATCGGCATCATCGAGCGCGCGGAAAAGCGGCTGGCCCAGCATATCGGTGCGGTCGCCCGCGTGGTCGTCAAACGCGCGGCGATGAAGGCGCGCGACGAAGGCGAACTTTATCTCCTGATCGCTGACGAAATCGAGAATCCGGCCGATCGCAAGGCGTTTATCAAGAAGGCGATTTCGGCGTCGAGTCGCAACGACAACAGCTAGCGGCAGCGCTCCAGAATGAGCAGGTTTCAAACGTAATGCATCGTCCGCGTCATGGCGGGCTGTCGCGTTGTATTGTCTGGCCAGGGCCCCAGCGTTGTTGGGCATCAACCATCACTTCAGAATTACATTTGCCGCCATGAAACTGTCCTTCCTTGCTTCTCGCCGTGTCCGCGGATTTTTCGCCGTGCTGCTGGTGTTCATCCTCGGCAGCTGCGCCTATATCGAGACCAAGCAGGGCGAGTGGATTTTCAATCCGGTCCAGGGAAATTACCGCGGCTATCGTGGCGGGTCCGGGTCCGGGGATTTCCAGGAACAATGGATTCCCGTCGGCAAGAACGATGAAAAACTGCACGCCTGGTGGGCGCCTGCAGCCAATCCCGGCGCACCCGTGCTGCTGTACTTGCACGGCGCGCGCTGGAACCTGTCCGGCAGTGCGGCGCGCATCCCGCGCTGGAATCGCATGGGATTTTCGGTGCTGGCCATCGACTATCGTGGTTTCGGCAAGAGCGTTGCGGCAGATGGTTCCGCCCCCAGCGAACGCCGCGCCAATGAGGATGCGGAAGCCGCGTGGAAACACCTGGTAACACTGGCGCCGCAAGCGCGGCATTTCATCTTCGGCCATTCGCTGGGCGGCTCGATGGCCGTGCAACTGGCGATCAATCATCCCGACGCGGCCGGACTGATCCTTGAAGCGTCTTTCACATCGGTGCCCGACATGATCAGCGAAACCCGCTGGGGCTTCCTGCCGGTGAGTTTTCTGGTAACGCAGCGTTTCGACAATATCGACCGCATCGGCCAGGTAAAAATTCCGGTGCTGGTGGCGCACGGCACCAACGACGACATCGTGCCGTTCACCATGGGTGAAAAATTGTATGCGGCCATCAAGGCGCCCAAGTTTTTCCTGCGTGCCGAGGGTGGCTCGCATCACAACCTGTCCTCCAATTATTTCGACGACTACCAGAAAGCCATCGACGGATTGTTCAGTTTGCCGGCTCCTTCGGTTCCTGCGAACAAGGCCACAACAAAAAATTCCCTGTCCGTCCCGGCCATCGGCGCTGCCGCGCAACAATCTCCGAACTAGCCCTTCTGGTCGCACGCCAGTTTTGGCGCTAAGCTTGGCGCTTCGCCACGCCCGCTACTGCGTTTTGTTACGACATGCAATCACTCGACCTCGAAGTCCTGAAGCACTCGCGCGACTGGCTCAATGCCGGTCGAAAACTATGGCTGGTGACGGTCACGCAGACTTTTGGCGCCAGCCCTCGGCCACCCGGCTCGCTGATGGCGATGCGCGACGACGGGATCGTGGTGGGCTCGGTTTCCGGCGGCTGTATCGAGGACGACCTGGTGTTGCGGCGCGAACAATTCAGCGGCGCGAAACCGATCCTGCAGAGTTACGGCGTCAGCGCGGAAGAGGCGCAGCGATTCGGCCTGCCTTGTGGTGGCGAACTGGAAGTAGTGATCGAAGCGGCGCTCGACGTGGCGCGGCTGGACAACCTGTCGGCCCGCATCAGCGCCGGCGAAGTATTTTCACGTGTGGTCAATCTCGCCAGCGGCGATTGGACTTTTCGCGCTGCGCGGCCCACTGACGAAACCACGCGCAGCGAAAATGAATTCACCTGCATCCACGGACCGCGCTGGCGCATGCTCATCATCGGCGCATCGGAAATCGCGCGTTACCTGGCCGAGGTCGCGGCCACGCTGGACTTCCAGGTATTCATCTGCGATCCGCGTGAGGAATATCGCACGGCATGGCGGGCGGCGGGCAGCAGCTTTGTCGACGGCATGCCTGACGACGCGGTGGTGGCGTTCAAGGCTGATGGTCACACGGTGATCGTCACCGTATCGCACGATCCCAAGCTGGACGACATGGCCCTGATGGAGGCGTTGAAGACAGATGCGTTCTATATCGGCGCGGTGGGTTCAAGAAAAACTTCCGATGAGCGCCGTAAACGACTGCGGGACCTTGACCTCAGCGACGTGCAGGTCGCGCGCCTGCACGGGCCTGTTGGCCTCGATATCGGCAGCCGCACGCCGCCGGAAATTGCTATAGCGATCCTGGCCGAACTGGTGGCGGCACGCAACGGGTTGGTGCTGGCGCGTGCGGGCGGGGCCGATAGCGCCTGCGCTGCGTAATGGCGCACGCTGATTTCCGGCGCGCATGACCACCATCCTGCTCGCAGCGGGTTCGGCAACGCGTTTTGGATCGCAGAAACTGCTCGCACGGCTGGACGATGGACGTTATGTGGTGGAAGCGGCCGCGCAAAACCTTCTCGCTGCCGGTGAAGAGGTCATCGCAGTTTCGTCGGGCGATGCTGCATTGACCCGTGTACTCGAGAGTTCCGGCTGTCGCGTGGTGATCAACCCGCGGTCAGTCGAGGGCATGGGCACCAGCATCGCGGCCGGTGTATGCGCACGTCCCGGTGCGCCGTACTGGCTGGTAGCTCTTGCGGACATGCCGTTCATCCGGCCCGCAACCATCGCCCTGATTTCTGCCGCCGTGTCACATGAGCGCCGCATCGTCGTTCCCGTTACGGGCGGGCAGCGCGGACATCCGGTCGCATTCGGCGCGACTTACGGCGAGGAGTTAATGGCATTGGCGGGCGACACCGGTGCGCGCAGTGTGGTTGCCGCGCATGCCGGGGCGGTTACGTTGCTGGACGTCGGTGACGCGGGGACGCTTGACGATATCGATACGCCGGCAGATCTTGCGCGCTTGCGTGAATCACATAAAACCAAACGAGAGGATCCTTTATGAACACATCCCGGAAACTTCTGGTCGCCGCTTTCAGCGCAATCTGTTTACTGGCTACAACGTCAGCTCGTGCCGAAACCTGGCCCGATCGCCCCGTGAAGTGGGTGGTGCCGTTCGCGCCCGGCGGCGCCAACGACGTGGTGGCACGCGCCGCTGCAGAAGCCGTCTCGAAGCGCATCGGCCAGCCCATCATCATTGAAAACAAACCCGGCGCAGGCGCCATCATCGGCGCGGATTTTGTTGCCAAGTCCAAGCCGGATGGTTACACCTTCCTGATCGGGGCGGCCGGCGTCATCACCAACAGTTTCTTGAGCGAAAAGGTTCCCTATGCCGACAGCGACCTGGTGCCGGTGGGCATGATCGCCGTCAGTCCGTCGGTGATCGTGGTGCATCCCAGCGCGCCGTTCAACAACCTCAAGGAATTTATCGAATACGCCAAGTCACAGGGCAAGGAAGGCGCCAATTTCGCCACCGCCGGTTCAGGGTCCACGCCGCACTTCGTGATCGAAATGCTGAAGGACGCCAGTGGCGCGAACTTCACCGCCATCCCCTTCAAGAGCGGGCAGGAGAGTGTTACCGGCGTGCTGGGCAACCAGGTGACCGCAACATCCGAATCCAGCGTGGTAGTGCTGCCGCACATCAAGGCCGGCAAACTGAAGGCCCTGGCCGCGACCTGGAAAACGCGCATCTCCGCGTATCCGGCCATTGCCACCACAGCCGAGCAGGGCTATCCCGGCGTGCTGATCGGCCATTGGGCGGGACTGTTCGCGCCGAAGGGCACGCCCAAGGCCATCATCGAACGTATGAATACGGAGATGCAGGCGGCATTGAAAACAAAAGAATTGCAGGACCGGTTCATTCCCACGGGTATTGAACCCGCGCCGGGTTCGGTGGCGAACTTCGTGGAGTTCATCACGACCGAACGCGAGCGACTGGGAAAAATCGCCAAACGTGCGGGCATGAAGGCGGAACACTAGCCGCGTACGCCGGGTTTTCGCGCGCACCGACAGCATCGGAAACAAACTGTAGCCATAAATTGTAGCCATGTGTCGCACCGGGGTGGCTATGCTGGCGCATCGGCGTGGTCACCATCTCGGCGCCCAGCCCCCGACGGAGGATGCAATGACGCACTGGAAAATGTTGCAACGAATTTTGCTGTCTTCATTTTTTTGTAATTTTGTCTTCGCCCAGACCCCCGGCGCGCCTGCTGCACCTGTTGCGCCCAAGCCGCCGCCGGTCCCTTGCGCCGCTGCCGAGAATCGTCAATTCGATTTCTGGATCGGTGACTGGGACGTCACCAACCCTGCAGGGAAAATGGTCGGCACCAATGAAATCAAACCCATCCTGAATGGCTGCGTGCTGCACGAATCATGGAAGGGCCAGGGAAATTTCACCGGCCAGAGTTTCAACATCTACGACGCGCGCCGCAAAGTCTGGCACCAGACCTGGGTCGACGGCGCGGGTAATGCGCTGATGATGGACGGCAAGTTTGAAAACGGCAGCATGACGCTTTCGGACCGGGACATGCCGGGCAAGCCGGACCGGAATGCGATCAACGAAATTATCTGGACACCGAACGTAGATGGATCGGTACGGCAACACTGGCGTACATCGGCGGATGGTGGCGCGACGTGGAAAACGTCATTTGATGGGAAGTATGTGAAGTCTTCGCGGCCGCAGCCATCGCGATAGTGGCTTGTGTTCGGAATCTGCAAAATAAAAAAGCCGGCGTGAGCCGGCTTTTTCCTGCGCTGATTTTCTGTCGCAACGAATCACCTTGTCGACCGCTTCAACTACGCCGGCTTGCGATATTTTTCGCCAGCCTCAATCCGCGTCTTCAAGATATTCTGCGCAGGCGGCAGCGGGCAGGTGGTGAACTCCGAAAATGCGCAGGGCGGGTTGTAGCTGCGGTTGAAGTCGAGCTTGAACGTTTCTCCCGTCTTCGGCTTCTTCTCCACGAACAGGAAACGTGACGGACGGTAGGTGGTGTCGCCCGCGGTACCGTCGCGCATCACGAAGAACAGGCCGCCATCGTCGTCACCCACCACATCCATCTTGTATTTCACACCCTTCACTTTGAATTCAACATAACCGGGGCAGGGTTCATCCGATACTTCGTCGATGACGTTCACGATGGAGATTTTCTTGCCGGGCGGATAGGCAACGAACTTCGCATCGACATTGAATTTTGCATTCACCGGATACCAGATGCGGCCCTTGAAATTCTGCCGCACCATCGATTTGTTATCGGCCAGGCGCAGGATGTAGCGGCCATCACGCTCGATGATGTGCATGGCGATGCGGTCCAACGACACCCAGTCACGCTTGTCGGAATCGCTGCCCATGGCACGTTCGCCGGTGAAGGCTGCGCCGGCGCTGGTCATCGATACGCCATCAGCAAGTTTCAGCGTCACTTTTTTCCCGGCGGGATCGACTACCAACGTGCCGATGCGGTCCGGGCCGGTGCCTTTCAGTTCCGGCGGGAAAACGATGTCGTTGTCCTTGCCCGTGCCGAATGTGTTGGCGCCCGGTTTCATCTGGAAGCGGCCGGCCAGCGTCAGCCAGCCATTGTCGCGGCGCAGGCCTTGTTCAACCTTGTCACGCCATTGCTGTACGCCGTCAGCGTACGCAGCGTGCTCGGGTGTGGGTGAACTGGCGATGGCGGCGGCAATGCCGGCCGTGGACAGGAACAGGGCAGCGAGGATTTTTTTCATGGAAATACTCCGGAAAAAACTAAAAATAGAAACCGAAAAATTGAAACAGGATTATGCACCCGTCAGCGTTGCATTTGCGTAGCCACCAGTTCGGGCGACATGTCGTTCATGCACTTGAAATGCCCCAATGGACAGACCCGCTCAAAGCACGGGCTGCATTGCAGTTTCAGTGTGACCACACGGGCGAGTGGTGACAGCGGCGGCGTGAATCCCGGCGAGGATGAGCCGTACAGCGCCGTGACGGGTACACCGACCGCGCACGAGATATGCATCAGGCCGGAATCATTGGTGATGACGTGGCGGGCCAGGCTCAGCAGGTCAATGGCTTCGTCGAGTTGCGTGTCGCCGGCGAGGATGGAGCAGATGCCGCCGGACAAATCGTAAATCTCCTTGCAGGCGGGCCGGTCGCCCTTGCCGCCGAAGAGCCACACCTGGTATCCCTGCGCGACCAGTGTTTTCGCCAGCACCGCGAAATGCGCGACCGGCCAGCGTTTGGCCGGGCCATACTCAGCGCCGGGACAAAATGCCACCACTGGTTTTGACGCATCGAGTTTCAGCCGTGCCAGCGCAAGTTCGCGGGCAGCGGGGATGACATTGAGCGAGGGATCAGCCAGGGGTTGCGGCAGCGCCTTGCCGCGCGGCAGCGCGAGCGAGGCAAAGCGTTGCGCCATGGTCGGCAACTCGGCCTCGTCCAGGTCGCGGCAATCGTTGAGCAGCCAGCCGCGCATTTCGCCGCGAAAACCGATGCGCGCGGGAATGTCCGCGAACCAGGGAATCAGCGCGGACTTAAACGAATTGGGCAACACCCATGCGTGCGAATAGCCGGCGGACCTGAGCGATTTCCCCAGTGCACGCCGTGCGCCGAGTTGCAGCGCACCGTGGCCAAACGGGTTTTCCATCACCTGTGCCACTTCGCGCATGCGCTGGTACACGGGCATTACCCATTTTGGCGCCAGCACGTTGATGACGGCATCAGGATAAGTGGCGTGCAGCAGCGTCAGCATCGGCTGCGAAAGCACCGCATCGCCGATCCATGCGGGCGAAATGATCAGGATGCGCATCGGTGCTTCAGGCGGCTAGTAGCGCACCTGGTGATGGGCTCAGTGACGTGCAACCACGGGGCCGGAAAGTTTATACACCGTGCCGCAATACGGGCACTTGGCCTCGCCCGTCGACAGCACGTCGATGAACACGCGCGGATGCGTGTTCCACAGTTTCATCGACGGCATCGGGCAATGCAGCGGCAGGTCTGCGGCAGTGACGTCAATTTGCGACTGGTTCAGGTCGGTAGGCGCGTTCATGGCGGACATCCTGTCTTCACTTAACCGGCGTGAGCCAGTGATGGTATTTCGGATTGCGGCCGTTGACGATGTCGAAGAACGCCGTCTGGATTTTTTCCGTGATGGGGCCGCGCGCACCGTTGCCGATGATGCGTCCATCGAGTTCGCGGATGGGCGTGACTTCTGCGGCGGTGCCGGTGAAGAACGCCTCGTCGGCGATGTACACATCGTCGCGCGTGATCTTGCGCGGCTCGACCGGAATGCCCAGGTCGCCGCAGACGATCTGGATCGAGCGCCAGGTGATGCCGTCCAGTGCCGAGGTCAGTTCCGGCGTGGCGATCTTGCCGTCGCGGATGATGAACAGGTTCTCGCCGGCGCCTTCCGCGACATAGCCTTCGGTGTCCAGCAGCAGCGCCTCATCGTAGCCGTGATCGGTGGCTTCGTTATTGGCGAGGATGGAGTTGGCGTAGGTCGATGCCACCTTGGCGCGTGCCATGGTGACGTTGACATGGTGACGGGCAAAGGAGGAGGTCTTGACGCGGATACCTTTCTTCAATCCGTCTTCGCCGAGATACGCACCCCACGGCCACGCCGCAATGGCGATATGCACCTTGGCACCCTTGGGCGAAACGCCCATCTTTTCCGAACCGTAGAACGCCAGCGGGCGCAGGTAACAGCTCTCGAGATTATTGGCGCGCACCACTTCGCGCTGCGCTTCCATGATCGCATCCATGCTGTACGGCATGGCCATCTGGTAAATCTTGCCGGAATTGAACAGGCGCTGCGTGTGTTCCTTCAGCCGGAAAATCGCCGTGCCCAGGTTGGCCGCTTCGGTTTTGTACGCCCGAACACCCTCAAAAACCGCCAGGCCATAGTGCAGGGAATGGGTGAGGACGTGAGTGGTGGCGTCGCGCCAGGGCACCAGCTTGCCGTCGTACCAGATGACGCCGTCACGGTCGGACATGGACATGTGCAAATCTCCGAAAAATCGCGAAAAGAGCGTTATTTTATCGTATTGCGTGGCGCATCCTGTCCATATAGCGCGTCTCTGCCGTTTCCGGTCGCGGCAAAAAGGGTTTGTGTCATAATGATTTAGCTGCTTTATCTCTTCATCAAAAACAGCGCATGACAATGCGCAAAAGCAGCGAAGGGGGCAGGTAGGGGCGGTCTTTCGTGCCGCATCACCGGTTATTTGTTGCTGTCACGCACATCGTCTACATCAGCAGAAAAAGCATGATCGCGAAGGAGCATTTAACCCCATCCACGCTCGATAGCGGAGCATCACCGTCTCCGCTTCCTTCGTCGTCGCAGTCATCCGGCTCCAATTCCGCATCAATCCCGCTTTCCTCGCCACCGGTTTCCTCCCTCGGCCTGACACCCGAAGAAAAACTGTCGGGCGACATGCTGCTGTTTTCCACCGCCCTGATGGCGCTGGCCTCCATGCTGTGGCTGGCTATTTACTGGAGCCTGGGGCTGCGCTTCTCCACCTCAGTGCCGCTCGCCTTCCTGTTCCTGTCCGCAGGCAACATGTTCTTCTTCATGCGTACGCGCAAGCTGGACTCGTTCTGCGCGACACAGCTCACCATGTTCCTGTTCACGCCGTTCATCCTGCAATGGTCGATCGGCAATTTCGTCAACGCCAGCGGTGTCTCGCTGTGGGCGCTGTTGGCACCCGTGGGCGCCATCGTCATCCTCGGCACCAAGGAATCGATGCCCTGGTTCATCGCCTACATTTTCATGACGGCGATGTCGGGCTTCTTCGATTACGCGCTGCAGTGGGACACCAAGCAGCTCGACATGAAGACGGTGGCGATTTTCTTCGTGCTGAATTTTGTCTCGATCTCGGCCATGGTGTACGTGCTGCTCTGGTATTTCTCACGCGAGAAATCCAAGCTGCGCGATGCTGTGGAAGCGCAGACCAATGCCGTCAGCATGGAAAAGGAATTGTCCGAGCGGCTGCTGCTGAACATCCTGCCCGAGCCCATCGCCGAGCGCCTGAAGCGCCAGGAAACCAATATCGCCGACGGCCACGCCGATGTGACCGTGATGTTTGCCGACATCGTCAATTTCACGCACATGTCGGAAGAGATGTCGCCGAACGAAACGGTGCAGCTGCTCAACAATATTTTTTCCGAATTCGATATGCTTGCCGAGAAATACAGCATCGAAAAAATCAAGACCATCGGTGACGCATACATGGCCGCCGGCGGCCTGCGCTCAGGCTCGTCGCAATACGTCGACGCCATGGCCAACATGACGATCGAGATGCAGTCCTTCGTATCCCGTTACACGGCCGCCAATGGCGAAAAACTCAGCTTGCGCGTCGGCCTCGCCACCGGCCCGGTCGTGGCCGGCGTCATCGGCCGCCGCAAATTCAGTTATGACCTGTGGGGCGACACCGTCAATATCGCCAGCCGCATGGCGTCCGAAGCGCAGCCCGGCAATACGCAGGTCGATATCGTCACGTTCCGCCGACTGCACAACCGTTTCCGCTTTGATGAAGTGCAGCAGATCCAGATCAAGGGCAAGGGTCCCATGCAGGTCTACAACCTGCTCGGCCGGCAGGTCGCGAGGCATGAGGAAGACAACGTCATCCGGCTCACCGAACCTGGCATGCAGCAGCAAGGGTAGGTTGTGTTCACACGCAACAGTGTGACGGTGTCGCTTCAACCACTGCTTCAATCACGTGGCGTTGTCGCCTCAGCCGCGTCGATGTGTTCGTGACGCAGGCATTGTGATTCAATGAGATTCGCTTTTTTCGGAAGTCCGCATGCCCGAATCGATTCCCCAGCCGCCTGACACGCAAGTGCGCAACGAGCGCCACCCCGGCATCGCACTGGTGCTGCAAGGTGGTGGCGCGCGTGCCGCCTACCAGGTGGGCGTGCTGAAGGCGCTGTCAGAAATCCTGGGGCATCCGGTTGAGAGTCCCTTCCCCATCATCACCGGCACGTCTGCGGGCGCGATCAATGCAGCGGTGCTGGCCTCGCACGCGGACAATTTCGCGAAAGGCGTAGAGACGCTGGTCGGGGTCTGGACCCACTTCACGCCCGACCAGGTCTATCGCACCGATTTTCCCGGTGTTGCCCGCAACAGCCTGAAATGGCTTTCGGCCTTCCTGTTCGGCGCAGTGACAAAAAATCATCGCGTCTCGCTGTTCGACAATTCGCCGCTGGCGGAACTCATCGGTAAACACGTGGACCTGCCGCGAATCAGTTCGCATCTCGACTCCGGTGTGTTGCGCGCGATATCGGTGACGGCGTCGGGATATACCTCGGGACAAAACTGCGCGTTTTTCCAGGCGGCACCCGAAGTGCAGGGCTGGCGGCGCTCGCAGCGTGTGGGCATTCGCGTGAGCCAGCTGCGCGTTGAACACCTGATGGCGTCGTCGGCAATACCGTTCGCGTTTCCTGCGCAGAAAATCAATCGCGAATTTTTCGGCGACGGTTCCATCCGGCAGATGGCGCCGTGCAGTCCCGCATTGCATTTGGGCGCGGAGCGCGTATTCGTGATCGGCACCGCGAAACTGGTGAAAGACGTTCCCGATCGCCTGCGCGGTGACGACTACCCGTCGCTGGCGCAGATTGCCGGCCACGCCATGGCATCAATTTTCCTGGACACGCTGGCAGTAGACATCGAGTTGCTGCAACGCGTGAACGCCACGCTGACCGTCGTCGACCAGGAAAAACTCAAGCTCTCCGGCATGAACCTGCATCACGTTGACGTTTGTGTCGCCTGCCCGCAGCAGCCGCTGGAAACACTGGCCTTCCAGCATGTGCGCGACTTGCCGTGGACCATCCGTGTACTGATGCGCACCATCGGCGCGATGCGCAAGGGCGGCGCCACACTGGCCAGCTATATGCTCTTCGACAAGCGCTACTGTGCGGCACTGATTGAAATGGGCTACCAGGACATCATGAAGCGCCGCGAAGAGATTTCCATTTTCTTCGACCCGGCCGCGTGCCCCCTGCCGACCATCATTCCGCATATCTCGTTCGATCCTGGCCGCACGCTGCAGATGGAAGTCATCAAGCATGGATGAAGAGCAAGCGGCACCGATGTTGCAGGAGGATTTTCCGCACAGGCTGGACATCGCCACGCGCTGGAGCGACAACGACGCCTACGGCCATCTCAACAACGTTGTGTACTACGCGTATTTCGATACGGTCGTGAACCAGTACCTGATTTCGCAGGGCGTGCTGGACGTGGAAAAGGGCGCGGTCATCGGCCTGGTGGTGGAGACGGGCTGCCGCTATTACGCGTCAGCAGCGTTTCCTGAACCGCTCGTAGCCGGGTTGCGCGTGGTGAAGCTGGGCAACAGCAGTGTGCGCTACGAGATCGCGCTGTTCAACGCGAGCCAGGAACGCGCGATTGCACAGGGATTTTTTGTGCATGTGTATGTCGATCGCGATAGCCGCCGGCCGGTGGCGCTGCCGCCGGCGCTGCGCGCGGCGCTGCAGAAAATTTCCGTTGCATAGGTACGCCGAGCCGCAGCCCGCGTACCTTCGGTCAGGCAATCAGGAAAAAAGGATCGGCGACTTATAACGCTTGACCAGCCACTCGCTGATGTCATCAATCTCTTCCATGCACACGCTATGCTGCATGGGGTATTCGCGCCATTCGACCTGGTAGCCCTGTTTTTCAAGCAGGCTGCGTGAGGTGCGCGCCAGCGGCAGTTGCACCACCGGATCCTGCGTGCCATGCGCCATGAGGATGGGAATCTTCGCATTGGCGGGCGTGCGTTCGGCGGCCAGTGAACTGTCCAGCGTCAGGTACGTCGAGAGCGCGAGGATGCCGGCCAGGGGTTGCTTGTGCCGCAACCCGGTTTGCAGCGCGATGGCGCCGCCCTGCGAAAAACCGGCAATGACAATCTTGTCCGAGGTAATCCCGCGTGTCGCTTCGCGTGCGATGAGTTCATCGACAAAACCCTGCGATTCGCGCACACCGCTCTCATCGGCCTTGCGGGTCGGCCCGTCCTGCAGGTCGGCCATCGAAATGTCGTACCAGCCCGGCATCACATTGCCGTTGTTGATGGAGATCGGCCGTGACGGCGCCTGCGGAAAAATGAAACGCAACGGTAACTCGGCCGGCAGGTGAAGTTCCTTGACAATGGAGACAAAGTCCCAGCAGTCGGCACCCAGGCCGTGCATCCAGATGACGGTGCCCTTGGGTTCAGCGCCGGTAACGAGTTCGATATGCGGAATCAGGTTTTTCATGTTTGTGCGTTTCGGATAAATTTATGTGTTTTTATGGTTTAAACTCAAGCGTAGGCGCGCTTCGCAGGCCGAAAATGGCTGTGACGCCGCGCCAGTGCTAGACTTTTGTGCTCGGGCGGATCGCTGATTTCGGCCGGAATGCCTTGATGACGGCGTCGTGTGTTTCCAAGTAAGGCCCGCCGATCAAATCCACGCAATAGGGAATGGCGGCGAAAATTCCCGCCTCGACGGGCTTGCCCTCGCTGTCTTTCAAGCCTTCCAATGTTTCGCGAATCGCTTTCGGCTGGCCGGGCAAATTCACGATCAACGTTTTTCCGCGAATCACGGCGGTCTGCCGTGAAAGTATCGCCGTCGGCACGAAGCGCAGCGAAATCTGGCGCATGCGTTCGCCGAACCCGTCCATCACGCGATGGGCAACGGCCAGCGTCGCATCAGGCGTCACATCACGCGGTGCGGGCCCGGTGCCGCCGGTGGTCAGCACCAGCGCACATTGTTCGGCATCCGCAAAGTCCTTCAGCGTCGCTTCTATCCGCGGCTGTTCATCAGGAATCACCGCCGTCACGAAGGTCAGCGGATTTTTCAGCGCGGAGCGCAGCCAGCCTTCCAGCGCAGGAAGGCCCTCGTCCTGGTACACACCCTGCGCCGCACGATCGCTGACCGACAGCAGGCCGATCTTGACCGGTTCCGCGTTTTCCGGCTCCGCGTTTTCCAATGCAGCGGAACTCATTCCGGTGCTTCCGTCGCCTCGCGCGATTGCGCAACGATGAGATCATGCAGCGCCTGGTAGAGCAGGCGGAAATGCTTGGGCGGCTTGCTCTTGGCTTTCTCGTCCTTGCTGGCCTGTACGTAGCGCTCGATCAGCGCACGGTCACCCTCGGGAAACTCGTTGATGAAGGCGCCGACCGCGGTGGCGTCTTCCAGCAAACGTTCGCGCCAGCGTTCGGCCAGGTGGTGCAGGGCCGTCTGCTGCTTGTTGGGCGCTTTTATTGCCTGCAATTGTTCGGCGATGGGTGCGGCCTCGACATTGCGCATGACCTTGCCGATATATTGCATTTGCCGCTTGAAGCCCCCATGTTTGGACGTAGGAATGCGTTTGCAGTCCAGTACCGCGGTCAGCAGTTGTTCGGGCAGGTCCATTTTCTTGAGGGTGTCGACCGACAGCTCGACCAGCTCGGCGCCCATGTCCTGCAGCGCCAGCATGTCCCGCTTTTTCTGGCTTTTACTGATAGAATTTTCTTCTTCCTGATCCATTCTTTTGCCCTGGTTGGTGCGTGGCAGGCGGTATTCGCTGCCAGGGTTTCATGATACCTCACGCCGTTCGCTGGTCTTTTTCCCTTCGTTCATCCCTTTCATCCCTTTTTCTTCTTCGATTGTGCTCCCGTGACTGAAAAAACCATTATTCGTCCTATGTCGTCTTCAGCAGCGCCACCGCATTTGCGTGACCTCGCCGCCTTTACCCTGGAGCGCGCCAAGGCGCTGGGCGCCACCGCCGCAGACGTGGAAATTTCCACCTCGGTTGGGCAAAACGTCACCGTGCGGCTGGGCGAAGTGGAAACCATCGAACACAACCGCGACAAGGGCATGGGCATTACCGTCTACCTGGGCCAGCAGCGCGGCAACGCCTCCACCAGCGATCTTTCGCGCGAGGCCATCGAGCGCACGGTCGCCGCAGCACTGGCCATCGCCAAATACACCGCCGCGGACGAATTTGCCGGTCTTGCTGATGCGCACCGCCAGGCCAAACCGCCGTTTGTCGATTGCGATATTCATCATCCCTGGGTGTTGCCGGTCGACGAGGCGATCGCCTTGTGCCAGCAGATCGAAGCGGCAGCTTTCGCAGTGGACAAGCGCATCAATAATTCGGAAGGTGCCTCGGTATCGACCTCCGACGCAGATTTCATTTACGCCAACTCCAACGGTTTTATCGGCGGCTACGCCACCACGCGCCACAGCACCAGCTGCACCATGATCGCTGCCACCGACCAGGGCATGCAGCGCGATTACTGGTACGCCGTCGCGCGTTCGGCGGCGGGGCTTGAGCCGGCAGAAGTCGTCGGCCGCAAAGCGGGTGAACGCACCGTCGCGCGTCTGGATGCACGGCGCATTCCCTCGGGCGATTTTCCGGTGCTGTTCGAAGCGCCGGTGGCGTCGGGATTGATCGGCAGTTTCGTCGGCGCCATCAGTGGTTCCGCGCTCTACCGCAAATCCAGTTTCCTTCTGGACAGCCTGGGTACGCAGGTGTTTTCACCCCTCGTCAGCATTCATGAGAACCCGTTCGTCAAAGGCGGGCTGGCCAGCGGCCCGTTCGATGCCGAAGGTGTGGCCACCGAAGTGCGCGACCTCGTCAAGGACGGCGTGGTGCAGGGCTATGTGCTCGGCAGTTATTCGGCGCGCAAGCTCGGCATGCAGTCCACCGGCAATGCCGGCGGCAATCACAACCTCATCGTGCCGGGCGGCGACCTGGATTTCATGGGGCTGGTCCGCAAGATGGGGCGCGGGCTGATCGTCACGGAATTGATGGGGCAGGGAGTCAACAACGTGACCGGCGATTATTCGCGCGGTGCGGCCGGTTTCTGGGTCGAGGGCGGCGAGATTGCGTATCCGGTTGAAGAGATCACGATCGCTGCGAACATGAAGGACATGTTCAAGGGCATCACTGCCATTGGCAGCGATGCGCTGGCGCTGGGGTCGAAGAAGGTGGGAAGCATCCTGATCGATCGCATGTCGATTGCGGGAGAGTAGTCGCCTCACTTAGCATCGCGCCTCGCATGTTTTATACTTTCCCCAGCAGCTGCCCAGTACGCATCCACCGGCGGCGCGGAAAATAAAACCACGATCGAAGAGAAATAATGCAAAGACGTAAATTCCTGGCCTCCGCCGGCGCGAGCCTGGCTGCCGGCGCCGGCGCACTTCCCGGCCTGTCGCAGGCACAGTCAGCTGCATTGCCCACCATCAAATGGCGCTGCACCTCCAGTTTCCCGAAAAGCCTGGACACCATCTTCGGCGGTGCCGATGTGATTTCCAAGAGAGTGTCCGCCGCCACCGGCGGAAAATTCACGATCCAGGTTTTTGCCGCCGGTGAAATCGTGCCGGGCAACCAGGCGCTCGATGCTGTAAAAGACGGCACCGTGGAGTGCTGTCACACTGCGCCGTATTATTACTTTGGAAAAGATCCGACCTTTGCCTTCGGCACCTCGGTCCCGTTCGGCATGAATGCGCGCCAGCAGAATGCGTGGATGTATCACGGCGGCGGTCTCGCCTTGATGCGCGATTTTCTCAAGGACTATAACGTCATCAATTTCCCTGCCGGCAATACCGGCGCGCAGATGGGCGGCTGGTTCAGGAAAGAGATCAAGACGCTCAACGACCTGAAGGGAATGAAGTTCCGCATCGCGGGTCTCGCTGGTGTGGTGCTGTCGAAACTCGGCGTGGTCGCGCAGCAGATTTCGGGCGGCGACATTTATCCCGCGCTGGAGAAGGGCACCATCGATGCGGCCGAGTGGGTTGGCCCGTACGATGATGAAAAACTCGGCTTCAATAAGATCGCCAAGTACTACTACTATCCCGGCTGGTGGGAAGGTGGTCCGGAGCTCGATCTGTTTGTCAACATGAAGCAGTGGGAAGCACTACCACCGGAATACAAGGCGATTCTTGAAT
>JBDTWS010000011.1:0-41762 GCA_040006575.1 Betaproteobacteria bacterium
CAATCTGCCTAGCAAACCGTTCTTCACCATAGCGCCAGATGACCTCCCCTATTTCCTGTTCTTCTGCACGGCCCAGCCACTGCTCAACCGTCTCGCCGCGCGTGGTGTCCATGCGCATGTCGAGCGGCCCGTCGAAACGGAAACTGAAACCGCGATCCCCTTCATCCAGCTGCGGCGACGACACGCCCAGATCTGCGAGCACGCCATCCACCGCATTGCTGCTACTTCCTGTTGCCTGCTTTATCACACCGGCCATATCGCTGAGTGTGGTGTGATGCAGCGAAAATCGTTTGTCCTGCTGCGCCAGCGCTTCGCCCGCTGCAATGGCACGCGGGTCGCGGTCGATGGCGATCAAGCGTCCTTCAGGTCCCAGCCTTTCCAGGATGGCGCGCGCGTGTCCGCCGCGGCCAAACGTGCCGTCGACATAAATGCCGTCGGGTTTGATTGCCAGCGCATCGACTGCTTCGTTGAGCAGTACGGTGATGTGAACTGGCGTATTTGCAGATTCATTCATGCCACCGGCTATAGGGAAAAATTCTCGGTGCCTGGCGGTAAGCCCGCAGCACCCGAGGTCAGCGATTTAAGTTGCGCATCCCAGGCAGCGACATTCCAGATTTCAAAATGTGTGCCCTGGCCGACGAACATGACGAGCTTTTCGATGCCTGCGTATTTGCGCAATTCGGGCGAGATCAATACGCGGCCGTTACCGTCGAGCACCACTTCCTCGGCGAAACCGATGAGGAGGCGCTTCCAGACGCTGGCGGTGCGGTCGAGGCTGGGAAAGGTCATCACGCGGTCGCGGATCGGTTCCCAATGCTTGAGCGGATACATCAGCAGGCATCCCTCGGGATGCGCGGTCAGCACCAGCTTGCCTTCACTCGGAAGCGAAAGCGGTTCGCGATGCTTCACCGGAACGCCCATGCGCCCCTTCACATCGAGATTCAGCTCTGATGCACCTTGAAACACGTTCGATGGACCCCTCGTATGTTTTCTTTTTTGGTGAAAAGTACCGGAATTTCCTGAATATTCCAGAAAACTCCACTTTTCACCACTTGTGGACACTATAGGGAAACCGAACGGTGGGGTCAAGTCTGTTTCAGAGATTTTTTCTTTATTCGTCAGGCACTTAGCGCATCTTTCTAGAAAGATTTTGCCTGTGGAAAACTCCGTTGATAATTAATAAGATAGATTTGAGACTTAAAGTAACTTCGCAGGAATTGCCTGAATAAAAACAGCGAGTTACTGTATTTTCATACACTGGTACGGCTGTTTGCTGCAAACTTGCTGTGCTACCGCGAATGCGGCATGCGAACAGGAGTTAGGCCGCGAAACCTGACGCGCGCAAAGCCTTGGGCGGCACGCTTATAAAAATCGTTTTGCGCGCCGATCATGCAGCCTGTTTTTGTGCGCGCGTATCATCCGCTGTGTTTCGACCATTAAAGGATCGCCATGCGCCTGTTGCTCTCATGTTCACTGCTCGCACTGCTGAATGTAATGACCACGTCGGCAAGCGCCGCGCCGAAGAAAAATCCGGACATCGAAAAAATCGTCAGTGAGATTTCCGCGCAGCGCATCGAAGCGACGATTCGCAAGCTGGTGAGTTTTGAAACGCGCAATACGCTTTCCGATGCGACCAGCGAAACCAAGGGCATCGGTGCCGCGCGCAACTGGATCAAGGCGGAAATGCAGCGCTGCAGTGCGGCCAATGGCGGCCGCCTGAAAGTTGAATTCGATGAGCACCTCGCGCCGGTGAGTGCACGCGTGCCGCAACCGACGCCGCTGTTCAATGTCGTCGCCACACTGCCAGGCGAACAAGCCGAAAGCCGCGACCGCATTTATCTCGTCAGCGGACATTACGATTCGATGCGCGGCTCGCCCACCGATGCCGACGGCATCGCGCCCGGTGCGAATGACGATGGCTCGGGCACCGCAGCGGTCATTGAAATGGCGTGCGTAATGTCGAAATACAAATTCAACGCAACACTGGTGTTCATGACGGTTGCGGGTGAAGAACAGGGCCTGATCGGATCAACACTTTTTGCGAAAGCGGCGAAGGCGAAGGGACTGAATATCGCGGGCATGATCACCAACGACATCGTCGGCAATTCCACCGGCGCCGACGGCAAGGTGGTGCGCGACAAGGTGCGCCTGTTCGCGGAGGGCATTGCGCCGATGAAAGAGATGAGCGACGACATGCTGGTGCTAATTCGTACCGGTGGCGAAAACGATTCCACACCCCGGCAACTGGCGCGCTTTATCAAGGATGCCGCCGATCGCTACGTGTCGAAATTCAACGTCGAAATTATTTATCGCCGCGATCGCTACCTGCGCGGCGGCGATCATTTTCCGTTTCTCGATGCGGGCTATCCCGCCGTGCGCATGACTGAATATCTCGAGAATTTCCGCCACCAGCACCAGAACGTGCGTGAGGAAAACGGCGTCAAGTTTGGTGATCTTCCCGAGTTCGTCGATTTCGCCTATGCCGCGAATGTGGCAAGGGTAAACGCCGCCGCACTGGCTTCACTGGCCATGTCACCCTCGGCCCCGCAGGACGTGCAGATGGAAAATCTCTTCCTGGAAAACAACACGACCTTCCGCTGGAAAAGCAATCCCGAACCGAATGTCACCGGCTATCGCGTGCTGTGGCGTGAAACGACTTCACCCGTGTGGCAGCACAGTGAGGAGTTCGGCAATGTGACGCGAGCCACCGTACTTGGCGTGTCGAAGGACAACGTGGTTTTCGGCATGCAGGCGCTGGACAAGGATGGCAATGCGAGTGTCGCGGTATTTCCCAAACCATTCAGGAAATAATCGGCGCCGGCAATGATTGCGGTGGGCGCAGCCTCACCGCCATTTTCCATTCAGCGATCTTCGGAAAGATCGTCGACCGAATCCGCCACGATTGCCGCGCCGCCCGGATCAGCGCGATATTCGAGAATGTCACCCGGCTGGCAATTGAGCCGTGCGCAAATATTCTCCAGCGTCGAAAAACGGATTCCCTTCACCTTCCCCGATTTCAGCAGCGATAGATTCTGCTCGGTAATGCCAACGTAGGCGGCGAGATCCTTGGATTTCATCTTGTGACGCGCCAGCATCACGTCAAGATTGATGATGATCGCCACTAGACAAATTCCCGATTTTCTTCGGCCAGCTTGCGGCCCTCTTCCATCATCCGTGCGATCAGGAAGAACAGCGCGCACATCAGCAGCACCGACATATCGTCACTGGAGAGATTGACCACCGGCCGCACGTGCTCATGTCCCATCAGATGCACCAGGGCGGCAACGCGCGCGTGCATGGCCAGCAGGGAGAGCAATTTGGCCAGCAACAAATATCCCGAAAACGCGCGCAGGTGGCCAACCGTCGCACGCTCAAAAAATTCACCGCGCTCGAAGCCGCGCAACATCCCGTCGAGCCGGTAGAACGCCCAGATCAACGCGGCCAGGTAGGGCAGGCTCACCGCGCCGATCAACATGCGATCGGCGACCGACAGTTCAGCAAGCGCCGTCGCGGGCAATCCCGCCAGGCGCATGTTGATCACGAAATGGGGCCCACCGGAAAGCAGTGATGGCCAGAACCAGGTGACGAAGTAGATCGCCAGGACGCCCACCACAAAAACAATGCTGCCCAGGCGGATGAGGCGGCACAGCCGGCCAACGCCGGGCGAAATATCGTTCATGATTGTCTTTCAGCAAATAATTATTGTAAAACAGTAATTACTTCTTATAATATGACCATATTACACGTTTGAACCGGCAAGGAGAACGCTCGTTGCCTGGGTCATGTTCCCTTCCTGAAGGAGTCGAGAATGAAAATGGCAAACAACCCCGTGCACGCCGGCGCTTGCATAGCGGCACTGATGATGTTCACGGCGTCTGCGCATGGCACGGCGGCCCAACCGGGATGGCAGCAGGTCGATCTGCGAAGTTTCTTTCACGGCGAACCTCCGCCACCGCCCAAGGCGCCGCCGCCCAAGCAACTGGCGACTATTTCAATGGCACCCGGCGTTGCGGTGGATGCACAGGTCGATCGGTTCCTGCGCGGCCTTGCTGATGCCATCAAGGCGCGTGAGGGGAAGCCCATGCTTGCCCTGCTTTCACCCAAGTACGCCATTGACGATCTGCCGCCCGACCGCAAGCCTGCCGACATGTTTGTGCAGGCGATGGAGCAAATTGCCGGTCCCAGCGAAATGCAGGTGATGTCACTCGAAAAACAGGGCGTGAATTGCATCGCCAAAGTCGAATTCCGATTCGGAACGGAACGCGAAAAATCCAAAACCAAAACGTTTGAATTCGACGGCGACGGAAAATTACTTCGGTCGGATCTGTTCAAACTGCAAATCCAGCAGGTAGGCGCATGAACGGGCGGATGAACGAGCGCGAGGATGGCGCGACGACAGCGCACATCGATTCGTCTTCGACCACGGCAACCAGCGCACCCGTCATCGAACTCCAGGCGGCCGGTAAATCGTACGCCCTGCCCGGCGGGCAAACCTGCCATGCCCTGCGCGGCCTGGACCTGCGCATTCATCGCGGCGACTACGTTGCCGTTCTGGGAAAATCCGGCAGCGGCAAATCCACCCTGCTCAATCTCATCGCGGGACTGGACCGCGCGACCAGCGGCAGCGTATCTGTCGGTGGCACCGCGCTCGCAAAACTGAATGAAAACGCGATGGCGCGCTGGCGTGGCGCCACCGTGGGCGTGGTGTTCCAGTTTTTCCAGTTGCTGCCGACGCTCACCACCATCGAGAATATTGTGCTCGCCATGGAACTGGTAGGGAACATCGACAAATCACTGCGCCGCCGTCATGCCCTCGATTTGCTCGAGCAGGTCGGGCTTGCCGACCAGGCCGACAAACTTCCGTCCACGCTATCAGGTGGCCAGCAGCAGCGCGCCGCCATTGCCCGCGCGCTGGCCAATGATCCCGCGATCATTCTGGCCGATGAACCGACGGGCAATCTCGATACCGAAACCGCCGCGCACATCAATGCGCTTTTTGTGACCCTCGCCCAACAGGGCAAGACCCTCCTGATCGTGACGCATGACGTGCAGATGGCCGAGACCGCGCACCGGGTCATTGAATTGAAGGACGGCGCCGTGGTCGCGGATCGCCCGGTGTGGCGGACGGCAGCATGAACATCGGCGTGAATATGCGCTGGCGCAAAGTGCTGGGCGATCTGCGCGCCTACCGAATGCAGATCATCCTGATGACGGTAGTGCTGGTGCTGGGCACGGCCGGCGTGGTGGCCGCACTGAATGCGCAGGCCATCCTCAAACGCGAAATTGCCGCGAGTTTCCGGCAGGCAGCATCGCCGGACCTGGCGCTCTGGTTCGAGAGTCCCGAAGCACGTGCACAAGCGATCATCGGCAAACAGGAAGGTGTGGCCGGCACCGAATGGCGGCGCAGCATGTTCACCCGGATTGCCGCGAGTGACGGTAGCTGGCTGCCGGTGCGGCTGACCGTGGTTGCGGATTTTGCGTCACAAAAAACCGGCATCGTGCATCTTCACCAGGGCAACTGGCCGACCTCCGACGGCGGCATTTTCATCGAGCAATCGGCCGAGTCGATGGTGGACACCATGAACGGTGTGCGCCTGAGGACACCGGCAGGTGAGGTGGTGACGCTGCCGGTCGCGGGCTGGGTGCATGACACGGCCGTCGCACCCAGCATCCAGGAACGCATGCTGTATGCCTACGTATCGCCTGCCACCGCCACAAAGCTTGGACAGAATCCGCTCCTCGACCAGTTGCTGGTCAAGATGGACTATCGCCGCTCCACCGGTGCCGCCTATGAATTGGGCAATGGGCTGATGGAAACACTCGCGCATGACGGTGTGCCTGCGCTCAGGATGGATGTTCTACCGGCTGAGCATCCGCATGCGCCGCTGATGAACGCCATGTTGCGCGTACTGGAAGTCCTGTCCGCCGTAGCCTTTGCCTGCAGCGCCGCGCTGGCGGGCTATCTGGTGTCGGCATGGATGCGCCGCGAGGTCCGGCAGGTCGGCATCATGAAAACAATGGGTGCCCGCTGGCAGCAGATTGCGCTTCAGTACTTCGCGCTGGCGGGTCCGCTGGTGTTGCTGGCCATTGCCGTCGCGTTGCCGCTGGGCATGCTGCTGGGCCGGGCCATCGTGCAGCACTATGCGGTGGTACTCAACATCGATGTCGCCGACATGCAGGCGCCACCGGCGTTGCTGTTGCGGGAGCTCGCCTTCTCGTTGTGCATCCCGCTGATCGCCATGATCGTACCGATCGTGCGCGCCGCGCGCATGTCGGTGCGCGTCGCGATCCAGGACGCAGGCATCACGCCGCTGTCCGGCGTGAGCAGGCTCGCGACAAGATGGGTGAAGTTGCCGGGACAAATCGGCTGGAATTTCGCGCTGCGCAATAGCTGGCGCCGGCCGTGGCGGCTGACATTCATGCTGCTGGGCCTGTCTGCCGGCGGCGCGTTGCTGATGCTGACGCACAGCAATTATGAAAGCCTCATCAGCGTGATCGACACCAGCCTGCAGAACCAGGGGCACGACGTGGAATTGGTGCTGCCACGCGCATTGCCGGCGGCGCAAATCGAAACGATTGCGCGCAGCGTGGACGATGTTGCGATCGCGGAAGCCTGGCGGCGCGCGGGTGTGACCATCGGGTCAGATGACAACGCAACCTCGACGAATGCAACCAGCACACGACGCATCACGCTCAACGCCTATCCCGCCGGCTCAAGGTTGTTTCACCTGCCCGTGGTGCAGGGTCGCACGCCTTCCGCGAACGCGAAAAACGAAGTCATGATCACGCGCACGCTCCAGGAGTTCTATCCGAACTTGAACACAGGCAGCCACATAGAACTTGAGTTTCGCGGGCGGCGCATTCCGGTGGTCGTATCGGGGTTGATCGAGGAAATCGGCGCCCCGGCGCTCTACACGCAATTCGATTCTTTCGAGGCCATCACCGCACTGGGTGACCAATCGTCCTCGCTGCGCATCAAGGCAGGCAGTGACCAGATATCGCCGCTGGTGAGTGCACTTGATCGCGCCTTCCTCGCCCAGCGTTTGCCACCGGCACAAATCATTTCGCGCGAGATGGTTCGCGATGCGCTTGAAGAACATTTCAAAGTCGTGGGCGATGTCATTCGCATGGTGGCGCTGGCGGCCGCACTGGTGGGTGCCATCATCCTGGCTGCGACCAGCGCCCTCAATGTGATCGAGCGCGGCCGGGAAATCGGCATCCTGCGCGCGATCGGTGCCACGCCGGGTCGGATCTCTACTTTCTTCCTGGCTGAAGGGGCGGCTGTTACTCTTGCCGGATTCGCACTCAGTATCCTGCTGTCCATCCCGCTGACGCTGGCGATGCTCAACGCGGCAGAAAATCGTTTGCTGCACGTGGCGGTGCCGATGAAATTTTCATGGCTGGGGATGTCGATACTGGGCAGCGGTGCGCTGGTGGTGATGCTGGCGGTGTACTGCGCCATCGCATGGTCGCTGCGCAAATCGGTACGCGATGCGCTGGCGTACGAATAGACACAATGAAAAACGAAAAAAGAAAAGTGGAAGCGCGCCGATAAGCCGGATTCTGTTACGACGCTTGCGCGTTATGACGGTCATTCCTCTGGGACGCACGTTACCGTGCGCCTCAAGCTACCTACCCGCAGGCTCCGCGGGACACACGTCAACGCCTGCCTATTTGGTATTGCTCCAGGTAGAGATTGCCCGTTTCACCCGCGCCTTCCTTGCGGTTAGCGCGACTCGTCTCTGTTGCTCTAATCCTCACCTCGCGGTGGATGGGTGTTACCCACTACCCTGCCCTATGGAGTCCGGACTTTCCTCTGCATGAAAATCCATGCAGCGACCGTCTGGCGCGCTTCCGCGGGCATTATCGCATGCAGGCTCGTGCGAACCCGGTACGTGCGATCAACTGTTGCGACGCCCAGGGCGAAAGTAGTCGGTGTTTTGGTAGAACGACGCTGATTCATTTCGTACGTCCCAGCCGGGAATACCCAGCAGCGGTAGCGGTGCCAGGTTGTGTGAGGATTGCAGGTTCGCATCGTCTTTCAGCCAACCTGCCACGGCGTGATCGATTGACGTATTGCGCACATCCATGTTCAGCAGCATGGCCTTGGCGGTCAGTCCGATAAAAGGCTTCAACGATTTCTCCATGAGACCATGACCCACCAGCACGAAATGCATTTTGGATTCGACATCCCGGCGGCGCTCGACGAACAACGTGCGCCAATCGAATTTCCGGATGAGTGCGAGCAACGAATCATCAGCACTGGCAACGACTACGCCGCTTTCATCAAACATGGTCAGCACATCACGCGGCGTGGAACGCGCGGTCGCTTCTTTCGCGCCACCTGCCGCAAGCAGGCGCAGGTGCTGCGCGTTCAACGACGATTTCATTGCTGGAAAAGCAATCCACTGCAACGCGTTGAACAAGTCATGCCAGTTGTCACGCGTCGGCACTTCGCCCGTGTTGGCGATTTGCGTCTCGTAGTGCATGGCCGATGTCGCATCGGCTTGCGGCGCCACGAATCGCATTGACCGCCCGGACGCGTTGCGCACGTCTGCTTGCGATGAAAGCGCGTTTAATTGCTCGAGCGTCGGCCAGACTTTCGACCCGCATTGCAATTCTTGCAGGGGAGCACGAATGCCATCGAAGTACGGCGCAGGCAGGATGGTCGCCGCATCAGCCCAGGAAAGTGGCGCAATGGGCTGCACGGATGCGGCTTTCACCACTCCGCCTGTCCGGGACGTCACACCATTCGCCAGGCCAGCGTTTCGCCGGCGCGCAACGGAACGAGTCCGGATTCGATAAACGGAATTTCCTCAGGCACGGTCCAGCTGTCGCGCTGCAGCGTGACCTGTCCGGTATTGCGTGGCAGCCGGTAAAAGTCGGCGCCGAAAAAACTGGCGAATCCTTCCAGCTTGTCCATCGCGTCCGCGCTGGAAAACGCTTCCGCGTACAACTCCAGCGCATGCAAGCCCGAAAAGCAGCCGGCGGCCCCACAGCAGTTTTCCTTGGCGTTTCGCGTGTGCGGCGCGCTGTCGGTGCCCAGGAAAAATTTGGGATTGCCGCTGGTGGCGGCTTTTACCAGTGCAACGCGATGTTCTTCACGCTTCAGTACCGGCAGGCAATAAAAGTGCGGCCGCAACCCACCCTTGAAAATGGCATTGCGGCTGTACAGCAGGTGTTGCGGTGTAATGGTTGCCGCCACATTGTCGCCGGCCGCGAGTACGAATTTCGCGGCGTTGGCGGTGGTGATGTGCTCCATCACGATGCGCAATTTCGGGAAACGCAGCGTGAGCGGAATGAGGTGTTTTTCGACAAATACTTTTTCGCGATCGAATACGTCAACATCATCGCCAGTGACTTCACCGTGCATCAACAGCGGCATGCCGGTTTCCTGCATCGCGGCGAGCACTGCATCGCACTGGCGCAAATCGGTCACACCCGAATCGGAATTGGTGGTGGCGCCCGCCGGGTAATATTTGACGGCTTTGACAAATCCGCTTGCCGCGGCGCGGGAAATTTCCTCGGGCGACGTGTTGTCCGTCAGGTACAGCGTCATCAGCGGTTCGAAATTCGCGACGATAGGCACTGCATCGAGAATGCGTTCGCGATAAGCCCCCGCCTCTTCAACCGTACGCACCGGCGGTTTCAGGTTCGGCATGATGATGGCGCGGGCGAACTGGCGCGCCGTGTGTGGCAGCACGGCGCGCATCGCATCGCCGTCACGTAAATGAAGATGCCAGTCGTCGGGCCGGGTGAGCGTAATTTCGTTCATCGCGAAATTATACGGTGGCGCGACAGTGTCGCCGGTGGCGCACAATGAAAGCGCGCTGTTACGAGCCGGACGACGATTCGCCCGCGCTCTTCAATTTCAGCGCCATGTCGTAAATCCGGTTCTTCTTTTCGCCGGTCAATTCCACGGCCAGCGCGACCGCCTGTTTCAACGGCAGATCCCTGCACAACACAGCCAAAGTCCGCTCCAGTGCTTGCTCCTGGGCCATTTCTTCGCCGGAAGCCGCGTCAATGCTGGGCTTTGACAGTATCAACACGAATTCTCCGCGCTGATTGTTGGCGTCCTGTTCCAGCCATGCGACCGCATCGGCGAGATGCGTTCGATGAATGCTTTCGAATTTCTTGGTGAGTTCGCGGCAGATGACGAGTTCGCGCGAATCGGCAAAGACTTCGTGAAGCGCGGCGACACATTCGACAATGCGATGCGGTGATTCGTAGAACACCAGCGTTTCGCTCGACGCTTTCAATCGCGTCAATTCACGTTTGCGCTCACCTGCGGATGCGGGCAAGAATCCCCTGAACGCAAATCCATATTCACCTTCACCGCTGGCGGAAATCGCGGCGACCAGTGCCGATGCACCGGGAATCGGTATGACTTTCAATCCTGCCGCATGAACAGCCGCAACCACTTTTGCACCGGGATCGGAGACCGCAGGCGTACCCGCGTCAGTCACCAGCGCCACCAACTGCCCCTGCTGCAGCAGGTTGACGATGCCTTGTGCCGCGTTGCGCTCGTTATGCTCATGGACGGCAATCAGGCGCGTGGAAATGCCGTAATGATTGAGCAAACCCTTGGTCACGCGCGTGTCTTCGGCCGCGATGACATCGACGGATTTGAGTGTTTCGATTGCGCGCATGGTGATATCGCCCAGATTCCCGATGGGAGTGGCAACCACATATAATGCACACTCCAAATTCGCTTCCTGCCGGGAGATCACGATTTTAATTTCCTGCCGCGCCATGCGCCATGTACGACCAGTTTTCAAGGGAGCGGCAGTCGCGTTGTTGCTGTTGCTGACGTCCTGCGCAACGGGATTGTCGACGCAAGGGGCCAAACCCGCAAGCCCTGCGCCGCAAACCACACCCACTGCACCAGCGCCACCACTTCCCGATTCTGTGGTGACGACCGCGCCCCTGCTGCCACCATCAGCCTTACCTGCAACACCGCCTCCATCCGGCGACACGCGCAATGCCATTAATACGCAGCCCGCCGATACGCTCGCGCCACCTGCGCCACATATCGCGATCATCCTGCCGCTCAACTCGCGCACCCTGGGCAAAGCGGCCGATGCCGTGAGGCAGGGTTTCCTCGCAGGCGCCAACGCCGATGGAAAAAGCGCGCCGGCATTTCGCGTCTACAGCGCCGACGACGAGGCAGGCTCCCTGGCCGCGCAATATCGCAAAGCCCGCAGCGACGGTGCCAACGTCGTAGTGGGCGGTGTGACACGCGATGGCGCCAGCATGATGGCCCGCGAATCGTCGAACTATCTCCCCAGCCTGGCGCTGAATGCGCCGGGGGTGGCTAACGAAAATGAATTCCCGGATCGTTTTTTCTACATCTCGCTGAACCTCGATTGGGAGGCGCGCTTCGGTGCGCGCACTGCCGCCAATGAGGGGCTGCGCCGTGCGGCTATCCTCGCTTCCACCTCGCCACTGTCGAAACGCGTGCAGGAAAGCTTCGAGAAGGAATGGAGCCGGCTCGGTGGAGAAATTGCCGCACGCATCGCTGTCGCAGGTGATGCGAGCGAAGGGTTGCGCATCCAGACGAGCATGGAGCGAGCCAACGCCGACGTGGTTTTCCTGGCAGCCGAAATGAAGGTGGCGCGCTTCGCGCGTCCCTACCTTCCCACCGGCATTCCGGTGTTTGCCACGTCGCTGACCATCGATCCCCGCGCGGACGCGGTCGACAATCTCGATCTCGACAGCGTGCGCTTCATGGAAATGCCGTGGTTCGTGCAGCCCGATCATCCCGCCGTCATGGCTTACGCGAAGCCGGCCGAGCCGTTGCCCATCGAGTACGAACGCCTCTATGCGCTCGGCATCGATGCCTGGCGCCTCGCGCAGATGGTGATGACAAACGACAAGCCGAAAACTTTTGTACCGCTGGATGGCGTGACCGGCCGCATCACGCTCGAGGGCCACCAGTTCGTGCGCCAGCTCGCATCGGGCGAAATGCGCGATGGCCGCCCGGTGCTGTTCAAACCCGTGGAATGATGCTCGGCCGCCTCCGCAAGGCAATCGGGAGGAAAAACAATACAAAGAAAACCGGGGACGATGCCGAGCGCATCGCGGAAAGCTATCTCGTCGGCAAAGGCCTGACAGTCGTCGCACGCAACTATCGCTGCCGCTTCGGCGAAATTGACCTCCTCATGCAGGAACGCGAGACGCTGGTGTTTGTCGAAGTGCGCATGCGCCGCGAACGGCAAGGCGAAAGAGAAGGAGCGAGCGGAAATAATTTCGGCGGTGCCGCCGCCAGCATTACCGGCAAAAAGCAGGCACGCATCATCGCAGCGGCACAGCATTACCTGGCGGGCATGAAGCATTTTCCACCGTGCCGTTTCGACGCCATCCTCATGAGTTCCCACGACATAGCCGGCATCGAATGGATGCGCGGCGCTTTTGAAGCGTAAAATTTGACCATGGTCGATATCGAAAAACGCATCACCCGGCATTTCCTGGACAGCATCGCCACCAAGCAGCGCGTGATGGAAGAATTGACACCGCAGATCGCCGCCGCATCGCGCGCGATGGTGGAGTGCCTGAAAAACGGCGGCAAGATCCTCTCCTGCGGCAACGGTGGTTCAGCCGGCGATGCGCAGCATTTTGCAGCGGAACTGGTGGGGCGCTTCGAGCGCGAGCGTGAAGAGCTGGCGGCCATTGCGCTCACCACCGACACGTCGATTCTGACGGCGGTTGCCAACGATTATTCGTTCGATGAGATTTTTTCAAAGCAGGTGCGCGCACTCGGCCGTCCCGGGGATTTGCTCTATGGCATCTCTACCAGCGGCAATTCCAAAAACGTGATCGCCGCCATCGAAGCGGCGCACAGGAAAGGCATGCACATCATCGGCATGACCGGCCGCGCCGGTGGAAAAATCGCCGGCATGATGCAGCCGGGTGACGTGCTGCTGAATGTGGATTCACCCGTGACGGCGCGGGTCCAGGAAGTTCACCTGCTGATGCTGCATTGCCTCTGCGATGCGATCGATAACCTGATGTTTGGAGAAATATGATGCGTTCACCCTTGAGAATTGTTGCGCTGTTGCTGGTCACCGCCTCCACGTTGTTGCTGCAGGGCTGCTTTACGCTGGCCGCTGCAGGCATCGGCGCCACCGTCATGCTGGTCGATGACCGCCGCTCGGCGGGCATCTACATCGAAGATGAGAACGTCGAACTCAAATCGCGCATCCGCCTCATCGAAAGCTTCAAGGATGCGCACGTCAATGCGACCAGCTACAACCTGACGGTACTGCTCACGGGCGAAGTCCCCAGCGAGCAGATGAAAAAGGACATCGAACAATCCATCCGTTCAGTGCCCAGTGTGAAGGCCGTGCAGAACGAGTTGGCCGTGGCCGGCAACACCTCCCTCGCCTCGCGCTCCAGCGACACGCTGGTGACGACCAACACCAAAGCGCGCTTCATCAACAACGGCAAATTTTCCATCAACCACGTCAAGGTGGTGACCGAAGCCGGGACGGTATTCCTGATGGGAATGGTGACGCGTGAAGAAGGCGACGCCGCCGCTGAACTGGCGCGGACCACCAGCGGCGTATCGCGTGTGGTGAAGGTATTCGAGTACATCGAGCTGCCGGTCAAACGCTAGTCACCGACGGCACTGCAGCGCATGGGCCTAGGCCATGCGCTTTTTCAGGAAACGCAGCAGCGAGCCGATAAGGGGCAACTGCTCGTAAAGCTCCCCTGCCGCGTCCCAGTAGTCGCGGTGATACTGCACCCGACCGTCGGCGGCAAAGCGGATGTGCGACGTGCCATGGATGCGCCGCGCCACCTCGGGCTTGAACGTCTTGATACGGAAATCGAAATCCCAGACCAGCAGGACACCGTGTTCCTGCTCGATGGTTTCAACGATGGTGAAGCGCGGCTGCTCGAGCCTCACAAACATGTCGTTGAAAATATGCTTGATCGCTGCGATGCCGGTGACTTCGTTAAAGGGATCGCGGAAATACGCGTCGCTTGTGTAAACGCCATCGAGGGCGGCAACCGCATCCGGCGTGAGGCCGTGCCAATAGTCGACGAATCTTTGTAGCGCCTCGCTGCGTGCCCCGATCGCGGTCATAATTTCGTCGTCTTCTTGATCGCCGGGAAATACAGCGAGTACGGCAGGTGGCGCAGCGTCTTCAGCATGCGCGTGAACGTCTTGGGGAAATGAATTTCGAATTCGCCCTTTTGAAAGCCCTTGATGATTTCATCAGCGGCTTCTTCGGGCGTGATCAGGTACGGCATGTCGAAATCATTTTTCGCAGTCATCGGTGTTTTCACGAAGCCGGGGCAGATCACATAAACATCCAGCCCCTTGTCCTTGAGATCGAGATACAGCACTTCCGCGAGATTGATCAGTGCGGCCTTGGTCGGGCCGTAGACCAAACTCTTGGGCAGGCCGCGATAGCCTGCCACGCTCGACACCAGCGCAATGCCACCGGCCTTGGCCTGCATGAAATGCGGGATGACAATGGAAAGCCCGTTCAGGAATCCTTCCCAGTTGATGGCCACCATCTGCTTTGCGATCTTGAGATCGATTTCCCATGCGCGCATTTCGTTGTAGTCGCCGGCCATGAAAACCACGAGGTCATAACCGCCCCACGCGGCCACCAGTTCGGCCTCGGCGCTGCGGATGGTGTCGACTTGCGTGATGTCCAGCGGCAAGGCGATGGCTCGTGATGCGCCCAGGCGGGCGACCAGCGCGTTGAGCTTGTCTTCGCTGCGCGCGGAGAGCGCCACCTTCGCTTTGAGCGCGTGCAATTTTTCTGCCAGCGACGCGCCGATGCCGGTCGATGCACCGACGATCCACACACGTTTGCCGGTCCAGTCGGTGATTTTGGTATTGAGTGACATGGGTCTTCTCTCTGCGAAAATTCGCCAATTTCAAACTACAAACTCAAGCACTGGAGCGGCCCACCAGCACTTTTTGCCTTGTCAGCCGCCCTGGTGCTTGAGTCTATCGACTGCGCGCCAGGAAAATGGGACTTAGCGCTTGCGGAAAAAAATACTGATCTCTGCCACCTTCAGGCCCAGCTTCGACATCGTTGTGCGATTCGCCAGCGTCTTTTCATCGACCATCCACATCCAGTCGTCCATGCTGACGTGATAGCCACCGACATCGGCCGGCAATGCCAGAACGTATTGCCATTGCAATGCATTTCCGGCGGCTTCGCCCAGCGCCTCGCCGACCACATCGCCTGCGGTGCCCACATAATGATCACCGTTCTTGCGAATTTTCCACACGCGCTTTTCAGTCTTGCCGTCGGACCACTGGAACGATTCGTCCAGCGTGCCTTCGTTGCCATTCCACCTGCAGTCGATCTCCACCACCATGCGGCGAAGCACCTTGCCCGAGCGATCCTGCACCATGCCCCAGCCGTCGACCTTGCCGTTGAAATAGGTAGCGAGATCGAGTTTCGGTGACTCGCTTGCATAGTCCTTCGGCGTGACGCTGGCGCAGCCGGCCAGCATCAGTGCCGCGAAAATCATCAGCAGTTTATGGATCATGGAATAGCTTCCCTTGCAGAAACGGGTTTATCAAAAGATGTTTTGAAGAATGGCGACAGCACCAGCGCCAATGCCGCGACCGCCTTGAGCAGGCAAGGCAGCAATGCGTAAACGGCGGACAGGTACAGCAGTGTTTTTGGATCGGTGGTGACGCGCGATTGATAACCCAGCAAGGCGAGTGCGGGCAGCGCAATGCCGGCGGCCAGCGCAAGATTCATCTTGGTCACGAGATTCCACAGTCCGAAATAGGCGCCTTCGTTGCGCCCCAGGCCTTTGCGATCATCATCGTCGATCACGTCGGCCAGTATCGATGGCGGCAGCGCCAGGTCCGCACCCAGCCCCAGTCCCGACATGATGCAGATCAGCATGAAAGGTGTCGCGTCACCCGGCTTCAACATGAACGCCCAGACAAACGCGGCAATCGACAGCACCATGCCCACGCACCACGCGCGCCCCTTGCCCAGCCGCGCGGACAGCCACACCCACAGCGGCATGCCCAGTGCACCTGCAGCGAAATAGGCGATGAGGAAATGCGCAGACAAATCGGGACGCTGCACTACATCTTCTATAAAGAACAGGACCAGCGTTGCCGGGATGGACGCGGCGATTCCGTTGAACATGAAAATCAGCAGCAGGCGGTTGAAGAGCGCATTGCGCAATGGTTTCAGCATGGTGCGAAACGCGTTTTCCGCGGCGGCCTTTGTATGGAGCACCGTGCGCGGCGAGGCCCTGATCGAGATCGCAACCATCACAACAATCAGCGGGATGAAGACAATCGCGAATGTCGCATAGCCCTCACGTGGTCCCTGCGATTTCGACAGGATTTCCGGCAATGCCGCAGCGAGAAAAACGCCGATCAGCCCCAGCCCTTCGCGAAACGATGTCACCCGCGTGCGTTCGTTCGGCTGGTCAGAAATCTCGGCACCGTAGGCCTGGTAGCTGATCTGTACCATGCTGAATGCCGTGTACACCAGCAGCAGCATCGCCATCAGCCACCACGTGAGCGCTGCGGCGTCCCACTGAGGCGGCCTGAACAACCCAAGCATGCCCAGCGCCAGGAACGGCGTGCCCAGCGCGACCCACAGCCAGCGCCCGCCGCGCCGGTCGCGCGTGAGATCGCTCCAATAACCCAGCAGCGGATCCTGCACCGCATCGAAGATGCGCGCAGCCAACAGCAGCCCGCCGATGGCGATGAGGTTGAGGCCCATCACATCGGCATAGAATTTCGGGACGTGAACGTAGATCGGCAAGGCGGCCATCGCCAGTGGCACGGCGGTGAGGCCGTACGCAAACAGTCGCCAGTTGGAAAGGGGTGCGGTCATGACGAGTCGGCCAGCCGCGACGGCTACGCCTTATTTCGCGGCAGTGCCCAGCAACTTCTCACGCACACCGGGCGCGCTGGTTTTCTCCGACATCCAGATGTCGAAGAAGGCCTTGGCGAATTCAGGATCGGGCACGGTGGCGATAAATTTATCTCGCGAGTAAAAGCGCGCTTCCTTGTCGGGCACGTTTACACCGATCAGCGTGTCACCCTTCGCGATATCCGGAAAAATCCTGGCCATCTCGTCGCCCCAGCGTTTCAATTTCGCTTCGTCTGAATATCCCTGCCCGCGCATTTCCTTCACGCTGCGTTCGGCTATGTCACGACCCTTGAGTGACATGTGATAGACCAGCTCCAGCGCAAACGCGTCCTGGTAGCTGAAGGGTTTCATCGCCGTCCACAGTTGCACGTCGTACACACGCAGCCCGAAAAATCGCATCGTGCCTTCGCCCAGCGGCGTGAGTGTTTTCGCGGCGGGGACGTCGGTGCCAACAATCACGGGCAATGCCTGCGCCGGCGCTTGCGCATAGGCCGGCATCCCCATGAGCAGCACCATGGCCAGCAGGCAATTCTTCAGCAGCATGCGCATGGCGCGTCCCTTTTTATTGTCGCTATTTTCGAAGTTCGATCTGCATCACGTCCGTGCGGCCGCAACGGAATCCCGCTTCACAATAGCAGAGATAGAAACGCCATATCTGCAGGAATTTGTCGTCGAATCCCAGCGGACGGACATAGGCGGCTTTTTCATTGACGCGATGCAGCCACCACTTCAGCGTCTCGGCGTAATCGAGGCCGAAGCGGTATGGCTCGCCCGCCGTAAGGCCGGCGACTTTTGCATCGGCAATAAAGCGCGGAATCGGCGCCAGCATGCCGCCCGGAAAAATATATTCGCGGATGAAATCGCTGGTCTCGCGATAGCGCGGGAAGGCTTCTTCATCGATAGTAATCGACTGGACCATGGCACGGCCGCCGGGTTTCAGGCGTTCATTTACGGTCTTGAAATAGATGGGCCAGAAACGTTCGCCAACCGCTTCGAACATCTCGATGGAAACGATGAAATCAAATTCACCGCGGATATCGCGATAGTCGATAAGCTTCAGGTCGACCAGGTGATCGAGTCCGGCATCGACCATGCGCTTCTTTGCGAAGGCGAGCTGCTCGGTGGACAGCGTGATGCCGGTGACATGCACCCCACGCGTTTTCGCCGCATGCTCTGCAAAGCCGCCCCAGCCGCAACCGATTTCGAGGATGGTCTGACCCGCTTTGGGATCCAGTACCTGCAGCATGCGCTCGTATTTCGCGATCTGCGCCTCGGCCATCGGCCTTCCATAATCGCCATCGAATACCGCGCTCGAATACGTCATCGTCTCGTCGAGCCACAGTTGGTAAAAATCATTCGACAAATCGTAGTGCGCCGAAATATTTTTCTTCGCTTTTGATTTGGTGTTGCTGCGAAGCATGTGCTTGATGCGGAACATCAGCGCGATGAGCGGCTTGCCGTAGAAAACACTTTCCAGCGCCCTCTGGTTTTCCGCGCACAGCATCAGGAACGCCGTGAGGTCGGAGGTGTGAACGCGGCCCTCCCGATAGCATTCCGCGAGCCCGATTTCGGCGGACTTGAACGCCTCGCCGGCCACACCCCAGTCGGAAAATCGCAGGTCGGCCACCGGCCCCGGATGCTGGCCACGGAAGTGCGTGGTGTAACCCTCGGGCGAAGTGAATGCCAGCGCGCCGGTATCCAGGCGTTTCATCAGCCCGTAAAATATTCGCGCGACAGCGGGAAGTTTGGCGTCGATAGGCAGTGCGGAAAGATCGTTGACTGTCATGGCGTCTAGTGTGCTCGGTTGGAGTGTCATTTTTAGCGGGTGGTCTGCATGATGGGTGGGTCAGGCTTGCTGAAAAACGGCACGCGCTTCAGCCACAACTTCATGGCGTGCCAGTGAATGCGTGCGACCACGCCGAAGGTCATCAGCGGATGGCCAATGAAAGCGCGGAATGCGGATGTGGAAGTCAGCGGTTGCGGGACGCCGTGAACGGTAGTGACGATGAGCTTTCCTTCGTCCGCTTCAGCGTCAGTGCCGTCGTAATAGTCGATCTGCGCGAACGCGCGTGCATCAACCTGTTCAAAACGAAAACGGTAGTGGCCCTTCACATCGCAGAAGGGCGAAACGTAAAATACCTTGCGCGAGGTCAGCCAGTCGCCGGGCCGGATGGGCCGCTGGTCTTCGTGCACGACCAGGTAGTTGTGACGCTCCCCGAATGTGTTGCTCACTTCCGCCAGCGCGGCGCGCAGCTGCCCCTGGCGGTCGAAGCAATACCAGATGCTGATGGGATTGAAGACATAGCCCAGCAGCCGCGGAAATGTCTGCAGGACAATTTCACCATCGGCTGCAGTGAGGCCTTCACGTTTAAGCAAGCTGCGAATCCATTCTTCCAGGCTGCTGCCGTCTCGCGGGCCGTAGTCCTTTGTCATGAAAGACAAAAGATTGAAGCGATCTTTTGAAAACCAGCCATTACCCAGTTGATTCAATTGCGACAGGGGAATGCGCAGGAAAAAAACGCTGTAGGAAAACTGGTGTTCGACCGGCCGCAGGCGTTTGTGGAAAACGCTTCCGAGGCAAATTTCCGGCACAGCGGTCTGCGGCCAGGCGCTCATTGCACTCATCGGTCAACGCCAGGGTAGGCGCGGCCGAGGTCATCGGCGGCCGGGACGTTTGTATCCCACGGCACCACGGCGCCCAATGCCTTGGCGACTGCGATACCCGACATCAATCCGTCTTCATGAAAACCGTAGCGCGTCCATGCGCCGGCGAACCACATGCGCTGCTGTCCCTGGATACCACGCAATGCGCGCTTGGCATCCGCGCTCCCGGCCAGGAACACCGGATGATCGTAATGGATCGTCTGGATGACTTTGGCGGGGTCGAGCTCAACGAGCGGGTTCATGGTCACGATCACGGGTGTGGTGAAAGGAAGCGGCTGCAGGCGATTGAGCAAGTACGACAATGATACCGGTGAGCTTTCATGTGCACTGGTACGTGATTGCGGGATATCCGGATGCCATGCCATGTAGTTCCATGCGGCCCAGGCGCGCTTGCGGTCGGGCAGCAGGCGGGTGTCGGTGTGAAGGATCGCGATATTTTTCTGGTACGGGATTTTTGCCAATATCGGGCCCGCTGCACCTGCCGCGTCACCCAGTAGCGCGAGGGCTTGGTCGGTATGACATGCGAACACCACCTGGTCAAATTTCTCTGCGCCCGCTGCTGAATTGAGGGTGGCGCCCGCCTCGGTAGGAACAACGCTGGTCAGCGCCGCCCTGAGACGAATATCGTTAAGCCCGGCCGCGAGCTTCTGCACATAATTGCGCGCGCCACCGCGAACCGTTCGCCACTGCGGACGATCATTGACCGAAATAAGGCCGTGATTGCGGCAGAAATGGATGAAGGTCGCCAGCGGAAATTCGTCGATCTGCTGTGTGGGCGTGGACCAGATACACGCGGCCATCGGCTTCAGGTACCAGTCGCGAAAAGCGACGCCATAGGCATGGGTGTCGAGGTATTGTCCGAGCGTGCCGGGCATTTCGTGTTTGCCGTCGGCCAGCGCGGTGGCTTCGCGGTTAAAGCGCAGCATGTCGAACAGCATTCCCCAGAATGCCGGCTTGAAAAGATTCGACGGCTGCGCAAACACACTCGAAATTGAATCCGACCCGCACCATTCAAGCTTGCCGCGCCCTTCAGCATCGAGCAGCTTGATGCCGAACGACATGTCCGACGGCGCCACGTCGACCTCGAGGTGTTTAAACATCGCGATCAGGTTGGGATACGTCCAATCGTTGAATACAAGGAAACCGGTATCGACGGGAAAGGTGACACCGTCGACAGTGATGTCGACCGTGTTGGTGTGACCGCCGAGATAGCCGCTCTGCTCGAACAGCGTGACCTCATGCACGGCATCGCGCGCCAACAGCCACGCGCAGGAGAGACCGGCAATACCCGAGCCGATTACGGCAATTTTCATTTCGCGTTTGACCTGGTGGCGGTTGGGGATGCATTACGGAGAGCTGCGTGACTCGGCAAATTTGGCGTTCAGCCTACATCTGTCGCCGAAGATTGCCGCTTGGAAATGCCTTGCAATGGTGGCACAATTGATAATATAACCTTATCAGTCAATTTGTGACCAATCAGTCACAGATTGGACCAACAAGTCAGACAAATGTCAATCCGCCATGCTTTCATTGAAAATTCCTTTTAAAAAACAGCAGTTTGACGCGCGGGAAGAGGCCATTCTCGATGCCGTAAACAAGCTGTTGTCCGAAAAAGGCTTCGACTTGATGACCATGGACGACGTGGCTGATGCGGTTGGTGTGGCCAAGGGCAGCCTGTACAAGCATTTCTCTTCCAAGGAGAAACTCGCCGCTGCCGTGATGACACGATTGCTGGGCCAGACGCTGGATGTGCTCGACGGCATGCCACCTGAATGGCGTGCTGCACAACGGCTGGAAGAGATCTTGCGCTGGTCGCTGCAGCACCGCATGCGCGGCGGGGTGCCGCACCTGCCCTCGACGCGCGGAGCACTGCAGCGCAGCCTGATGCTCAACCTCGACTACCTCGCCCTGGCCTTCAAGGTAAACAAGCGTTTTTATGCGCTGGTGGAGGAAGCCAAGCGCGACGGCGACATCAACCGCGCCGTGCCGGACGATGTCATCGTCTACACCCTCTATGCGCGCTCCTGCGACCCCACCATTGAATACCTGCGCCGTGACCGCAAACTATCAGATGAACAGATCGTGGAAGCCATGGTGGAAGCGACGTTTCATGGCCTCGCGGGCCGCCACGACAAATAACGATTGCTTTGGAAGGACAGGGCAGTTCATTGAACTGTCTTGTTGCCATGTTTCAATGTCCGTGACGTTCCGAGAAGCCGGCATCCGATGCCGGACGAAAGTCGTAATATGGCTAGTGCAGCACCGATTTTTTTTGACGAATTCCCTGTGGGTGTCACCATGAATGCAAATAGTCCCAATGCGAACTCCAATCCGGCCATGATCTACCCTGACCTGTTTCGCGACCTGGAAAAATCACGCTGGAACATGGCGAGCGATATTCCCTGGGAAACGTTCGATCCGTCGCGCCTCACGGACGAGCAGGCCATCACCATCAAGATGAACGCCATCACCGAATGGTCGGCCCTGCCCGCCACCGAAATGTTCCTTCGCGACAACCAGGATGACAGCGATTTTTCGGCGTTCATGTCGATCTGGTTTTACGAGGAACAAAAACATTCGCTGGTGCTGATGGATTACCTGAAAAGATTCCGTCCCGACCTGGTGCCCACCGAGGCCGAACTGCATGCTGTGCGTTTTCCGTTTGATCCGGCCCCCGCGCTGGAAACGCTGATGCTGCATTTCTGCGGCGAGATCCGCCTGACGCAGTGGTATCGCCGTGCGTCCGAATGGCACACCGAGCCAGTCATCAAGAAAATCTACGACACGATTTCCAAGGATGAAGCGCGCCATGCCGGCGCCTACTTCCGCTACATGAAACGCGCCATCGAAAAAATGGGCGGCGAGGCCAAGCTGGCGTTCGCGAAAATCGGTGTGCTGATGGCGAGTTCCGGTAAGAGTGGCAAACCGTTGCACCCGACCAACCTGCACGTCAACAAAGGCCTGTTTCCGAACGACACGGTGCAATCGAAACTACCCGATCCGGAATGGCTTGAGCGCTGGCTCGATACGCAGATCCAGTTCGACAAGGTCTGGGAAAACAAGGTCGTCAACGGCATCCTCAAACAGATGTCCAACCTGTTCGATCGCACGTTTGAAACGTCGACCGACCTGAACCGGTTCCGCAAGGAATTGATCGCCAGCATTTCCCCGCCTGCGGCCAAGGTGCTTGTGGTCTGACCGGCCTGCCGGTCCCTGCATGGCGGTTACAATATCGGCCATGCGCCCCTCGTTTGAAAACAAGTTTTGCCAGCCCGCCGATTTGGCGGTGCGCGCGGCTTCCCTCGCGCAAAAAGTGGTTTTCACCAATGGTGTTTTCGATGTGCTGCATCGCGGCCACGTCACCTACCTCGCGGAAGCACGTGCACTCGGCGCGTCACTGATCGTCGGCCTGAATTCAGATGCATCGGTCAAACGACTCGGCAAAGGTGACGACCGTCCCATCAATACGCTTGAAGATCGCATGGCGGTCATTGCATCGCTTGAGTGCGTGAGCCTCGTCACCTGGTTCGAAGAAGACACGCCGCTCCAGCGCATACTCGAGGCACGGCCCGGTGTTCTCGTCAAAGGTGGTGACTGGGCCATCGACAAGATTGTCGGCGGCGCGGAAGTGACATCGTGGGGCGGCAGTGTCCACGCCATTGAATTCCAGTTTGAGCGATCCACCACGGCGACATTGGCCAGGATTCGCGCAGCATCAAAATAAATCGGGCAGCAGACTGCCAAAGGATTGCCTCATGTCCAGCGAACTCATTGAGCAGTTGCGGGCCATTGTCGGCACAGCCGGCATGATCACCGACGAGGCCGACTTAGCGCCCTACCTGCGCGACTGGCGCGGCAACTATCTTGGCAAGGCAGCTGCCGTGGTGCGCCCGGCGAATACCGGGGAAGTCGCGGCCGTCGTACAAGTGTGCGCGGCACACAACGTGCCGATGGTTCCGCAGGGCGGCAATACCGGTCTCGTCGGCGGAGGTATTCCCGATTCGTCCGGCAACGCCATCATCATTTCATTGAAGCGCATGAACCGCATTCGTGAAGTCGATCTCGCCAACAATGCGATGACGGTTGAAGCGGGCTGCATTCTTCAGGCTGTTCAGGAAGCTGCCACCGGTAACGATCGCCACTTCCCGCTCTCGCTGGCGGCTGAAGGAAGCTGCACCATCGGCGGCAATCTTTCCACCAACGCCGGTGGCACTGCCGTGCTGCGCTATGGCAACGCTCGCGACCTGGTGCTGGGCATCGAAGCGGTCACGCCCGATGGCCGCATCTGGAACGGCTTGAAGGCGCTGCGCAAGGACAACACCGGCTACGACTTGAAGCACCTGCTGATGGGTGCGGAAGGCACGCTGGGCATCATCACCGCAGCCGTGGTGAAGCTCTATCCCAAGGCACAGCACACCTGCACCGCGCTGGTCGCCGTGGCCAGCCCCGCCACCGCCGTCGACTTGTTGGCGACATTGCAAGCGGCAATGGGCGACCGGCTCACCGGTTTCGAAATGATGTCGCGCGTCTGCATCGATCATGTGATCAAGCACTTCCCCGCAACTGCCGAACCGTTCGAGCAGGCGCATGATTGGCAGGTGCTGGTGGAACTGACCGACACATTGAAGGATGCGAAACTTGAAGATGCGCTTGCTGTCGCGCTGGAGCCCGCGTTCGAAGCGGGCACGGCGCTCGATGCCGTCATCGCGTCTAGTGAATCGCAATCGCAGGCGCTTTGGAATATCCGGGAGCACATTCCGGAAGCCGAAAAACTGCAGGGCCGCAGTGTGAAGCACGATATCTCGGTGCCGATTTCACGCATCGCGGAATTTATCGAACGCGGGGATACCGCGTTGAATGCCGCGTTTCCGCAGGCGCAGGTGATCTGCTTTGGACACCTGGGCGATGGCAACCTGCATTACAACCTGAGTTTTCCCGGCACGGTCCCGACGGAGGCGCAATCTAAATCCGCCAACGGCATCGTCTACGCGCTGCTCGACGAATTGCACGGCTCCATCAGTGCCGAGCATGGGCTGGGGCAGATGAAGCGCGAGGAAATCACGCGGCATAAATCTGCGGTGGAACTGGACATGATGCGTGCGATTAAGAAAGCGCTGGATCCGAAGGAGATCATGAATCCAGGGAAGGTTTTGTGAGCGCATCTGAGCGCACCAAGAAATAGTTCGCGTTCTCGCAAAGGGTGAAAGCACGCTTTCACCCCAGCGTCGTTCGTAGATCAGCGGGTTGGCACACAAACGCCACTGGGTTCCCGCCTTCGCGGGAACGACGCATCAGATTGAGTGAGTGTCGGTAGTTCAAATTCGCCAGTCACCCGTGATGAATTCTCGAAGATAAACTCCAGCATTGGCGCGGCTTTCCAGCCACTTTCGACCCGAAAACCGCACAGGCGCTAGGGTTTCGTCTTTTCCAAACCAGCTTTTGAGTCAGGCGCCGTCACCGCCGCGACGGGTGCCGCCACCGGACACGTCACCGCTTTCAGCGAACTGTTTTCAAAATCGCGCTGCATGATCGTCAACCGCGCAATCATGTTCATGTCCGGCTCCTTGACCGTGAACAGCACTTCCTTCAACTGCGAATTGCGCGGCGTGATCTGCAATTCCTTCACCAGCGATGGCGCCTTGGCCTGGATGTCCGACGCGGCTTTTTTCGATGCTTCATCGCTGGAAAAAACCCCCAGCGAAATCGAGCTGTCGCCCAATATCGAGACGTCTTTCACACCCGCTTTCTTCAGGTTCGCCACCAGCGTTTCGGCGGCGCGCTTGTCTTTTTGCGCGGGCAGTGACAAGGCGAAACGCGTGAAGTCCTCGACGTTGTGCGAACTGAGGCGTTCACCGAGATTCATGGCCGCGAACGAAATACCGGCTCGCGCGCCATCCGTGGGCTTCACGCCGAAATCCACGCACGCCGAACCCTTGAGACTCTCGGCCAGTTTGCGTGCAGCCAGTGCGTCGGCCTGCGCTTTCCCCGGGTCGGCCACCGACACAATCTTGAGTGCGTCGCGGTTTACCTCGGGTGGCGGGCTGGCGTTACCGCTTGTCCCGAATTGGTAGAGATAGAGGTATGCGCCAAAGGCGATGTTGGCAATCAGCAGCAGCAGAAATAGAAATCGGGCCATGGTCAATTCGGCTAAGCGGGAAAAATATCCGGCGCACTGGTCGCAATGGCGATCAAGCCATCCAGCACCAGATTGTCGTTGATCGTGACCGGGAACGGAAGATGCGGCGCGATGACGTGGATGGACCCGCCGCCCGCAATGCATTGCGGCACGTCGCCGGTATTCGCGGACAGGTGAGTGTACATGCGCTGGATGGCGCCGCTGCAGGCCTCGATGGCGCCGGAGGTGATCGCATTCAGCGTGTTGCGCGGGAAGGTCTGGTATTCGCCGGTTTCGTCAGGGAGCTGCGCCGTGCCCTGGTGCAGCGACGCGCGCATCAGCGAAATACCGGGAATGATGATGCCCCCCAGGAAAACACCCTGCGAAGAAAGTGTATCGATGGTGAGTGCAGTGCCAGCCATCACCACCAGTTGCGCGCGCGACTGCGAGACGGCGCGTGCGCCGATGAGTGCGGCCCAGCGGTCGGTGCCGAGGATATTCGCGGGTTCGTAGCGATTGGTGACCCCGCACTGCTCATTGGCTGCCTCGATGAATGTCACCGGCTTGCCGAGGCTGTACAAGGCATCCTTGATCGCGTTTGCCACCTGCGCACCGGCGACATTGGAAACCACAATACAGTCCACGTCGGGATTGTGCGGCAGATGACTGAACGCCTCGGCCGAACCGGCCGCAGCCGTCGCAAACCGGCCGCGCATGAACCATTCGCGGCCGTCATGCAGCCCCCATTTCACGCGCGTGTTGCCGGCATCCACCGCCAGCACGCGCAACGATTTTCCCTGATTCATTTTCTGGCTCCGCGCAAACTGACTTCACCTGAGGAGAGGATCACTTCGCGGCCATGTTGCATGACGATGAGCGAACCGTCATCCGCCACACCGCGCACTTCCGTGTCCAGCACTGTGCCATCGCCATTCAGCACCCGCGCCGGCTTGCCGTGCAGCGCATGGGCCGCAATCCATTCTTCGCGGAACGCCGGAAATCCTGCCACCTGGAACCGGTCGAGCATGGCCACCAGTTCGCGCAGGATGGCGGCCAGCAAATCATTGCGTGAAACAGAATCGCTCATCAGCGACTGCACATCGATCACCGGCTGGTCGATTGCTTCTTTCGTCTTGTCCGGCAGGTTGATATTGAGTCCGATGCCAATGACCACCGCCGTCGGCCCGAGCATATCGCCCTGGCTTTCGATCAGTACGCCGGCCAGTTTGCGATGACCGGAAATAATGTCGTTGGGCCACTTGAGCGCCACATCTTTTTCGGCGACACCGGCGGCACGCAACGCACGCAAGACGGCGAGCCCCACCGCCGGCGAAAGCCCGCCGAGGTGCGCGGCACCTTTGTCAAAACGCCACAGCAGCGAGAATGCCAGCGAACCGCCCAACGCAGATTCCCACACACGCCCGCGTCGGCCGCGCCCTGCGGTCTGGATTTCGGCGACGAGGCAGGTGCCCGATGGTGCGCCGTCAATGGCACGCTGCATCATTTCGGAATTGGTAGACGCAATGCTCTCGACCACAGCGACATTCACGCGCTTGGCGACTGCACCCAGTTTTTTGCGCAGGCGTTCGACATCCAGCAACTCGACCGGCGAAGCCAGGCGGTATCCCCGGCGCGTGAGGCTGAAAATTTCCACACCGGCCTCGCCGGCATCGCGCATTGCGTCCGATACTGCGCTACGCGAAACGCCGAATTTTTCCGCGAGCTGCGAGCCGGAAACAAAATGTTCGTGCGACAGCTCACGCAACAACTGGAACGACAGCGGCCGCATCGGCTTACTTGTTTTCCGCTTTGCAGGCGGCCACTTCAGCGGCGTAGGCGATGCCCGCGATCACCGAATCGAGCAGCAGCTGCACACGTGTGGCGAGCTTGCTGTTATCGCGATAATCGGCCGGCGCAATGAAATCCACGCGTCCCGCATCCAGCAGTCGCACGCACGTCGCCTTGCTTTTGGCGTACTTGGGATTGAACACCGCCAGCGAATGTCCGCCGCTCTTCATCGTCAGCGCCATCGACGGCACGTCGGTCATGCCGTCGCCGATGTAGATGATGTTGGAAAATGGAATGGGCCGCTCGGCCTCGGGCATGTGATCGTTGATCGATTCCGAAATCGCTTCCTTGCCCTTGTTGATACGGAACAGGAACTGCGTTTTTGACGTGTCCGTGATCAAGAGCTTGGGGAAATTGGCGATGCCGTATTGATTGAAGTGATATTCGGACGCATAGATCTGCTTGAAATATTTGCGGATCGAAACGCCTTCGAGGATTTCCTTCTGCCCGGCGGAGATGATGTAGTGCTGCACGTTGACGGCAGCACCACTGCGTTTTTTTACGTAAGCATTGATGCGCGGAAACCATTCCTCCACACCGGGGAAATACTGGATGCGTTCCGCCATAGCGGCGAAATCATCGCGAGTGATTTTCACGTCGTCGTTCTTGTACAGCATCTCCATCATCAGGCGCATGTACACCAGCATCGGGTCCGATCCGGTCTCGACGGCTTCCTTGTGCACGCGCTTCCAGAATGTCTCGGGCTCGATACCGATCTTGGGCAGCACGGTGTATTCCTGCATCGGCTGCGGCGACAGCGTGCCGTCGAAGTCGTACACCATGGCGATGGTGTTCTGAGTGAATGCGGCGGTGGTTTTCTTGACCATGCGGGAAGTTTAACTGCAAAAGAAAACGCCCGACGGAGCGGGCGCTGGTGATGTAGCCCAGCGGAGCGGGCGTTTACATGGGTGGCCCGGCAGAGCGCGCGTTTGCCCACTTTCGTCATTCCCGCGAAGGCGGGAATCCAGGTCTGATCGAAATTGGATTCCCGTCGGCACCGGAATGACGGTCTCTCAATCAGTCCGCGTAAATACCCGCCTTCTTGATGATCGGGCCCCATTTGGCAATTTCCGACGCAAGGTGGGTGCGCAGCGCTTCCGGCGTCTGGCGATTGAGCGGTTCCGGCGCGGTACCCAGGTCGGCAAACTTGGCCTTTACAGCGTCGTCTTTCAACGCCGCCTGCAATGCTGCCACCAGTTTGTCGCTCACAGCCTTCGGCGTGCCCTTCGGCGCCCATATGCCATGCCATACGCCGACGCTGAATCCCTTGAGTCCGGACTCATTGAGCGTCGGCAGGTCCGGCAGCGATGCGACGCGCGTCATCGTGGTCACGCCATAGGCTTTCACTTTGGCGCCCTTGATCTGCGAAGTGGTGTTGGTGGTCTGGTCACACATGAAATCGACCTGGCCGCCCAGCAAATCGGTCATGGCGGGCGACGTTCCCTTGTAAGGCACCGTCAGCACATCCGTCTCGATGGCGCTCATGAACAACATCCCGCACAAGTGCGAGGCGGAACCGACGCCGGCATTGGCGTACGACACCTTGGCCTTGTTGGCCTTCAGGTACGCAACCATTTCCTTGAAATCCTTGGGCGGAAAATCTTTTCTCGCGATGATGGTCATCGGCACTTCGGTGACGAGGCCGATCGGTTCGAGATCCTTGTTCACGTCATATTTCAGCGTGCGATACAGCGATGGCGCGGTGGAAATGCCGATGTGCATGAGCAGGATGGTGTAGCCGTCGGCGGGTGCCGAGACCACTTTGCCCACGCCGATCGTGCCGCCGGCGCCACCGACGTTTTCAACAATCACAGTCTGGCCCAGCGACTTGGACATGACCGAAGCCACCTGGCGCGCCACCGTATCGGTGGGGCCACCGGCCGCGAACGGCACGATCATGGTGACGGGCTTATTGGGATAGGCCTGCGCCGAGGCGAATCCGGCGAACAGCAGGCAGGCTAGCGAGAGCAGCGTATTTCTGAATTTCATGATTTCTCCTCGGGGATGGCGCTTGCGGGTTATTCCTCATTCTAGCCGAAGCGCATGGGCTCAAGCTTTGCCCGGGGACAAGGCGACGGGAAAAAACAAGCATTGGCGCGGTTTCCAGGCCTGAAATGGCTGGAAAAGCGCGCCGAATGGCGATTTACGATATGAGGTTTGCCGCAGGCACATCCGCCCGCGAACACGCAGGAAACGTGTGACGCGGCGCCTGCGTTACTTGACGCCGCCTACCGTGCGACGCAGCCGCGAATCAGCCGCGCGCGCGAGGTTGCGCGTGATGGATTCGTTGTTGGGCAACAGCACGAGAGCCGCGGAGAACGCATACCACGCGCCGGTAACGTCGCCACTATGAAAATTGGCCAGGCCCAGCAAGTTTGTCAGCGTGGGATCGTTGGGCATCAACAGCAGCGCGCGGCGCAGTATGCGTGCGGCACGCGCGGGCCGCGTCACCAGCAACCCAGCCGCGCGGTGCGAGGTGTCCTGCACGAAACGGATCAGGCGAATGTGCCTGCCGCGCCATTTCAGTTTCACCCGCTGCTCAAATTCGCGTTGCAGCGCCGGGTTGGCATTGGCGCCCGTGCCGGCGCCGGATTTTCCGCTATGCACCCGCCAGTTATTGGTCAGTTTCGGCGAGTGCGCAAAATGCGTGTGCCACGAAAGTTGCAGCCAGAAATCCCAATCCTGGTACAGCAACATCTGCTCATCAAATTCGCAGCCGCGCTGCAGCAGGCTGCGGTGAAACAGCATGGCACCCATCTGGATGAAATTTCCCGCCAGGAGTTTCAGCCGCGCGTAGGGTTCATTAAGTTCGCCGATTACGTTGTCGTTCGCGTCAAGCAGCCTGGTGCCGGCGTATGCGGTGTGTACATTGGTGGCGAGTGCGCATTCGAGCAGCAGCTCAATGTGTTCGCAGCCGAAAAAATCATCGTCATCGAGGAAAATCAGCCACTCGCCGTGCGCATGTTGCAAACCCGCGTTGCCGGCTTGCGGACGATTCAAGCGCCGGCCCAGGCTTACCATCCGCAGCGGAAATTCGCCGCAACGCGTGGCCAGCCGAGGATGGCTTCCACCGGTCGCGTCGATCACCAGCACCTCAATAGCCCGATGCGTCTGGCCTGCAAGGGAGGCCAGCGCGCGTTCGATGCTTGGGCGCCCCATGCTGCGGATGATGACAGTGACGAAAGGATTCATATTTCCATGACAAGTGATATTTGAAGGGGCATCCGTCGCGACCAATCCTTATTTCGTTCATCACCATAGTCATGCGCGCGCGCGCACAGCGGCGAGGTTGTAACTACTGTTTGCAAAACGCGGCTCGGGTAACACGCGGTTACCTCCGCGTTACAACTCGGCAGCGCACGCTTGTGTGCTGATTCGCAAGTGCGCACGCAACGTCATCAATGCGGCGCACAGTGATCGGCGCATGGTGGCCGGTCAATTGTCATGTGCGGAGTGGCAAATATTTGTGCCTGCGGTTTGCATGTTGATACGCCGGCCCGCCGGCCATAGGGAAATCCCCGATCGGCAACCCGCGCGCTCCAGCCGGCGCGATCAGCTACAATCCCGCCAGTCACAAAACCGTCATCCTCGTGTCATAAACGTTGCAGCCCCGAACGATCCAGCCCGTTCGCGAATTCCCGGAGGTCACCATGTTCGGACGTCTCATGCCCAAGGAAGGGCGATTCTTTGACCACTTCAACGACCATGCCACGCTGGTGGTGGAAGGCGCGCATGAACTGAAGGCATTCCTCTCCGACATGGGCAATCGCGAAGCGCATGCGCAGAACGTGAACTCGATCGAGAAGAAGGCGGACAAGATCACGCACGAGACGATCCAGCTGCTGCACCAGACTTTCATCACACCGCTCGACCGCGAAGACATCCACAAGCTCATCAGCAACATGGACGACATCCTCGACCTGATGGAAGACGTGGCGGAATGCGTGGTGCTGTATGACGTGCGCGAAGTATCCGATGCGGCGCGAAAATTGGCCGACATCTGCGTGAGCTGCGCCGAAAAGGTGAAGCTCGCCGTGGGGCTGCTATCCAACCTGGACAACTCGCAGGCGATTCTCAAGATCTGCAGCGAGATCGACCAGCTTGAATCGGAAGCGGATCGCGTTATGCGTTCGGCCATGTCGAAACTGTTCCGCGACGAGCCGGATACGCGCCAGCTGATCAAGCTGAAAGCCATCTACGAATTGCTCGAGTCCGTGACCGACCGCTGCGAAGACACGGCCAACGTCATCGAAGGCATCGTGCTCGAAAACGCGTAGTTTGCGCAGCCCGCGCAATTAGCTCACTCGCACTACTCGCTCGCCCGCCCGACCACCTCACTTACGCGGATAAATCATGGCCTCAGTCAGCATCAGCATGGAGATGATCATTTTCCTGATCGCGCTCGCGCTGATTTTCGATTTCATGAACGGTTTTCACGATGCGGCGAATTCCATCGCCACCATCGTATCCACCGGGGTGCTGAAACCGCAGTACGCGGTCGCATGGGCGGCATTTTTTAATTTCGTCGCCATCGCGATTTTCCAGTTGAAGGTCGCGGCGACAGTGGGCAAAGGCACCATTGATCCTGTCGTGGTCGATCACCTTGTGATCATGGGTGCCCTGATCGGCGCGATTTTCTGGAACGTAATTACCTGGTACTACGGCATTCCCTCTTCCTCGTCGCACGCCCTGATTGGCGGGCTGGTTGGTGCAGCCGTGGCCAAGGCCGGCACCACGGCACTGGTGACAAGCGGACTGATGAAAACCATCTTGTTTATTTTCCTGTCGCCGCTGCTGGGCTTCCTGTTTGGCAGCACGTTGATGATCATAGTTGCATGGCTATTCCGCCGCGCCGCGCCGCGCAAAGTGGATCGCTGGTTTCGCCGGCTGCAGCTGGTCTCGGCGTCGCTGTACAGCCTCGGCCACGGTGGCAACGATGCGCAGAAAACCATCGGCATTATCTGGATGCTGCTGATCGCCGCGGGCATTTCCACCACGAAGGATCCGGTGCCGCTGTGGGTGATCGTGTCGTGTTACGTGGCCATCGCCATGGGCACCCTGTTCGGCGGCTGGCGCATTGTGAAAACCATGGGCCAGAAAATCACCAAGCTGAAACCGGTGGGCGGATTTTGCGCGGAGTCGGGCGGCGCGATGACGTTGTTTATCGCCACCGCGATGGGCGTGCCGGTATCGACCACACACACCATCACCGGCGCCATTGTCGGCGTGGGTGCCGCACGGAAATTCAACGCGGTGCGCTGGGGTGTGGCAGGCGGGATTGTCTGGGCGTGGGTGCTGACGATTCCGTGCTCGGCATTTATCGCCGCCGTTGCGTGGTGGCTGGCGCAGGAATATTTGACGAAATAAAGTTTGCCTCGTTTAGCGCCTCAGTTGGCGCCTTGTTGGGCGCCTTGTTTGGCACGTGAGCCCTACCTCGTCACTGCCAGGTCCGACGCGCGCTTTTTATCACTGTGGCTGCGCACAAATATCAGGCAGCCGTCCGGACTGGCGATTTCACCGTGACGGCCGCCTTTGCGGATCAACTGGTAATCGCCTTTGTGCATTTCGTGTTCGCCCACGTAGCACCAACCCTCCAGCACAATTGCCTCTTCATCTCCGGTCTGCCGGTGCGCCGGTATCCGCCCGCCCGCAGCGAAGCGCGCCAGCCAGGTGCGCGTGTGGCCGTCGTCATTCAAGACTTTCATTTCCACGTTGGGTGCAAACGTAATCCAGCTGCCCTCCCCGGCACGTACGATGCGCATGCTCGCGTCTTTATCGATCGCGGGGTCTTCGACACCAGTCGCAACAGCGGCCAGCAACTTCTGCCTCATTGCCGTGCGACGTTTCTCCGTGAGACCTGCCGGTTTGGTGGCCTTGAGCAGGTTCTCCACAACATCGCCTGGCAAAACGGCATCCGCTTTGCTGATGGTTCTTTTCATGACGTTTCTCCCGCACTCGATTGCTCTTCCAGCGTGTTGCGCAATATTGCGAGCGCACGTCGGATATGGGTTTTGACACTGCCAAGCGGGATGCCGCTGTGTTCGACAATCTCCGTGTGTGTCAGGCCGCGAAAAAAAGCCAGTGACAACAGTTGCCGTTGCAGAGGACTCAATCGCAGCATCGCAGCGCGAACCGCGCTGCCGGCTTGCGTCGCTTCCAGCAGGTCCTGCGGATTGCATTTTCGGGTTTCAGACTCGGATTCGCTGACCAGGGCATGCGGGTCCGGATGGCTGAATGCCTCGTCCTGCCTGCGCAGGAAATCCAGTGATCGGCTGCGGGCAATAACCAGCAGCCAGGCCAACACTTTGCCCCGCTCATCATCGTAGCGATGCGCATCACGCCATACCTGCATGTACACGTCCGACACCACCTCCCCGGCCATGTCGGCGTGGCGGACGATACGCAATGCGATGGCGTAGACACGGCTAACGGTCAGGTCATAGAGACGGGCGAGCGCCTTCTGGTCCCGACCGCGGATTCCCGCGAGACATTCCACCAGCGCGGCGTCATCTTCGGCCGGCAGGGCTACCGACGCAGGCTTGACGCGCGTTGCCGCAGGTGGCGTACCTGTGGACGCAGATTTTGCGGCTCTCGCCGCCGGCTTTCCCGTTGATAACCCTGCCTTCATGCCCGGCAGTATAAAAGGATCGATCGCAAACGGCACTGCCCAGTCCTGTGTCATGAAGTCCCTCCCGGAATCATCGTTTGAAACCATACGCAAAATCCCCTGCAACGGATTCCTGCCGGTTGGGTTTGATGCCCCAAAACCGTCGCCTTGCCCGTGGCCTGCATGCGATACTCCGGTTCCCTGAAAAGCCGCCTTCCAACTTCCGGTCCGCCGTTTTCATCGCATGAACGCTTACGATTTCGCCCGCCTCTTCTCCCTTGCCGCCATCTGGGGAGGTTCATACGCGCTGATGCGCGCCGTGGCGCCGGTGTTCGGCGGCATCGGTACGATGTGGTTGCGCATCTCGATTGCCGGCGTGCTGCTGCTGGCGTATGCAACCGCCACGCGCCAGGACTTGCAATGGCGCACCTGGTGGAAACAATATCTGTTCATCGGCTTGCTGAATTCCGCACTGCCGTTTGCCCTGATCGCATTTGCGATGAAGACGCTGCCTGCCGGTTACGGCGCAATTCTGAATGCAGGCTCACCTTTCTTCGCCGCACTGTGCGCGGCCCTCATGCTGCAGGAGCGACTCACCGCATGGCGTATTGCCGGCATGGCGCTGGGCTTGGCCGGTGTCGGACTCATCATCAACCTGGGCCCCATCCCGCTTAATACCGAGACCATCACCGCGATGGCCGCTTCGCTCGCGGCCACCGCTCTCTACGGTTTCGTGATCGTGTACACCAAGAAATACACACGAGGCGTGCCCAACATTGGGATCGCCGTCGGCACGCTGGTGTTGCCCGCATTGTTGCTCGCGCCTTTGGGTGTGTGGTCGATTCCTTCCGTCATGCCGTCGATGCAAACGCTGCTTTCCCTGCTGGCCCTGGCGGCACTGTGCAGCGCCGTGGCGTACCTGCTGTACTTTCGATTGATTCGCGATGTGGGACCGACACGCGCGATTTCGGTGACGTTCCTCATTCCGCTTTTCGGTGTGGCGTGGGGCGCGATATTTTTTGGTGAGGCGTTGAACGAGGGCGCCATTATCGGTGGCGTGGTGGTGCTGGCCGGTGTGGCGCTGGTGCTTGAGGTGTTGCCGTTGCCGCGTTCAATTTCAAAAGCGTAGATCCAGCGCCGGCGCGGCTTGCAGGGAACAATTAGCCTGGAATGCCCGCCGAATGGCGATCTTGCCATTATTTCGCTATGAATCCGGCGCCCGGCCGCACGATGTTATGCTGGCGCCAATTTCCCCTCCCCGCACCTCATGTTACGAATCAACGAACTGCGCTTGCCGCTCGAACACGCCGCGCCGGCGCTCGAGCTGGCCATCCTCAAGAAGCTGGATATTCCGAAGGCAGCGCTGATCGACTTCAGCGTGTTCAAGCGCAGCTACGACGCGCGCAAGAAAAACGCGATGCTGTTTGTGTACAGCGTGGATGTCAACGTCCACGACGAAGCGGCGGTGCTCAAGAAGCTGCGAAGCGGTGTCGGCAAAAGCGATGCCGCCATAAAAATTTCACCCGATACGCAATATCATTTTGTGGGCCATGCGTCGGCGAACGCACTGTCGAAACCGCGGCCGCTGGTGGTGGGCTTTGGCCCGTGCGGGATTTTCGCAGCACTCATCCTGGCGCAGATGGGTTTGCGCCCCATCGTCATCGAGCGCGGCAAGCCGGTGCGCGAACGCACCCAGGATACGTGGGGGCTGTGGCGGAAAAAGACGCTGAACCCGGAATCGAATGTGCAGTTCGGCGAAGGCGGCGCGGGTACGTTTTCCGATGGAAAACTGTATAGCCAGATCAAGGACCCACGCTACCTGGGCCGCAAGGTGATGAGCGAATTCGTGAAGGCCGGCGCACCACCGGAAATCATGTTCGTCAGCAAGCCGCATGTCGGTACATTCCGTCTCGTCGGCGTGGTGGAACGAATGCGCGAGGAAATTATTGCGCTGGGGGGCGAGGTGAAATTCCAGCACCGGCTGGCCGATGTGCTGATCGAGAACGGCGTATTGCGCGGCGCCACGCTGCTTGACGTCGAGCACGGACGCACCTCGGAACTGCGGACCGATCACCTGGTGCTCGCCGTCGGCCACAGCGCGCGCGACACGTTCGAAATGCTGCACGCACGCGGCGTGTACATGGAGGCGAAAGCGTTCTCGATCGGCTTTCGCATCGAACATCCGCAATCGCTTATTGATCGCGCGCGGCTGGGCGTGAACGCCGGTAATCCGCTGCTGGGTGCGGCCGACTACAAGCTGGTGCATCACGCGGCAAACGGCCGCAGCGTTTACAGTTTCTGCATGTGTCCTGGTGGCACAGTGGTCGCCGCGACGTCGGAAGAAAACCGCGTGGTGACGAATGGCATGAGCCAGTATTCGCGCAATGAGCGCAATGCCAATGCCGGCATCGTGGTGGGCATCAGTCCCGACGATTATCCGGGTGGGCCGCTGGCGGGCATTGCGTTCCAGCGGCATTGGGAATCGCTGGCGTTCCAGGCGGGTGGTGGCACGTATGAAGCACCCGGACAACTGGTCGGTGACTTCCTGGCGGGCCGGGCCTCGACTGCTTTCGGCGAAGTCGAACCCTCATACAAGCCGGGCGTCCACCTCGCCGATCTCTCTGCGAGCTTGCCCGATTACGCCATCGCAGCGATGCGTGAGGCGATTCCCGCTTTCGACAAACAGATTCGCGGCTACGGCATGCACGACGCCGTGCTGACCGGCGTGGAGACGCGCACATCGTCACCGTTGCGAATGACGCGCGGCCAGGATTTCCAGAGCGTGAATGTGAAAGGTCTCTATCCGGCGGGAGAAGGTGCGGCCTATGCGGGGGGCATCCTGTCGGCGGGTGTGGACGGCATCAAGGTCGCCGAAGCGGTCGGCCGCTCGCTGCTGGGCATGGCCGAATCGCAGGATGATTCCGGCTGGAAGGACAGCGGCGGAAGCGCGTAACATAGCGGCACTCACACACTGGAGCCGCCCACAAGGTGGCCTCTGATCGCAATTTTTTTGCCGCTACCATCCTCATGCGGCAAAACTGGAAGGAGTCTATGCGTCGCTATAACAATGTCCTCGACCTGATCGGCGATACGCCGCTGGTCCGCCTCAATAATCTCGATACCGGCATGTGCGAGCTGTACGCCAAGCTCGAGTGCAACAATCCTGCCGGCTCGATAAAGGATCGCATCGGCTTGCGCATGATCGAAGCAGCCGAGCGCGACGGCAAGATCAAGCCGGGTGGCACCATCGTGGAGGCGACTGCGGGCAATACCGGCCTTGGCCTCGCACTGGCCGCGATTCACAAAGGCTACAAGTTGCTGCTGGTGATCCCGGACAAGATGAGCCAGGAGAAGATTTTTCACCTGCGCGCGATGGGTGTGGAAATTGTCATGACGCGTTCGGACGTGTCGAAGGGACACCCTGAGTATTACCAGGACATGGCCAAGCGCATCGCGGCGGAAATGCAGGCGCGTGGCGAGAGCGCATTTTGCATTGACCAGTTTTCCAATCCTGCCAATCCCGCCACGCATGAAGAGTGGACCGCACCGGAAATCTGGGAACAGATGGATCACAAGCTGGATGCGATCGTGGCGGGTGTAGGCTCGGGCGGCACCATCACCGGCATGGGACGATTTTTCCATAAGGTGGCGCCGCATGTGGAGATGGTGCTGGCTGATCCGAAGGGTTCGATCCTGAATGAGATCGTCAACACCGGCACGCACGGCGAGGCCGGATCGTGGCTGGTGGAAGGTATCGGCGGCGACTATGTGCCGGCCAACCTGGATATTTCACTGGCGAAAAAAGCCTACGCGATTCCGGACGGTGAAGCGCTGCTGGCCGCGCGTGAGCTGTTGCAAAAAGAAGGCATCATGGGCGGGTCGTCCTCGGGCACATTGCTCGCGACCGCATTGCGTTATTGCCGCGAGCAGACCACGCCGAAGCGCGTCGTCACCATCATCTGCGATGTGGGCGGAAAATATCTGTCGAAGATGTACAACGATTACTGGCTCACCGACCAGGGCATCATCAAGCAGGAAAACAAGGGCGACCTCACCGATTTGATTGCGCGCCATCACAAGGACCGCGCCACGGTGACCATCAAGCCGGACGACACGCTGCAGACGGCGTATGCGCGAATGAAACTGTACGACTTCCAGCAGCTGCCCGTGCTGGACAACGAGAAGGTGGTCGGCATCATCGATGAGTCCGATATCCTGCTGTCGATTTATGGCGATGAGGCACGTTTCAAGTCGCCGGTGCGTGAGGCAATGACCTCGAAGCTGGACACGGTACAGGTCAGTGACTCCATCACGCGGCTGATGCCGATTTTCGATCGCGGCCACATCGCGATTGTCGAGGATGGGGAGAAATTCCTGGGCCTCATCACACGCTACGATTTATTGAATTACCTGCGCAGAAGGGTGCAATAACCATGACGACCAAACACCAGTTCGGCACGCGCGCCATTCACGCCGGCCAGGAACCTGATCCCACCACGGGCGCGGTGATGCAGCCGATTTATGCGACGTCAACGTATGCGCAAGCTAGCCCGGGTGTGCACAAAGGGTACGAGTACGCGCGCACGCAAAATCCAACACGGATGGCGTTTGAGCGCTGTGTGGCGGACCTGGAAAATGGTGTGCAGGGGTTTGCATTTGCGTCGGGGCTCGCCGCTTCGGCAACGATCCTGGATACGCTCGATACGGGCAGCCATGTCATCGCGCTGGATGATTTGTACGGCGGCAGCTATCGTTTGTTCGAGCGGGTACGCAAGCGTTCGGCTGGCCTGGATTTCACGTTCATGGACATGACCGATCCGTCCAAGATCGAAGCGGCCATCAAACCGAATACAAAAATGATCTGGGTGGAATCGCCGAGCAATCCGCTGTTGAAGCTGGTGGATCTGGAAGCCGTTGCTGCGATCGCGAAAAAGCATGGATTGATTTCGGTTGCGGACAACACGTTTGCAACGCCGTATATACAGCGTCCACTGGACTGTGGTTTTGATCTGGTCATTCACTCGGTCACCAAGTACCTGAACGGGCATTCCGACATGGTTGGTGGCATGGTGGTGGCGCGCGAAAAAGGCCCGCTGTGTGAGCGGCTTGAGTTTTTGCACAATGCCGTCGGCAGCATCCTCGGGCCGTTCGATTCTTTTCTCGCCATGCGCGGATTGAAGACTTTGCATCTGCGTATGGAGCGACATTGCGAAAGCGCGATGGCGATTTCGCAATGGCTGGCGACGCATCCGAAAGTCGAGCGCGTGATTTATCCGGGGCTGGCTTCGCATCCGCAGCATGCGCTGGCGAAGAAGCAGATGAACGGCCCTTCGACAGGCTCAGGACATGCTTTCGGCGGCATGGTGACGGTGATCCTGAAAGGTGACCTCGAAAATTCGCGGCGCTTTCTGGAAAATCTGAAAGTGTTTGTTTGCGCGGAAAGCCTGGGTGGCGTGGAGAGTCTCGCGGAACATCCGGCGATCATGACGCACGCATCAATCCCGCCTGAGATTCGCCGCTCGCTGGGCATTAGCGACAGCCTGGTGCGCCTCTCGCTGGGTGTGGAAGACCTGGTGGATTTGAAGGCGGATATCGAGCAAGCGCTGCGTTGATGCGGACAAAACTCAAGCACTGGCGCGGCTCCTGGCGGCATTGTGGCCTGTATGCCGCACCAATGCTGGGGTTGATACTTTGATTTCTGGTCTTTAGTCCTGGCCGCGATAGATGTCGACCAATTTGCCTTTCGATATTTCTGCAGCGCTTGATGTGGCGTACGCGCATCTCGCGGCGGGTCGACTCAGTGAATGTGAAGCGTTGTGCCGGCAGATTCTTGGAATAAATCCGCGTGAAGCTGAAGCGATGCACTGCCTCGCTTCGGTTGCATTTCACGCCGGCCACTATGCACCGGCAGTGCAGCTGCTTGAAGACGCGATTTCATTGAGTGGTCCCAACGCAGTTTTTTTCAACGACCTCGGAACGATGCTCGGTGCGCAGGGAAAGACTGCGGACGCAATACGACGCTATCGGCAATCGATTGCCTGCGAGGCCACGCGAGCTGACGTGCATTACAACCTGGCCAATGCGCTGCGGGCGCAAAGGGATTTACCCGGCGCGGCGTTGGCATATGCGGACGCAGGGCGGCTTGATCCGAACTTTGCGGATGCACATTTTCACCTGGGGAATGTGCTGGCGGATATGGGCAAGGTCGACGAAGCGGCCGTTGCCTATTCTGCTGTTATTGCAATGCACCCCGATCATGTGGGCGCGCTGTACAACCTGGGCAATGCGCGTGCCGACCAATGCAGGCTTGAAGAGGCCGTTACTGCGTATCGACGCGTCACGCAGATCGATCCCGGATTTTATGCGGCGCACAGCAATTTGTTGTGGACTCTTCAGTATATGGATACCGTCACGCCGGAAGAGGCGTTTGCGGAGGCCAGGCGTTTTGCGGAAATCCATGAGGCGCCGCTGCGAAAATCATGGACGGCACACGACAATTCACGCGATGCACGACGCCGGCTGAAGATTGGATATGTGTCCGCCGATTTTCGGCGCCATTCGGTCGCGTACTTCGCAGAGTCCCTGATCAGTAATCACGACCGCGGCGAAGTAGACGTGTTTTGCTATTACAACAACCCGCGCGCCGACTCAATCACCGCACGATTTGTCGAGCTCGCGGATCATTGGCTGGACTGCAGCGGGATGGACGACGCAGCGCTCGCAGATTGCATCCGCCGCGACGGCATCGACATCCTCGTCGACCTCGCGGGCCATACGGCGCATCACCGCCTGCTGGCCTTTGCGCACAGGCCCGCGCCAGTGCAGGTTACGTATCTTGGATACCCCGCGACTACAGGGCTTACCGCAATGGACTACCGGCTGACTGACGCACATGCCGATCCCTTTGATGCGGACGACGAGTTTTACAGTGAACGCCTGGTGCGGATTCCGGAGACCTTTCTGTGCTGGTGCCCGCCGGATGCAGGCATAGAGGTGCGGGCCGCGCCTGCGATTACCAACGGATTCTTGACTTTCGGCTCGTTCAACGCGCTGCAGAAAATTACGCCGCGCGTGATTGCATTGTGGTCGCGCATCCTGGTGGCGCTGCCGTCGTCGCGTCTCGTGCTGAAGGCGGGAGGATTTGAAAACCAGGCGACGCGCGCGACATTCGCAGGCATGTTTTCCTCGCACGGTGTCAGCGCGAGTCGTATTAATTTCCTCGGCAAGGATGCCGGCTTCGATGAACACCTGGCGCGCTACCACGCAATCGATATTGGTCTCGATCCGTTCCCGTACAACGGCACCACGACCACATTCGAAGCCCTGTGGATGGGCGTGCCCACCATCACGCTGTGCGGCGATCGACATGCAACGCGGGTGGGGAGTAGCTTGCTGGCTAACGCAGGTCTTGAGTCATTTATCGCTCGTGATGACGACGAGTATTTGCAGCTTGCAATACGCGCCGCAAGTGACATTCCGCAGATTCAGGAATTGCGTCACGACATGCGCGCACGCCTGCTGCGCTCTCCGCTGCTGGACGCGCAGAAATTCACGCGCGAAATTGAAACTGCTTACCGCGAGATGTGGATGACCTGGTGCAAGACAGTGGACCAGGAAAAATAACTGCTTGTTACTTCGTCGCGGCCGTCAC
>JBDTWS010000012.1:0-41669 GCA_040006575.1 Betaproteobacteria bacterium
ATCGTCCCCACGTTCACGTGCGGCTTCGTACGCTCAAACTTGCCTTTTGCCATTTCTCGTCCTCGTTAATTTTCGTCAGTTAACTTTGGGATGCTACAAATTTTGGTGCTCTTGACGCGGATTGAACGCGTGGCCTCTCCCTTACCAAGGGAGTGCTCTACCACTGAGCTACAAGAGCCTTGAGCGGCGCCTGCAGGCTTCATGCGGCGTTGCGAACATACTTGTGTACAACTACGTACACGGCGAATGTTCGCGCCTTGCCTGAAACCTGCACGCTTGCTCAACTTACTGCTGAAAACTGGAGCGGGTGAACGGGATCGAACCGTCGTCGTAAGCTTGGAAGGCTTCTGCTCTACCATTGAGCTACACCCGCAATTCGTACTTATTCACCCACCAAAACCTTTGGTGGAGAGGGCTGGATTCGAACCAGCGTACTCGTTAGAGGGCAGATTTACAGTCTGCTGCCATTAACCACTCGGCCACCTCTCCACGGAACCCGGCATTATCCAGATTTTTGAGGGAAAGGTCAAATGCGCGGCTCAGTCTGAGCGGACTGGCACTTCGATATTTGCAACCCTGCCGGAAGCGTCGGCGGAGAGTACCCGATACACTTCCGCTACGATAGAATTTTGCATCGCCCCGATCCCATAAGACACCTTCCGAGGAAATTCGATTGAACGCGGCAGCAAAACGATTAACCACCATTTCAATCATGTCGGTGGCTTTGATGCTATCAATACGGGCGGGTTACAGCCAGACAGTAGGCGCTAACAACGAAACTGGGCCAGCACCTGCAAAAAGCCAGCCGCCAACCGCACTGACCATCACAGCCGTACCCGCACCAATCCCGTCCCAGCCGCCCCAAATTCCTCAGATTGCCCCAGAGAAAGAGCTTAAAGGCGTGCCGCTTGTGCAGGCGTTGCGCCGCGGGGGATTCAACCTCTACATGCGCCATGCGCAAGCCACGGTTGGGCAAGACGGCAATCTGATTCAAACCCCTGTCTGGTGGGAAAACTGCGCAATCCAGCGCAATATTTCTGACCTCGGCAAGGAGCAGGCACGCAAAGTAGGCGAAGGAATACGCCAACTCAAGATACCCATAAACCAGGTGTTTACCGCGCAATTTTGCCGTACCCGTGAAACCGGCTACGCGCTTGGCCTCGGTCCACTCGATATCACCGAAGACCTGAATCACCAGATCGGACAACGCACAGGGTTTGACGTCAACGCCGCCCGCTTCAAACGACTGGGCGAAATCCCCCCCAAAGGCACGAACAACCTGCTGGTCTCCCACACGCACGGCAGTGCCCGCGCGGAAGAACGCATCATGGGCGGCATGCAGGAGAACGAAATCGTGGTGTACCAACCCGACGGCAAAGGCGGCGCCGAGCCTATTGCAAGAATCCCACTGGCCGAATGGGAGCTCTTGGCGAAAGCAATAGCCGCTCAGTAAGGACTAGTCCGACCGATTCGGACAGTCTTCAGCCCGCCATATTTGGCGGAATCAGCCGTACGATCTTCACCATCGTGTCCTGCACCTGCAGGATTTCGATCGGATAGTTGGCGATTTTCAGTCCCACGCCCGGCTCAGGAATATCTTCAAGATGTTCCAGCAGCAACCCATTGATGGTCTTCGGTCCGTCCAGCGGAAAATTAAAGCCCAGCTTGCGGTTCAACACGCGCAGTGGGCAGGAGCCTTCGACGATCACACTGCCATCGTCCTGCTTTCGATAGAGCCCCGTGTTCATCGGTGACTGGCTGGTAAATTCGCCGACGATTTCTTCGAGGATGTCCTGCAGCGTCACCAGGCCCTGGATCTCGCCATATTCATCAACCACCAGCGCCATGCGCCGCTGGTTTTCCTGGAACAGCGTCAGCTGCTGCAACAGCGCCGTCCCCTCGGGAATAAAGTACGGTTCGCGCATGATTTCGCGCAGAGTTTCTTTTTCCAGCGCCTGGTTGCGCGAGACATTGAGCACCTTGCGCACATGCACGATGCCGATCACGTTGGATAAATCGCCTTCGTACACCACCACACGCGTATGGTGCGCCGTCGCAAGACTCCCGCGGATGTGATCGATCTTGTCGCTGATATCCACGCCTTCGATCAGCGCGCGCGGCGTCATGGTGTCGTCGACCGTCATGGTCTCGAGGTCAAACAGGTTGACCATGATGTTCTGGTGTTTTTTCGGGATGAACTCACCGCCCTCCAGCACCAGCGTGCGCATCTCGGCCATCGACAATTGTTGCGCACCTTCTGCGACCGGCTTCATGCCGAAAATGCGCAGAATGGCGCGCACGAAGACGTTGATGATCCACATCACCGGATAGGTCACGCGAATCAGCGGACTCAGCACGTAGCTGGCTGCCAGCGCGATACGCTCGGCAAAGCGCGCGCCAAAAACCTTGGGAAGAATCTCTGAAAAAATCAGAATGCAAAACGAAGCTGATGCCGTCGCGATGGCCAGTACGATTTCACCCTCACCAAACAATCGCCGGCAAATTTCGGCGACGAGGATGGTCGTTGCCGCATTGATGACCGTATTGCCGGCCAGGATGAACGACAGCAGTTCTTCCGTTTTCTCGAGCAGCTCACCCGTCATGCGCGCCCCCCGGCTGCCCTCTTTGATTAGGTGCTGCAACCGATACCGGTTGAGCGCCATCATGCAGGTCTCCGACATCGAAAAAAAACCGGAGGTCGCCAGCATGGCTGCCAGCACCACGAACAGCCAGCCTATGGGAATGTTATCGGTCATCGTGCGCTATACACGCTGCAGGATGACTTCGAGCACAAACTTGCTGCCCACATAGCACAGCAGCAACGCCACGAAGCCAATCAGCGTCCAGCGCACAGCCAGCCTGCCGCGCCAGCCGAATTTCCAGTGGCCGATCAGCAGCCCGCCGAAAATGAACCATGACAGCAAGGCGAAAACCGTTTTGTAGCTCACCTGGAATGCTTTACCGAACAGGTCTTCAGAAAAGAACACACCACTGATCAAAGTCACCGTCAGCAGTACAAACGCGAATCCCAGCAACTGGAACAGCAGCCGTTCAACCCGCAGCAGTGGCGGCATACCCTGCATCGACGCCGGCATTTCCCCGGCATGCAGGCGTTTTTCCAGGAACAGCATCAGCAGCGCATGCAGGGCAGCCACGGTAAACAGAGAGTAAGCAAGGATTGCCACGACAAAATGCAATTTGAAAGCGAATCCGGCGTAATGAACGATTCGCAGTCCCGGCAGGAACACCGGCAGCAGCGCCGCCGCAATGGCGAGCGGAGCGACATACATCGCCACCAGCCTGAGCAGCTGGTTATCCAGGCCAATCAGGAAATACACGCCCATCACCAGCCAGACGATCAGCGACACGGCGTGCGAAAAACCGATATTGAGGCCATCGCCGCCAAACAGCGCGTGCCCCAATGCAGCGCCGTGCGCCACCAGCGCGGCAGCGTAGGTCGCACGCAGCAGGATCGAGCCAGCCGGCGACACGCCGGCGCCCCCTGCCGGCGCGCGCGCGGCAACGGGCAGCCAGGCCAGCAGCGCGCTCAGGGCGTACAGTGCCGCGGTGGTAAAATTGAGAACAGTACTCGACATCAATCGACATTCCTCGACAAGTTTTCCTGCTCGGCGCGCAACGCAACGTGGCAAAAACTGTCAGTGAAAAACAGGTCCGAGTTTACACCATCCGATTTTCGTTCCCGCCGCACCGGGACTGCATTTGGGGACCGCAACAGGTTCCCGCCTGCCACTATTTGAGCCCCTGAAAAACATGCTGGATACCCTAACCAACCGCTTCGCCGGCATCGTCAAAACGCTACGCGGCCAATCACGCTTTACCGAGGAAAACATTTCCGACGCGCTGCGCGAAGTGCGCGTCGCGCTGCTGGAGGCCGACGTTGGCTTGCCGGTGATCAAGGACTTCATTGCCCGCGTAAAAGAAAAAGCGCTGGGCGCGGACGTGATGCAGAGCCTCACGCCGGGCCAGGCATTTGTCGGTGTGGTGCATCGCGAACTGATCACGTTAATGGGTGGGGACGCCGCTGAATCCGAAGGCCGCTTGCCGGTGCTGAACGCATTGCCGCTAAACCTTGCTACTACGCCGCCTGCGATCATTTTGATGGCCGGCCTGCAGGGTGCGGGAAAGACCACGAGCGCTGGCAAACTCGCAAAATTCCTGAAAGAACGCCACAAGAAAAAGGTGCTGGTCACCAGCGTGGACGTCTATCGGCCCGCCGCCATCCAGCAATTGAAAACGCTGGCCGCACAGGTCAATGTCGATTTCTTCGCCAGCGATATTTCGCAAAAGCCGGTCGACATTGCACTCGCCGCAAAGCAATGGGCCAAAACGCATTTCCATGATGTGCTGATCATCGACACCGCCGGCCGCCTCGCCATTGACCAGGCGATGATGGACGAGATCAAGGCTGTTCACGCTGCGGTCGAGCCGATCGAAACGCTGTTTACGGTCGACGCCATGCAAGGCCAGGATGCGATCAACGTCGCCAAAGCCTTCAACGAAACATTGCCACTGACCGGTGTCGTCCTCACCAAGCTCGACGGCGATTCCCGTGGCGGCGCAGCGCTGTCGGTGCGTCATATCACCGGCAAGCCCATCAAATTCGCCGGCGTCTCGGAAAAAATGGACGGCCTCGAAACCTTCCACGCCGAGCGCATGGCTTCGCGCATCCTCGGCATGGGCGATGTGCTCTCGCTGATCGAAGACGTGCAGAAAAACGTCGACCAGGACGAGGCGAAAAAACTCGCCGAGAAATTCCGCAAGGGCAAGGATTTCGATTTCGATGATTTCCGCAGCCAGCTGCAGCAGATGCGCAAGATGGGCGGCATGTCGGCATTGATGGACAAATTGCCGGCGCAACTGTCGCAGGCCGCGCAGGGCTCGCCCGACCTGCAGGAAAAACAGATGCGCCGCACCGAAGGCGTGATCAACTCCATGACGCCGCAGGAACGCCGCAAGCCCGAGTTGCTGAAGGCTTCGCGCAAACGCCGCATTGCAGCGGGCGCCGGTGTCACGGTGCAGGAAGTCAACCGCATCATCACGCAGTTCGAACAGATGCAGAAGATGATGAAGATGATGAAGGGCGGCGGTCTCGCCAAGATGATGAAGGGCATGAAAGGCATGATGCCGGGGATGCGCTGAGTACAATCGTGAGACAAACTTGAGCGAGCTTGCGTGACAACATTGAGCAAGACTCGTGAGTCAATTAAGCAAACTTGCAAGACAAAACTGAGCAAGCATGCGAGACAACATTTAACGGCGCACGCGCAGCGGAAAAGGTACCTTGCATCATGATGGGCGATTGTGAATTCCAGATTCAGGACTGCCTGGCGCAGATAGCCATGCTCGATACGCGTATCGGCGCGTGGGAATACGTCGATTCCATTGGCGCGCTGAACCGCGCTCGCGAACTGGACCAGCTGGAAATCAGGGGTCCACTGCACGGCATTCCCATCGGCATCAAGGACATCATCGATGTAGGCGGCATGCCCACCCGCAACGGCTCGCCCATTTATGCACTGAACATGGCCAGGATGGACGCCGCGTGTGTAGCACTGGCCAAGGCGGCGGGTGCGGTGATCATCGGCAAAACGTCGACGACTGAAATGGCCACCTACAAGCCCTCGAAAACCCGCAATCCGCAAAATTTGGAGTACAGCCCGGGCGGCTCGTCGTCGGGCTCAGCCGCAGCCGTCTCCGCCGGCATGGTTCCCATCGCCATCGGCACGCAGACGGCAGGATCGGTGATTCGCCCCGCAGCCTATTGCGGCGTGGTCGGCTTCAAGCCTACGTTCGGCCTGGTACCGCGTGCCGGGGTGAAAATGCAGTCCGATACGCTGGACACCGTCGGCGTTTTTTCGCGCACGGTCGAAGAGGCGGGCAAATGGTATGCGGCCATGACAGGCTCGCGCAGCTACGCGCCGCCGCCCGAAAACGACAAGCCGCTGCGCATCACCATCATCACCAATCTCGACGATAGCGCCGAAGTGGAAATGTCGGTGGCCATCGCCGAGGCTGCCGACGCCCTGTCGGCGGGCAAGGCAAAAGTCAAAGAACTGCGCCTGCCCGTCCTGTTCGAGGACGCCATCGAAGACCAGCGCATCATCCAGCTCTCCGATATGGCGCGTCATTACGCCCACGAATACGACAACTATCGCCATCTGTTGAGCGACAAGCTGGCCGCCCTCATCGAAGAAGGCCGTGCGATCGAAGGCAGTCGATACATGGCCGCGATGGAACGCTCGGAAGCGCTGCGCAGGCAGGCCGATATCCTGGTGGGTGACTGCGACGCGTGGCTGATGCCCTCGGCGCCCGGCGCTGCGCCAAAAGGGCTGGAATCCACCGGCGATCCCATTTTCAGCCGCATGAACAGTCTCTTGCGCCAGCCGGCCATCAACTTGCCGGTGTATCGCAATAAAAAGCGCATGCCGCTGGGGCTGCAGTTGATCGGTGCGCGGCATCAGGATGAAAAGCTGCTGGCAACCGCCGCGCGCGCGATCAACATCATGCGCAATACCACGCACGGCGAATAGCAATTCGCTGAATTCAAATACGTAGAACGCCATTTGGCGCGCTTTTCCAGGCGCTTTAGGCCCGCGATCTGCGCCAATGCTGGAGTTTTGCCTCGCAGCGAACTGTAGATTTCCGGCTCTTTGAGAGCCTGAGCATTTTGGGGGCAAGACGGGATGCGAGCTAGAGCAAATAATTTTCGTCGTCCCCGCGCAGGCGGGGACCCAGCGGCGCTGCTGGCGTATGTGATGTAGTTGCAAACGACACTGGGTCCCCGCCTGCGCGGGGATGACGGTGATTATCCAAGGGTTGTTTCACTGACATGCCAACTCTTTGGTTGCGCGTCCATCTCCTTTCCGCTTATAATTCAAGGCTTTCCCGCATTTGCCGCACTGGCACTGGCAGAAAAGCGTTACCGGTTCGCAACCGGCCCGTTCCCCGTTCTCAACGGGGTGTTGATTATCAAAGGCCAAGAGCCTCTACAGGAGAAACACATGGTAGTAATTCGCATGGCGCGCGGTGGCGCGAAGAATCGTCCTTTCTATAACGTCGTCGTCGCTGATTCCCGCGACGCTCGCGATGGCCGCTTTATCGAGCGCATCGGCTTTTACAACCCGCTGGCCGCTGAATCCGAAGAAGGTTTCCGCATTGCCATGGATCGCCTGTCATTCTGGCAAGGCAAGGGTGCACAAGCTTCCGATGCAGTCCTGAAGCTGGTCAAGCGTGGCAAAAAAGCCGCCAAGTAATCCACTCGAAGACGTCGTGATCATGGCGCGCGTAGGCGCGCCATTCGGCATCAAGGGCTGGCTGAAACTGCAGGTCTTTACCCAGGCGCCGGACAGTCTCGATGCATACGCGTCGTGGTTGTTGAAAAGTAGCCTCGGCAAGTGGGAAGAATTCGAACTCGAGGATTTCTCGGTCAACACCAAGGGTGTGATTGCCAAGCTGAAAGGCTGTGACGATCGCACCGCCGCCGAGAAGCTGGTGAAACGCGAAATCGGTATTCCGCGCGAATCACTGGAAGCAACCGGCGAAGGCGAGATTTTCTGGTTCGACCTGATCGGCTGCGAGGTTATCAATACTGCGGGCGACAAGTTGGGCAAGGTTGAAACATTGATGGAAACCGGCGCGAACGATGTGCTGGTGGTCAAGTTGGGTAGCGAAGAAATACTGATTCCCGTCATCGATGAAGTGATGGTGAATGTGGACCGTGAAGAAAAAATCATCACGGTCAACTGGAGTGGTGAATTCCAGTGAGCTCGCGCCAGGCAAAGCAGTACGGTGTGATCACGTTGTTTCCCGAGATGTTCGACGCCATTGCGGATTTTGGTGTTACGCGCCGCGGGCTGGATGAAAAAGCGTGGGAATTGAAGTGCTGGAACCCGCGTGAATTTGCGGTAAACGCGTACAAGACCATTGACGATCGCCCCTATGGCGGCGGACCGGGAATGGTAATGATGGCGGAACCGTTGAACGCGGCAATCGATGCCGCTGTTCAGCAACAGCAGGAAAAAGGTGTGGCGAAACCCAAGGTGGTTTACGTGACGCCGCAGGCAAAGCCGATCACGGATGCAGGCATCCGCGAATTGGTGAACGAGCCGGGCCTGATTTTTTTGTGCGGCCGGTATGAAGGCGTCGACGAGCGATTGATCGAAGCGCGTGTCGACATGGAAATTTCGATCGGCGATTACGTACTGTCCGGCGGCGAACTGGCCGCGATGGTGTTGATCGATGCGATGGTGAGGTTGTTGCCCGGCGTGCTGGGCGACGGGCAGTCGGCGGTGGAGGATTCGTTCTCACCGTCACGTGATGGCGTGCTGGATCATCCGCACTACACGCGCCCGGAAAGCTGGAACGGCGCCACGGTGCCGGCGGTGTTGATGAGCGGCGATCACGCCAAGATTGAAACATGGCGACGCAAGCAGGCGCTGAAGCGCTCGCTGGAAAGAAGGCCGGATTTGCTGGAAGGTAAAAGCCTGGGCAAACAGGATTTGAAACTGCTTGACGAATGTTCCACTTCCGTCAAGCGGGGGCAATAAAGCAGTAGTGAGAGTAGTGGCAACAACGCAGGAACTATAAAACGCGCACACCAACCTTTGCACAACACGCGGGTTGCTCTATGCGACAGGTGTGAAGAAATAAATCTTCAACCGTCAATACTGAAACACTGAAAGGAACAACATGAACCTGATTCAAATTCTTGAACAAGAAGAAATGACCCGTCTGAACAAGACGATTCCTGAGTTCTCTCCCGGTGACACCGTCATCGTGAACGTGAACGTGATCGAAGGCGAGCGCAAGCGCGTCCAGGCTTACGAAGGCGTGGTAATTGCCAAGCGTAACCGCGGCCTCAATTCCTCCTTCATCGTCCGCAAGATTTCCTCGGGCGAAGGCGTGGAGCGTACGTTCCAGTCCTATGCACCGACCATCGCGTCGATCGAAGTGAAGCGCAAGGGCGATGTCCGCCGCGCCAAGCTCTACTACCTGCGCGACCGTTCGGGCAAGTCGGCACGTATCAAGGAAAAACTGGACTACGTGTCCACGCAGACCAAGACGGAAAAAAGCGCATAAGCTTTTTCACTTGCTGCAAAAGAAAACGGCACACCTCGGTGTGCCGTTTTTGTTTTTGCGGTTTGTCTTAAAGATCGCGTGCCGAAAAGGTATCGCAAGCTTTCACGCTGCCTGTTTCAAAACCCGTCTTGAACCAGCGAACGCGTTGCGCCGATGAACCGTGCGTGAATGAATCGGGCACTACGGTCCCACGCGATTGCTTTTGCAGCATATCGTCGCCAATGGCGTTGGCAGCACGCAGCGCTTCATCCACATCATTCGGATCCAGGAATGGCTTGATCTTGTTGGCGTGCTGCGCCCACAGGCCGGCATAGCAATCAGCCTGCAGTTCCATGCGTACGGACACCTTGTTGAATTCCGTTGCGCTCATGCGCTGGCGCATTGCATCGGTTTTATCCGATACGCCGGTCAGCTTCTGCACGTGATGGCCGATTTCATGCGCGATCACATAGGCGCGCGCGAAAGCACCACCGGCTTTAAAGCGCTGTTCCATTTCGTTGAAGAACGCCATATCGAGATAGACGATCTGGTCACCCGGACAATAAAACGGTCCCGCTGCGGCCTGGCCGGTACCGCATGCCGTGGGAGTGCGCCCGCGATAAAGGACCAACCGGGGCGGCGTATATGCCGCACCGGATTGCTGGAACACCTGGCTCCAGGTGACTTCAGTCTTGTGCAAAATTTTCGACACTTCGGATTTCATGGCCGCTTCAGGATCAGTCGCAGGATCAATAGCCTGACCTTGCGGCGCGCCCGAATGCCGCACTTCCTGGACAGTTTCCGCCATGCCGATCAATGTGCGCGGATCGATGCCGGAAAAATAGCTGACGATCAACGCAATGACTACGCCACCAATGCCCAGTCCGCCACCCACGCCGATACCGCCACCGCGCCGGTCTTCTACGTTGCTGCTTTCACTTTCGTCGCCGAGTTGCATGACTTTTTCCTCCTGAGTGGATATCAGCCGTTCAGATCAACCTCGCCACGCCCAGCCACACCGGCAACGCGATCATGCCGCAAAGCGTGCTGATGGTAACGCTTTGCGCGACCAAGATACCATCGCCGCCCATGCGGACTGCAAGGACGTATGCTGAGGTTGCTGTAGGACAGGCCGCCAACAGAATTACCATATCAAAGAATACGCCGTCCACCCCCAGCGCACGTGCGACAAAAATGGCGGTCAGCGGCATCGCGATCAGCTTGATCGCTGTGAAATACGCGATCAGGCCCGCGTTCTGGTGTGCATTGGTAAACGTCAGCGCTGCGCCAACGCACAGCAGCCCGCACGCCAGCGACGCGGCACCGAGGCGCGAGATCAGCATCTGCAGCACTTCGGGCAAGGGTAATCCGGACAGGGAATACAAAATACCGCCGACAGTGGAAATGATCAGCGGATTCTGGATCAGTTCTTTCCACAACGCCGCATTGGAATGCCGCGCCAGCGCCCATACCGAGGCGATGTTACACATCGGCACGACGATGCCGATGACGATGCCGAATGCGGCAATGCCCGCTTCTCCATGCAGGCGGCCCGCGATGGCCAGGCCGATATAGGAATTGAAACGGAACGCCGTCTGGAACGCAGAGGCAAACGCCCTTTCATCCGGTTTGAAAATAGATCGCGCCAGCCACGCCAGCATGATGCCGACCAGGACGATGACCACGGCGGTCTTCAACGCCGGGGCGGCCGCCACAAAATCGATTTTCGTTTTAGCGATCGAGCCGAACAGCAATGCCGGGAACAGCACGAAATAAATCAGCTTCTCCAGCCCGCCCCAGAATTCGCGGCCCCAGTTGGTCAGGCGATTGAGGAAAAATCCGAACAGGATCAGTGCGAAATCCGGTATCAACAACAGCGCGACAGTCATCAGCCCACCAATCCTTCCGCCTTGCCAAAGGTATTTTCGTATTCATGCACAGCCGTATTGACGTGGCTGATGCGCAGTTCGACTGGACGGTCGCGATAAGTGAGCGCAACGCGCTGCACACGCAGCAACGGGTTCGCGTTATTCACACCCAGCAGCGGTGCAATATCGGCAGGCACCGTCACCGCGCGCAAGCGCTCGTGCGTGCGCAAAACGTTGATGCCGAAGCGGCTCTGGTAGAAATGATAGATGGTGTTTTCCCTGCCCGTGAATACGCTTTGCGTGAGCCCCGGGAACAATGTCTGCGGCAAGGTGATGTCGTCGATGATGACCACATTGCCATCCAGTGAAAGCGCATTGCGAATGCGGAACACGCGCTCGGCCGGTGGAATATCCAGCAATTTCGCCGTTGCCGCATCGACCCGTCCCGACTTGAATTCCAGCGTCTTCACGGCCGGGTATTGCTTGCTGCCATCTTCTCCAACGATATGAAAAAAATGAAACATCAGTCGCTGCGGATTGTGGGTCGTGACAAAGGTGCCGCGCCCCTGGTAGCGCACCAGCACCTGGTTCGCCACCAGCTCGTCGATGGCCTTTCTCAACGTACCGATGCTCACGCCGAAATGCGCGGCCAGTTCACTCTCGGCCGGAATCGCCTCACCCGGCTTCCACGTCCCTTCGGCAATCGCCTCCATCAGGTGATGGCGGACTTCGCGATACAGCGGCCCGCCTGCAGCGGGGGCTTCGTGCGAACGTGGTGATGCTCGGTAGGTTGCAACCATGGCCAATTCTAGCGGCACTTCGACGAGACATACAACTCATATAGTTGACTTGTTGTGCCCAGCTGAATAAATTAGGCGTTCGCTGAGCAAACGAGGAGAGAAACATGATTCATTTCGTTGTCCACGACGAGGGCGATTCCGTCGGCGTGGTAGTCGTTGAAGGCATCAAGACCGGTGAAACCCTGGAGGGCTGGATCATGGACCAGGACAAGACCATCCATGCCATCGCCAAAAACGACATTCCCATCGGCCACAAGCTCGCCATCAAGCAGCTCGCATCCGGCGACACCGTCATCAAATACGGCGTGGATATTGGAAAATGCGTCGCACCTATCGCCATCGGTGAGCATCTTCACGTCCACAACGTCAAAACCAAACGCTGGTAGGCCAACATGACCGCTATTTCAAAAGACACCACTTTCCTGGGCTATCGCCGCGAAAACGGCCGCGTTGGCGTGCGTAATCACGTCATCATTTTGCCCGTGGACGATCTCTCCAATGCCGCGTGCGAAGCCGTCGCCAATAACATCAAAGGTGCGATGGCGATTCCGCATCCGTATGGCCGCCTGCAATTCGGCGCCGACCTGGACCTGCATTTCCGCACGTTGATCGGCACCGGATCCAATCCGAACGTCGCCGCCGTCATCGTCATCGGCATCGAGCCGCAATGGACCGGCAAGATCGTCGAAGGCATCCGCAAAACCGGCAAGCCGGTTGAAGGTTTCTGGATCGAGCGCAACGGCGATCACAAGACCATCATGAATGCCTCGCGCCAGGCCAAGGACTATGTGCAGTGGGCCAGCGAAATCCAGCGTGTGCCGTGCAAGCTCGATGAGTTGTGGGTATCCACCAAATGTGGCGAATCGGACACCACTTCCGGCTGCGGCGCAAACCCGACCGTGGGCGATGCGTTCGACAAACTTTATCCGCTGGGCGCCACGCTGGTCTTCGGTGAAACCACCGAACTCACGGGTGGCGAGCATCTCGTCGCCGCGCGTTGCCGCAACGATGAAGTGCGCAAGAAATTCCAGTTTGTGTTCGACCGCTATCAAAAAATCATAGACGTAAACAAGACCAGCGATCTCTCGGATTCGCAGCCGACCAAGGGCAACATCGAAGGCGGCCTGACGACCATCGAGGAAAAGGCGCTGGGCAACATCCAGAAAATCGGCAAGAAATGTATTGTCGATGGCGTGCTGGATAAGGGCGAGGAACCAACGCATCCCGGCTTGTGGTTCATGGATTCCTCAAGTGCTGCGGCCGAGATGGTGACCTTGTGTGCGGCTGCGGGTTACGTGGTGCATTTCTTCCCGACCGGGCAAGGCAATGTGATCGGCAATCCGATTCTTCCCGTCATCAAGATCTGCGCGAATCCGCGCACGGTGAAGGAAATGCCCGAGCACATGGACGTGGATACCTCGGGTTTGCTGCGGCGTGAAATCAACATGAGCGACGCGGGTGACAAGCTGCTGGAATGCATGTTGCGCACAGCCAATGGCAGGTTGACGGCGGCAGAGGCGCTGGGGCATCGGGAGTTTGTGTTGACGCGGCTGTATGAGAGTGCGTAGTTGAAAGTCAAGCACTGGCGCGGCTTTCAGGGCATTTTTGGCCTGTTGGGCCCGCCGATGCTGGGGTTTACAAGTTTTGCTCCCGCCAACAATTGGGCAAACGCTCTCGATAATTTCGTCGTCCCCGCGAAGGCGGGGATCCAGGGGCTTTTGTACAAACGACACTGGATCCCCGCCTTCGCGGGGATGACGGCGATATGCTGCCGAGCATGAAGACAAAACTCCCCGGCCTGACCTGCGCCGCCATCGTCGCCATCGCGGCCCTGTTCCTTTCCGAACACTACGGCGCCTCCGCCATGTTGTTCGCCCTTCTGCTGGGCATGGCGCTCAACTTCCTCAGCCAGGAAGGCAAATGCGTTGCCGGTATCCAGTTCGCCGCATCGTCGATCCTGCGTTTCGGCGTCGCCCTCCTCGGCCTGCGCATTACGTATCATGAGATCGCAGCACTCGGCCTCAACACGGTGCTGATGATTGTCGCAGCCGTTGTACTCACGATCGTTTTCGGCTGGATATTCGTACGCTTCACCTCCGCTATGTCGACGGGAGCGCGCTTCGGCATTCTCACCGGCGGCGCAGTCGCCATCTGCGGCGCATCGGCCGCGCTCGCCATCGCCGCGGTACTGCCACGCGGCCCACATCACGAGCGCGACACCACCTTTACCGTGATCGGCGTCACCGCGCTCTCAACGATTGCGATGGTGATGTATCCCATCATCTGCAGCGCTCTGGGTTTCAATCCCCACCAGGCCGGCATATTCCTGGGCGGCACCATTCACGATGTGGCGCAGGTGGTAGGCGCGGGTTACAGCATGGGCAAGGAGACGGGCGATACCGCAACCATCGTAAAACTTTTGCGTGTCGCAATGCTGCTGCCGGTGATCCTGGTTTTATCGCTCACCTACCGCCGCCAAGCGGCCGGCAAGGCAAAACGTCCGCCGATCCTGCCCTGGTTCGCAGTCGCGTTCGGCGTGCTGGTGGCCGTCAACAGCCTCATCGACATTCCCAAACCCGCGCTCAATTTTGCGGGTGAGCTTTCGCGCTTTGCGCTGGTCGTCGCCATCTCCGCCATCGGCATGCGCACCTCGCTCAAGGAGTTGACGGTCCTCGGCTTAAGGCCGGTTTTGCTCATGGTCGCCGAGACGGTGTTCCTCGCTGGCATAATCATCGGCATGATGAAACTGCTCACCGCCTGACGTGCCGCGCTGCAGCCCTGAACAACTGCAGGACCTCGCAGCGCGCGCGCTGGCACAGGCTGGCGCATCGCCGGGCGCCGCGCAGGCTGCGGCGCGCGCACTGGTGGCTGCGGACGAACAAGGCATGAGTTCGCACGGTGTCTCGCGCGTGCCCTTGTACGCGGCGCATGTGCGCAATGGCCGGGTTATCGGCGATGCCACACCCGTCATCGTCCAGGAAAAACCCGCAGCAATCCTGATCGATGCGCGGCTGGGCATGGCCTATGAAGCCTGCGCACTCGCCATCAACGAATGCATTTCACGCGCCTCGAAAAACGGAATCGCCTTTGCTGCCGTCTGCAACACCAATCACAACGGCATGACGTCGTACCACCTCGAAGCCGTCGCGGAGGCAGGCATGGTCGGCCTCGCCTACGGCAATGCACCCGCCGCGATGAACGCCTGGGGCGGCAAGCGACCGCTGTTCGGCACCAATCCGATCGCCGCGATTTTTCCGCGCCGCGATGCTGACCCTGTTGTCGTCGATCTTTCGCTTTCAGAAGTCGCCAAGGGAAAACTGATGGTCGCCGCGCGTGCCGGTAAACCGATTCCCGAAGGCTGGGCTCTCGACAAGCACGGCAACCCGACCACCGATCCGCAGGCCGGCATCGAAGGCTCGATGCTGCCCATGGGCGGTGCCAAGGGCGCCATGCTGGCCTTGATCGTTGAAGTTTTGAGCGTGGCACTCACCGGCTCGGCGTTCGCGTTTGAAAACGATTCTTTTTTCACCGAAACCGGCGGGCAGGCACGGCTGGGCCAGGGATTTCTTGTCATCGATCCGGGCGCGCTCGCGGGCAAGGAAATGTTCCTCGACCGCATGGAAATCCTCGCCGGCGCCATGCTGGAAGACGATGGCGTGCGACTGCCCGGCGCGCGGCGCTTTGCACTACGCGCCGATGCGCGCAACAATGGCATCGATATTCCCGACGCGCTGTATGTGCAGCTTTGTTCGCTGGCGGGAATGGCTGAAACACCAAACGGAAAAGCGGCATGACCACAATCAACTTCACCGGCGTCATTCCCATCCTCGCCACGCCGTTCAGCGATGATGAATCGCTGGACATCGCGTCGTGGCAACGCATGATCGAATTCATGGTGGCCTCGAAGGTGGACGGCATCACGATACTCGGCGTGCTGGGCGAATCGAACCGGCTCAGCGATCACGAGCGCGAGGCGCTGGTCAAATCGGCTGTCTCCACGGTGAACCAGAAAATCCCGGTCATCGTCGGCACCAGCCACAGCGGGTCCATGGCCGCAACGTTTCTCTCGCGCATGGCCGAGGATTGCGGCGCAGACGCCGTGATGGTGACGCCGGCGAAAGAGCCGGTGCCCAATGACGAGCGCATCGTCGAATATTATCGGCGCATCGGTGAAGCAACAAAGCTGCCGATCGTGCTGCAGGATCATCCCGCCTCCACCGAAGTACACATGTCCGCGCCGCTGATCCTGCGCATCGTGAAAGAGGTGGCTTCCGTCGCATGCATCAAGGCTGAGGCCGTGCCGACACCGCCGAAAGTTCGCGCCATTCGTGCGGGCCTTTCGCGTCCGGTTTCCATCCTCAGTGGCTTGGGCGCACTGTATGCGCCCTTCGATCTCGAAGCGGGCTCGGATGGTTTTAACACCGGCTTCGCGTTCCCCGAAGTGCTGCGCGCGCTGGTCGATGCGGCGAAGGCAAAGGACTTCGATCGCGTACATGCGCTGTACGCGCGATTCGCCGCACTCATCGTGTTTGAACAGCAACCGGGTCTCGCCATCCGCAAGGAAATCCTGCGGCAGCGTGGCCTCATTGCGGGCCATCGTGTGCGGCATCCGGGCGCGACCATCACCCCGGCGGTCGCAGCGGAAGTTGCTGCGCTCATCAAGCGCACCCTGCCCGGCGTGGACATCACCAAACCATTTGCAGTATGAAAACCCTGCAGCCATGAACTACACCGATCGTCATGTCTTCGATGCCTGCCTGGTGGCGCCTTTCGCCACACTGGGCATCGTGACCGACGACCGGCATTTGTTGAGTGTGTCGTTCCTGCCTGTCACGGTGCCCGCGAAAACACCGAAGACCAACAGCATCGCGCATCTTGCCTGCGTGCAACTGATGCAATACCTCGACAATCCGCAATTCCAGTTCGACCTGCCGCTGAAATTGTCAGGCAGCAAGCACCAGGTCGATGTCTGGCAGGGCATGCGCAAAATTCCGGCTGGAAAAACCGTCACCTATGGACAGCTCGCTGATGAAGTGGGCTCGTCAGCACGTGCCGTCGGCACGGCCTGCGGCCAGAATCCGTTGCCGGTGATCGTCCCCTGCCATCGCATCGTTGCCGCCAATGGCGGACTGGGTGGTTTCATGGGCGGCAAGCTCGAAAATCCGCTGGGCATCAAGCAATGGCTGCTGCGGCACGAGGGCGCGCTGCTGCTCTAGATGTCCAGCGTCGATGTGCATCCGCTGATTGATCAATTCGCCGACAGTCTCTGGCTGTCGGATGGGCTTGCGAAAAATTCGATCGAAAGCTATCGCCGCGATATTTCACAGTTGGATACCTGGCTGCAAAAGTCATCGCGTTCTGCATTGGCCCAGGCAAGCGCGGACGACCTGCAGGCTTTTCTCGCGCATCGAATCGAACAGAAGAAATCGAGCCCGCGTTCCACTGCGCGCCTGACCTCAGCGATGAAGCGTTTCTACCAGTACCTGCTGCAGGAAAAGCTGATCACGAGGGATCCGAGCAAGCGGCTGGAATCACCGAAGCTCCCGCGCGGATTGCCGAAATCGCTTTCGGAAAAGGATGTCGATGCGCTGCTGGCGGCACCCGATGAACGCACCGCACTGGGACTGCGCGACAAGGCGATGCTGGAAACGCTTTACGCTTCCGGACTGCGCGTCACGGAGTTGGTCACGCTGAAAGTCGCGCAACTCAGCCTAGATATGGGCGTGGTGCGTGTAATGGGCAAAGGCTCCAAGGAACGCCTGGTTCCGCTCGGCGAAGCGGCGACCGACGCCGTTTCCCTTTACACAAAATCGGCGCGTGTCGAACTGCTGAACGGCCGGAAATCCGATGACCTTTTCGTCACCGGACGCGGCAGCGCAATGACGCGACAGATGTTCTGGCATTTGATAAAACGGCACGCGCTGAACGCGGATATTCGCGTGCCGATTTCACCGCATACGCTGCGGCACGCATTTGCGACGCACCTGATAAATCACGGGGCGGACTTACGCGTGGTGCAATTGCTACTGGGACATGCGGATATCACGACGACGCAGATTTACACGCATGTGGCGCGGGAGCGGTTGAAGAAATTGCATGCGCAGCATCATCCCAGGGGCTGGGCCCAGTCCTGAATCGCCTTCACATTTACGCCTCGGTCACGAAGAGATCCTTCGCTAAAAATTGGCGACGTTACTGGAGTTGTGCTTTTAAAACTGCGTGGCCGGAACTGATATAGAGCGTCTTTCCATCGGCCGTCACCTCTTTTGTTCAACCGCGAGTTGCAAACTCGTGCGAATGCGTTACTGTGATTCGCGAGCACGTGCAACCAGTGGTCCCTGCGCTATGGATTTCCTACGGGGGAACGAAAAACTTTTCGCCGCACTCGCGATAAGATTCCGCCATCGCAAATGATGCCGGCATTCACGTCTGGCAAGGCACCCATGACCAAACACGCCGAAACCCCCGCCACTTCGCTCCTGAAACAAAACGGTGTGAATTACACCGAGCACCTCTACGACTACATCGAACACGGCGGCACCGGCGTATCCTCCACCTCCCTCGGGGTCGATGAACACCACGTGGTGAAAACCCTCATTTTCGAAAATGACAAACGCCAGCCGCTGTGCGTGCTGATGCATGGCGATCGCAAGGTCAGCACAAAAGAACTGGCGCGGCAGATCGGCGTGAAGCGTGTGGCGCCTTGCACGCCTGAAGATGCGCACCGGCATTCCGGTTACCAGGTCGGCGGCTGTTCACCCTTCGGCCTGCGCAAGCCCATGCCCGTGTTCATGGAGAAATCGATTCTCGATATCGAGAAGATTTTCATCAACGGCGGCAAGCGCGGATTCCTGGTCGGGCTGGATCCGCAGGAAGTGGTGCGGCTGGTGAAACCGCAACTGGTGACGGCCGCGCTGGTGGAGTAGCTAGATGAGCCGCGCAACGAGTGAAAGCGCAAGGCTTAGCAGGATCGTGCTGGTCACCGGCAAATAGTATTCGCGCCCATTTTTGCGGAAGCGAAAATCACCCGGCAATTTCCCCAGGCCCATGCGCGTGAGTGCAGGTGATAACAGGCCGAGTACGACAACTGCGATTGCGACCAGCAGCAGCCATTTCAGCATTGCCTTACCCCAACCCGCGGCCGTTAGCGAAAGTGGAAGTGAAAATGGAAATGGAAATGGAAATGGAAATGCAGTTGGCGCAACGCATTTTCATTTGTACAAGCGGGATTTGTACAAGCGGGGCGTGATCACGATGGCTCAATCACATCCCGCGACCGGCTGATCGTCACGCCCACCATCTTCACCCCGCGCATATGCGCGATCTTGGCCACGCTGATCTTCACCCATTGAGCCTTGAAATCATGCAGCACCACCTGCGCGACATGCTCCGCCAGCGCTTCCAGCAATTTGAAATGCTGGTCTTTCAGGTCAGCACGGATGCGCTCGACCACTTTTCCATAATCGACGGTGTCGCGAATATTGTCGCTGCCGCCGGCGCGATGCGTGTCCAGGCCGATTTCCAGGTTGAAATCGAGCGTTTGCGGGCGCAGTTTTTCCCATTCGTAGATACCGATCCAGGCGTCGGCGCGCATTTCGCGAATGAAGATGGTGTCCACGGAGCGGTTGGCCGAAGTGTGCAGTGCAATGTGCGTTGAATGACGGGCTATTGTAAAGTACGCCCAACATGAATTCCGTGATCGCCATCATCCTCGCGTACCTGACATGAATTCCGTGATCGCCATCATCCTCGCGTACCTTATCGGTTCGCTCTCGTTCGCCGTCATCGTCAGCAAGGCGATGGGCCTGCCCGACCCGCACACCTATGGCTCGGGCAATCCCGGGGCCACCAATGTGTTGCGCACCGGCAAGAAACTCGCGGCGGTCCTGACGCTGCTGGGCGATGCCGGCAAAGGCTGGTTCGCGGTATGGCTGGCGCAGAAATTCTCTGCCGACTTTGCACTTACCCAGGAGACCATTGCGGGCGTGGCTTTTTCGGTATTCATCGGCCACCTGTTTCCCGTTTTCTTCCGCTTCCTCGGTGGCAAGGGGGTCGCCACCGCGCTCGGCATCCTGCTGGCGCTCAATGCCTGGCTGGGCCTGGCCACCTTCGCGACCTGGCTCATCATCGCGATTTTTTTCCGTTACTCGTCACTGGCGGCGATTGTGGCTTCCGTGTTTTCGCCGATTTATTGCGCATGGCTGTTTGGCGTGTCGCCAATTTTGCCGGCGGTCATCGTGATGTCCGCGCTATTGGTATGGCGGCATCGGGAAAATATTCGCAAGCTGCTCAACGGCACGGAATCAAAAATCGGCGAAAAGAAGAAAGAGCCTGCAGCCGATATCCCCGCAGGGGAACCAAAAGAAAAACTCTAGGACTGGCGCGGCTAAGCGGGCATTTCTGCCGTGGAAGCCGCGCCCCCGCTGGTGTTTATGCCCGCGGTGGCCATTTCCACCACGCCAGCGCGACCGCAGCCAGGAATGCGAGGTACGCCACCGTAAAAACCCAGGGTGGCGCGTTCCAATAGAGTGCGGCCGCGAGCCAGCGGCCCACAAAGCTCTGCGTCGTATCGGTGCCGCGCAGCGCATCCTCCCAGGTCGTGAGCGGGCAGGTAATGCCAAGCACTGCTTCAAACGTGACAAACGCCACCAGTGCCAGATGCCCCACGCGAAACCCGCGATGCCGCACAAAACGCCAGCCTCGCACGCCGCCCACGATGATCGCCAACAGGCCACCTACATTGAAAAACACCACTAGGACATGTAGCGCCAGCACCGCATCAGCCAGCATTTATCACTCCGTTGAAGGGGGCGCTGCAACATTGCACACCGTGGCATAAGCGCAGCATTACAATTTGTGACCAACCGTCACGAATACCAGTATTATTCAACGTTTCGCGCGAGACACCGGCAAATTATCAACGGTGTTCGCCACAAGATTAACCGTTTTCAGGAAGATGCCCAGATGAATAAGTGGAAATCAGGATTGATGGTTGCTGCCGTGTTGCTCGGCGGCTCGTTTGTGTCGTTGCCCGGGCAGGCCCAGCCTGCCACGCCTGCCGCTGCCGCCAGCGGCATGCCACCGCTGATTCCGGTGAACGTGTTTATGCGTCGCGCCGAATATGGCTCGATGTCGATTTCCCCAAAAGGCGACCGCTTGGCCGCAACCGTTCCGTTCAAGGGCCGCGACAACCTGGTGGTGGTTGACCTGACGAAGAAGACGCGCAATATCATCACCTCGTTTGAAAAAGACGACGTAGTTGCCTTTAACTGGGTCAACAACGATCGCATTTTCCTGCGCGTGGCCGATGGCCGCGACGCGCTGGGGCGGGTTACATTCCGCGGTAACTATGCAATCGACGTCGACGGCTCCAACATGCGCGACCTGTCCAACCTGCGTGGCCTGGCTGTCCTGCGAACGCTTAAGGACGACACGGCGGGCGAAATGCTGGTGCGCATGACCGCGCGCGCGCGCAATACGTCGGACGTGTACAAGCTGAATACAAAGACCGGCAAGTCAGAACTGATGTCATTCGTTTCACCGGGCGAAACCGGCGGCTACGTGCTGGATTGGGACAATGTGCCGCGCGTTGCCTTCACCACCGACCTGGATACGACGGTCAGCACGGTCTGGTATCGCGAATCGGCCGATGCCAAATGGACCGAGCTGCTCAAGAATCCACCAGACCCCGCTGAAGACAATATCGACCCGCTGGGCTTCGATACCGACAACAAGACACTGATCGTGGCGTCCAACGTCGGGCGCGACAAGTATGCAATTTACAAATACGATCCTGTCGCCCGGAAGCTGGGCGCGCTGGTATTCGAACACCCGCTGATCGATGTGCAGGGTGGCATCATCTGGGATCGCAATAACAAGCGTATTGCCGGCATCGGCTACTCGGCCGATGTGAACGCCACAAAGTGGTTCGATCCCGCCATGGATTCGCTGCAAAAACAGATCGACGCGACACTGCCTGGCATGACGAACCGCCTGTCGTTCCCCAACGATACTGCAAGTCATCGGTATCTCATCAGCTCGACGTCGGATACCGACCCGGGCCGCAACTATCTTTACGACGGCGATAAAAAAACCCTGGAAGCGCTGCCCGACCATCGCCCATGGCTGAAGCCCGCCGATATTTCGCCGCGCAAATACATGCCTTACACCGCGCGCGACGGCCTCGTTATCCCGGCCTGGGTAACCATTCCGAAAGGCACCAGCGGCAAGAACCTCCCCCTGGTGCTGAACGTTCACGGCGGACCCAATGCCCGCGTCTACACGGCCAATCCGTGGGGCCGTTACTCCGAAGCGCCGTTCTTCGCCAATCGCGGCTATGTGGTGCTGGAACCGGAACCACGTGCCTCCACCGAGTTTGGCCGCAAGCACCTGAGCGCGGGCTACAAGCAATGGGGCCTCGCCATGCAGGATGACTTGACCGACGGCATCATGGCGCTGGTCAAGGCCGGCATCGTGGACAAGAACAAGGTCTGCATTTATGGCGGCAGCTACGGCGGCTACGCCAGCCTGGAAGGCATCGTCAAGGATCCTGACCTTTACAAATGCAGCATGCCGTGGATTGCGGTCAGCGACCTGCTGATGCTGCAGACCGAGATGACCAGCGACTCCAACAACTCGCGTTTCAACATGGATATTTTCTACAACCGCAATATCGGCAACCGCAAAACCGAAAGCGACAACCTGCGGAAGGTTTCGCCGGTGTACAACGCCAAGGTCATCAAGACGCCGGTCCTGCTGGTGGCGGGTTCTGACGATGTGCGTGTGCCGCTCAAGCACGGTACCGACATGAAGAAGGCGCTCGATGAGGCGGGTGTGAAAAACGAGCTGGTGGTCTACACGGCCGAAGCGCACGGTTTCAACAAGCAGGAAAACATCGAAGACTTTTTCACGCGCGCGCAGAATTTCTTCGCGGAATACCTGGGCGGCAGAAAATAGATTATTGAATTTTGCTTCGTGCAAATAAGAAGGCCACCGCGAGGTGGCCTTTTTATTGGTGAATAACTTACCGATGCCTGCGGAAGGGAATTACTTCAACAGGGTCTGCTCGAGGAACTTGATCTGCGCATAGAACAGGAAATCCGCATTGTTTTTCTTCGCAAATCCATGGCCTTCATCGTTGGCCATCAGGAACCAGACCGGCGTCTTCTGTTTCTTCATCTGCGCCACGATCTGCTCGGCCTCGGTATAGGGCACCCTCGGATCGTTCCTGCCCTGCACCACAAACAGCGGCTTCCTGATCTTCGCCGCATTGTTCAGTGGCGAGATTCTTTCCAGGTGCGCACGCATGTCGGGATCGCGTTCGTCGCCGTATTCAGCTCGGCGCAGGTCGCGGCGATAGCTTTCGGTATTGGTGAGGAAAGTCACGAAGTTGGAGATTCCCACCACGTCGATGGAGCCTGCAATGCGCTCCGGATACATCGTGGAGACGGCCAGCGACATGTAGCCGCCGTAACTGCCGCCGGACACCAGCACGCGAGTGCTGTCGATCATCGGCTGGTCCGCAATCCAGTCAAACAAGGCGCCGATGTCTTTCACCGAATCCTCACGCTTCTTGCCGTTATCCATCGCGAGGAAAGTCTTGCCGAAGCCCGACGAGCCGCGCACATTGGGGAAGATCACGGCAATGCCGAGCTCATTGACCATGTAGTTGGTGCGATTGATAAACCCGGGCCGCGCCTGGCCTTCCGGACCGCCGTGGATATTGATGATGAGTGGACGCTTGCCGGGAAATTTTTTCGCATCGGGCTGGTACAGGAATCCCGAGATCATCAGGCCGTCGAAACTTTTCCACTTCACCAGTTTCGGATCAATAAAATCGAGCGGGTTGAGCGCGGCACTGCTGCTGCTGGTCCAACGCGTGAGCTTGTTGGTGGCGGTGGTGATGGAATACACGTCGCCCGGTGAACGCGCGGACGCAATATTGACCGCCAGTTCGCGGCCATCGCTATCTTCGTCTTCATCGGCGCCGCTCCAGCGCAGCGCGCTGATTTCGCCGGGCAGCAGTGCAGGCCTTGGCAGCTCCTTGAATGTCGGCAGCTCCAGCAGGCGCAACGCACCCGAGCCTTCCTCATTGGTGATGAGCGCAATGCGCAGCGCTTTTGCGGAAACGGAATAGCTGTCGACATCAAATTTGAGATGGCCGGTCAGCACCTTCTCCTTGCCGCTGGCAAGGTCAATGGTGATCAGCTGGCGGAATTCGCTGTCGTGATCGGACACGGCGTACAGGCCCTTGCCGTCTTGCATGAAGCGGCCGTCGCCGTAGAAGACTGGCTTGCCTGCAACCGTCGCCGGTGTGACTCTTTTTTTGGTTCCTGTAGCGAGGTCCATCGTCCACAGGTGGCCCTCATTGGCGGATACATATTCCTGGTAGACCAGTTGCCTGTCGTCGCGCGAGAAACGGAATCCGCCCCAGCCGCCGCCCTCAAATGTGGCGATCACCCTGGTGTCTTTCGGATTCACCGGATCCGCCATATACAGCTTGGTGCTGGCCTTGCGTTCGGTGCTGTTGCGATCGACACCGACCGTCGCGTAGATGATGCGGTCGCCCTTGCGGTTCCAGGTCGGCGCGCCGGCGCGCTCTTTCTCATCCGAGATCGGCGTGACGGTTTTGGTGGCCAGGTCCATGCGATAGATGCGGAATACCTCATCGCCGCCGGTGGCCTTGTTGAAGAGAATGTATTCGCCCTTCTTCGGCTGGAAGGTGGCGCCATTGACTGCATCGGGAAAATCGGTGAGCTGTTCCGGCACCGCGCCAGGTGAGGCAAGGAAGTGCAACTGGTTGGAATTGTTGGCGCGTTTGCGGATGAGCATGCCCGGTTTGGATGGATGCCAGGCGACGATGGCGGATGGTTTGAATTCCGTATACGCCTGCACCTTGGCCACGAGTTCATTGGAAATCGGCGGGATGCCGTCAATGACCAGGTTGGTGCCGGGCGTGATGTTCTGTGCATACGTGGTTCCAAACGAAAACGCGCACAGCAACGCAGCAGCGGATGCGGATGCCGCGGCGAATCCAACTGAGTTTTTTGCCAGATATTTTTTCATGTTGATTTCCCCTCCTTCAAGACAACGGGACGCGAAGGGTCGGACACCCACTCGCTCCATGATCCTGCGTAAAGTTTTGCGCCCTTCAAACCGGCGTATTCCATGGCAAAAATATTCATGCACGCGGTGACACCGGAGCCGCACTGGTGCACAGTATTTTCGGGCGCCACGCCGTTGGCCAGCGACTCGAATTCGCGGGCGAGTTCCTCAGCCGGTCGCATGGTCTGGTCGGCATTCAGGTTCTGTTTGAAAAAACGGTTGAGCGCGCCGGGAATATGGCCGGCAACGGGATCGATCGGTTCGACTTCGCCGCGATAACGCTCGGCCGCGCGAGCGTCGATCAGCGCGAATTGGCTGTCGCCGATGTGCGCCTGCACTTCAGGTGCGCTCCACAACATCAGCGCATCGGGTTCCGCACGCAGTGCAACGGGTTGCGGCACCGGCACGTTTTTGGAAAGCGGGCGATTTTCGGCGATCCATTTCTGTATCCCGCCGTCGAGCAGATTGACGTTGCGCAATCCGATCCAGCGCGCCATCCACCACAGGCGCGACGCGAATTGCCCGCCGACATCGTCATAGGCCACGATCGTTGAGTTCGGTCCCACGCCATGACGCGCCAGGAACGCGGCGAAGGCATTGGGCGACGGTAGCGGATGCCGGCCATTGCTGCCGTTTTTTTCGCCGGAAAGTTCGGTATCCATATTGGCGAAATGCGCGCCGGGGATATGGTTTTCACGATAGACGCGTTCACCTTTTTCGATGTCGAACAGATCGTGGCGGCAATCGAAAACGATCCATTGCGGATCGTCCAGGTGAGCGGACAATTCTTCGGTGGTGATGAGCATTGGCTTGGGGTCGGGCGTGGCGGGAGAAGGAGGATTATGTAACGGAAATTGGCGACTGTGCTTTGCATCGCGACGAATGCGCACGCATCAATTCCTGTCACCGATTTCCTTGACGCTTTGGCGACGTCCGGACTGGACGCAGTCGAAGGGTGTGTGCATCAGCCCATCATTACCCTTCGACAGGCCCAGGACGAACGGGAGATATTTTGAGAATTTAAAGTCGAAACTCAAGCGTGGGTGCGGCTCCCAGCGAATTTTCACCTTGAAAACCGCGCCAATGCTGGAGTTTAGACGGAGAAAAACGAAAACTCTCAATCCTCTTCCACTGGTAACGCCGGACGCTTGTCTGCCTTGACGCTGCCGGACCGGGCCAGCAATCCGCTGACAATAATGATCGCCATGCCGACCCACGCAATCGGCGGCAGGACTTCATCGAAAATGAAAATCCCGGCAAGACTGGCGAAGACGACAGTCGAATAGGCGAAGGCGCCCACCACCAGCGTGTTGCCGCTGTGATAGGCGCGCGTCATGGCGAGTTGGGCGAATGTCGCGGACACGCCCATGCCGAGCAGCAGCGCGATATTGCCGGCGGTCAGCGGATGAAATCCGCGATCGACCACGCCCTGCGTCAACGCCGAGCCGATCGTGCCGGCGACCGCAAAATAAAACACCACGCGCCACTCAGTCTCGCCGGCTTCGCCCAATTTTTTAACATTCACGTACGCGCACGCCGCGAAAAATCCTGAGGCTAAACCAATGAATCCGGCATGCGCGTTTGCGCCCTCGAATGTGGGCCGCAGCAACAATGCAGCGCCGACAAAACCCACCAGTATCGCGATCACCAGCCGCGGCCTGAAGCGCTCACCCAACAGGACGGTCGACAGCAGCGCAAGCCACAGGGGTGATGTGTAATTGAGCGCGATGGCGGTGGCGAGCGGCAATTGCGTCATCGCGTAGAAATACGCGATCAGCGAAATCGTGCCGGTGGTGCCGCGCCAGAAGTGGCCTTTCCAGAATGGCGTGGCCAGCGACTGGCGCTTCCACCACATGAAGCCGCCGACGAAAATGAGACCGATGAAAGAGCGATAAAGCGAGAGTTCAGCGCCGGTGAATTGTCCTGCCAGCATCTTCGCGAAGATGCCCATGGTCGCGAACATCGCACCCGCGACGAGCATCCAGGAGGAGGTCATGATTGTTGGCGCGCAAGAATCAAGTGATGCCCGGAAAACCCGTGGCTCCTTCCCCTGCGAAGGGGAAGGCTGGGATGGGGTTGGACTTCGCAGGCGGAAGTGCCGTTTCTTGAGCACTCCCCCATCCTGGCCTTCCCCCGAGTGCTCGGGGGAAGGAACCAGCCAGCGATCATCTACTCACGCTATTCGCGGCAATGCTGCCCTTGCCCGGCAAATCCATCTCGCGCCGCAAGAACTCATGGAAATGCACCATCCCATCTTCCATGGGCGACTGGTATGGCCCCCGCTCATCGCGCCCCTCCTGCCACAGTAGCTTGCGCCCGTCATTCATGCGCTGGCAGATTTCTTCATCTTCCACCGCCGTTTCATCGTACGCTTTCTGTTCGGCCTCGATAAACTCGGGCTCGAACAACGCAATTTCCTCGGGATAATAAAACTCCACAATATTGGTGCACTTCTCCGGTCCGCGCGGAACGATGGTGGAAATCACCAGCACGTGCGGATACCACTCGACCATGATGTTCGGGTAATACGTAAGCCAGATCGCGCCATATGCGGGCGATTCGCCGTTGCGATAATTCAGCACCATTTCGTGCCAGCGTTTGTAAACTTCGCTGCCGGGACGCGACAGCGATTTATTCACGCCCACCGTCTGCACGCTGTACCAGTCGCCGAATTCCCAGTCGAGCTGGCCGCAGTCGACGAACTTGCCGAGACCGGGATGAAACGGCTCGACGTGATAATCCTCGAGATAGACCTCGATGAAGGTTTTCCAGTTGAAGTTGTATTCGGTCACCTCGACCTTGTTCAGCACATGGCCGGAAAAATCCAGGTCTTTCGCACAACCGAGCTTGCCCAGGTCCTCGGCGATATCGCGCGGCCCCTGGAACAGCATGCCGTTCCACTTCTGCAATTTCTTGCGCGGCAGGTCCAGGCACGGCTGCTGCGAGAAATGCGGCGCGCCCAGCAGTTTTCCTTCGCCGTCGTAGGTCCAGCGATGCAGCGGGCAGACGATATTGCCGCTGGGCAAGTTGCCCGCACCCTTCAGCATCACGGCCTGGCGATGACGGCAGACGTTAGAAACGAGATCGATGCCGATACCGTTCCTGTCGTCAATGAGGTTCTTGTCGATACTGCCATTGTTGATGAGCGACCACGCACCATTGGTCATTTCCAGCGCGCGGAAATCGTTTTGCTTCGGCACCATCAATTCATGGCCGACGTAACCCGGCCCGCGCTTGAAAAAGACGTCGAGTTCGCGTTGATAGATCGCCTGGTCAAAGTACCAGCTGACCGGCAGTTGTGTCGTGACGGGAGAAAGCTCTCGTGCACCGAGCAGGATGGACATAGTCCTTACCTCCAATTAATTGCGTGCCACGTTTCACTGCGCGCAGGAAAATGCGTGCAGGAGAAATGCGCAGCCGCAAACCAACCAAAGTAAAAACAACACCCGGGCAAATGAGTTTGTTAGCTTTTAACTCTACAGACTCCGTCCCGTAGAACGAATCTCCTGGCGGAGACCCACGAAATGGAACGGCGATTTTGCCCGAAAGGGGGGTAAAGGGCAAGGAAAAACGGGCTAATTCGCCCTTTGGCGGGCCTTGAAGATGCCCATTCCGCGCTACATTTGTCATGGACTGGAAACCCCTGGTTACGCTATGATTTCGGATTAATTTTGTCCCGCGTGACGTCCTCATTCCATGGCCAAAGCCAACGCTACAGAACCCAAGACTTTCGAAGCCGCACTGGCCGAGCTTGACCAGCTGGTCGAGAAAATGGAAAGCGGCGAATTGCCGCTGGAAGAATCGTTGTCGGCCTATCAGCGCGGCACCGTGCTGCTCAAGTTTTGCGAAGGTGTGTTGAAGGACGCCGAGCAGAAAATCAAGGTGCTCGACGGCGGCGCCCTCGTCGACGGCAAAGACCTGGCGCTTTGATCATGGCGGATTTCCAGGATTGGTCCCGCACGGTCGCGGGCGAGATGGAGCGTACGCTTGAAGCGCTATTGCCCACGCCCAACGCCGAACCCAAACGCCTGCACGACGCCATGCGCTACGCCACGCTGGGCGGCGGCAAAAGAGTCCGGCCGATGCTGGCGCATGCAGCGGGGCTGGTAACCGGCGCGGACATCGAGCGCGTACGCATTGTTTCTTCGGCGGTGGAAGTGATCCATGCCTATTCGCTGGCGCATGACGACCTGCCCAGCATGGACAACGATGTGTTGCGGCGCGGAAAACCGACGTGCCACGTTGAATTTGATGAAGCCACGGCGCTCCTGGCGGGCGATGCCCTGCAGGCGCTGGCGTTCGAACTGATGTCGGCCAACAAAGTCGCTGATACGGCGGAACGCCAGCTTGAAATGCTGGCGATTTTCACACGCGCCTGCGGCTCGCACGGCATGGCCGGCGGGCAGGCCATCGACCTGGCCAATGTAGGACGGCAAATCACTCTCCCGGAGCTTGAGCTGATGCATATCCTCAAGACCGGCGCCCTCATCCGCGCCTCGGTGTTGCTGGGCGCTTTTTGTGGCAATCCCCTGTCCGAAAACGAGATGACCAAGCTGGATCACTATGCCAAGTGCGTCGGGCTGGCTTTCCAGGTAGTGGACGACATTCTGGATTGCGAGTCTAATACTGAAAAATTGGGCAAAACCGCCGGAAAAGACCAGGACGCCAACAAGCCCACCTACGTGAGCCTGATGGGGATGCCGCCCGCCAAGAAATTCGCCGATGAACTGCTGGATGACGCCATGAATGCCTTGAACGTATTCGACGCAAAAGCAGACCGGTTGCGGCAACTGGCGAATTTCATCGTCCGCCGCGAGCACTAGAACCAGGCCGGGCCGGCCGAATGCACCCGCCCTGAAAAGCAAAACATGACCACCAAATATCCGCTGCTGGACAAGATCAACGACCCCGCCGACCTGCGCAAGCTGGAACGTCGCGACCTGCCGGCCCTATCTGTGGAATTGCGAGAGTTCATCGTGGAATCGGTGTCCACCACCGGCGGCCATTTTTCCTCGAACCTGGGCACGGTTGAGCTGACCATTGCGTTGCACTATGTATTCAACACCCCGGATGACCGGCTGGTGTGGGACGTGGGCCACCAGACCTACGGGCACAAGATCCTGACCGGACGCAAGCTGGGCATGCCGCGCCTGCGCCAGAAGGGCGGTATCGCCGGCTTCCCCCGCCGTGAGGAAAGCCCGTACGACACCTTTGGTACCGCCCATTCGTCTACCTCCATTTCCGCGGCACTCGGCATGGCTGTGGCCGCGCGCCTGGCCGGCTCCAAACGCAAATCCATCGCCATCATCGGTGACGGCGCCATCACCGGCGGCATGGCCTTTGAGGCGATGAACAATGTGGGCCGCGAGAATGTCATCGTGATCCTCAATGACAACGACATGTCGATCTCGGAATCGATTGGCGCGCTCAACAACTACCTGGCGAAACTCCTGTCCGGCCGCTTCTACGCCAACACCAAGAAAACCGCCGAAAAAGTCTTGCAGCACACGCCGACATTCAAGGAAATCGCCAAGCGCGTCGAAGAGCATGCCAAGGGCATGATCACGCCCTCGACCATGTTTGAGGAATTCGGCTTCAACTATGTCGGCCCCATCGACGGCCACAATGTGGATGTACTGGTCGATACACTGAACAACATCCGCCAGTTGGACGGCCCGCAATTCCTGCACGTCGTCACGCGCAAGGGCCAGGGCTACAAACTGGCCGAGGAAGATCCGATCCACTATCACGCGGCCTCGGGCAAGTTCGATCCGAAGATCGGCATCCTGAAGCCCGCACCCGCGCCCGACGTAAAGCCCAAACCCACATACACGCAGATTTTTGGTGAATGGCTGTGCGACATGGCGCGTGCCGACCAGCGTGTGGTGGGTATAACGCCGGCGATGCGCGAAGGTTCGGGCATGGTCAAGTTTTCGCAGGACTTCCCGGACCGCTATTTCGATGTGGCGATTGCCGAACAGCATGCCGTCACCTTCGCGGCGGGATTGGCGGCCGATGGCATGCGTCCGGTTCTGGCGATTTATTCCACGTTCCTGCAACGCGGCTACGACCAGCTCATCCACGACGTCGCCATCCAGAATCTGCCCGTCGTGTTTGCGCTCGATCGCGGCGGCCTGGTCGGTGCCGATGGACCTACCCATCACGGTGCGTTCGATCTCTCGTACCTGCGCTGCATTCCCAACATGACGGTGATGACCCCCGCCGATGAAAACGAATGCCGGCAAATGCTGTACACCGGTGTGCAACTGCAAAATCCGAGTGCGGTGCGTTATCCGCGCGGGGCAGGACCCGGCGTGGCGCTGCAAAAGGAACTGACCCTGATACCTGTCGGCAAAGGCGTGCAGGTGCGGGAAATCAAGGGCTATGAAGCCAAACGCATCGCCATTCTCGCTTTCGGCTCCATGGTGAAGGCGTCCACCGATGCAGGCGAAGAACTCAATGCTGCGGTCGCCAACATGCGCTTCGTCAAACCCATCGATGACGAACTCATTTTCAAGCTCGCCACCACGCACGACTACATCGTGACGGTAGAAGAAAACGTGGTGATGGGCGGCGCGGGCAGTGCCGTCGCCGAATCGCTGGCCGCGCAGGATCTGAATGTGCCGCTGATGCAGCTGGGCCTGCCGGATTTCTTTGTCGAACACGGCGACCCGTCGGTATTGCTGGCCGATTGCGGGCTCAATCGCGAAGGCATCGTTGCCTCCATCCGTACCTGGCTGGAGCGTATTTCCGCCAACGACCTGCTCACGCGGAAAGCGGCGAACTAGTTTCGTCCGCACGCTCCGTACTCGTACAAATCACGTCGCCTGAACTTATGAAATCTTTCTATTTGTTCGCTTCTGCACTATTTGCGCTGTCCGCGCAAATGGCATGGTCGCAAGCTGCTGTGCCTCCGGTGCCTGCTGCACCGCCCGCGTCGGCCGCCGCCGCACCCGTCATTGCGGTACCCGCGCCGCCCCGTCATTTCTGCCCAAAGCCCGCCATCCCGCTGGCCACCAAGCAACCCGAACCCGCCGAGATGAATGCCTTTGTCGCCAATCTCGATGCGTTCCGCGATTGCGTGCAGGCGTTTGCACAAGCACAGCAGAAAGTCTCTGAAACCCACCAGAAAAACGCCGACGCGCTGGGCAAGGCGGCGCAAGCTTCGGTAGCGGCAGGCAATGCCGCCATCAAGGAATACAACGACCTGGTGGAACAGGCGAACAAAACATTCAATACCAAGCCTCAATAATCAACCCGACCAATCCCGAGTGAAAATCATGAAAATGCGAGTCCTTGCTGTTGCCCTTTCCGCCATGTGCACGCTGTCGTTCAGCGCGATTGCACAAACCCCGGCCGCCGCCGACGCACCGCTGGTGAAGCACGGCTGCACCAAACCCGCGCTGCCCGATGCGTCGAAGAAAATGACCGTTGTGGAGAAAAATGCCGTCGTCGCCAGCATGGAAGTTTTCCGCAATTGCGTGCGTGCGTTTTCCGATGGCCAGGAAAAAATAAAGCTGGCCAAGGAACAGGAAGCCAAGACGCTGCAGGATTCCTCGCAGGTCGCACTGGCCGCTGCGAAGGCGGCGAAGGCGTCAGTGGACGCAGCGACTGCCGAATACAACACGTTCTCGGCCGACGCCGTCAAGATCCTCAATAAAGACGCGCCCGCCCAGGCAAGCCAAGGAAAAGCCGAACCCGCTCCGCCTCGTCCTTCAAGGAACTATTAAAAGCCGCCAGACCCGGGCCACGCGGCTTTGCGGCCGCGTGGCCCGTTTGTATTTTGAGGCGGCCGTCTTCAATCGAGGCGTTGGCCCAGCCGACGATGCGATCGCGGCACAGCATCGGCAGCGCGTAGTAACCGAGCTTGCGTTTCGCCAGCGGCGTGTACGCCTCGAAGCGATAGGCCCAACCCCACAAATGCTCAAAGCGCGCACGGTCCCACACCAGCGGATCGAACGGCGCCAGCAGGCGCACGCCATCCGTCACTGCGTGCGGATTGGTTTCATTCGCGGGCCAGACATACATCACAGCATCGACCATCTCGCGCCGGAACTCACCGCGCTTCACCATCAGCTCGACACGCTTCAGGTAATCGACATCGGGCTTGTACACACCCATCATGTAGAACGTGCGCATCAGGCTGCGCTGTGAGATCGGTGCATACAGATTCACGATGAGCCGGATGATGCCGTCGGCGCGTGCGAGTTGCGACAGCGCTGGCCCGCGCGCATGCGCGGGCGCATAGACGCGAATACCGGCATCGCGCCGTGCCACGCGCAGCCGCCCTTCGCGATGCAGCGCCTCCAGCATCAACGTGGTGGCGGTGGACGCACCGCCCCAGCCGTTGATGCGCGCGCCCCCACCCAGCCTGCGCTCGACATCCCGCGGATGCGCTTCCTCATATTCGATGAAATGCCGCAGCACCTTGCGGCGCAAGGCCGCATGCTCATCGATGAAATCGCGCCAGCGCGCCGACATCATGCGCGGATACAGCAGCGCGCGATGTTCATCGGGAAAAAAACCGTAGTTGTGCAGCATGTCCTCGACCACGGGGAGATCGGGGAAGCGTTTCTCGAGATCGTCGGCGCGATAATTTTCAACGCGATGGCGCAGGATCAAATCCTGCGCGCGTGCCGGTGCGCGGATCGGATCGGCTTGCAGGTAGCCGAGCCGCTGGATCGCCGTCACCAGGTCGGTGGGCTCGGCAAACGCGCGGGCGACCGCGTACCGCCGCAACTCATCCAGCGTCATGCGTCTTGTTCGGCCGCGAACAGGGGCAAGGTTGCAGAAGTCTCATCGACTAGCGCATTCGGCGTGGCGATCAGCGGTTCCACCTTTGCGCCGACTTCAATGAGACCCGATTCCAGCACGATGGCGTTCATGCCGCCGTGGCCGCGCATGGCGTTGTAGCCACCGCGCCCCAGCTGCGCTTCCATCAGCGAGCAGGGATGGCATTCGTCGGTCAGTTCAAGCACGGCGCCGCCGATGCGGAAGGTGTGCCCCTTCAGCGAAACCAGGTTGATGCCGGCCACGACAATATTGCGGCGTGTGAGCGCCGGGTTGATGGCATCACGCCGCATGAGTGCGCCGACGGCGAGCAGATGCTCTGCCTGGATCAGCGTCACCTGCCGCTTGTTTCCGGGGCGCGACTTTTGCGCAGTGCGGTCACCCGCCAGGCCACGTCCGGCAATCGCCTCTACCGATGTGACCACGCGCATCGGCACGCGCGGCGCCGGGCGCACGCCGATCCACACAACATTTCCTTCATGCGGAAAAGCCGACATGAGGTCGCGCATCCCGGACGGTATCTTGATCATTGCCGCACCACGCTCTTGTCCTGGCCAAACAGGATCTTGCGTGATTCTTCATCGTTGACGCTGGGCGTGGCACCGGGATTGGCTTCCTTCGCGCGCGCATACGCACGCGTGGTGGCCGGCCGCGCGCGGATGGCCGCGTGCCACCGCGCCAGGTGCGGAAAGTCCTTCATGTCCTGCCCCTGCCGGTCGGGAATGAGCCAGGGATACGCGGCCATGTCGGCGATGGTGTACTGCTTGCCGGTGATGAATGCGCGATCGGCGAGGCGCTTGTTCAACACACCGTACAGCCGCGAGGTCTCTTTCACATACCGCTCGATCGCATACGGAATTTTTTCCGGCGCGTACTGGCTGAAATGATGGTTCTGCCCCAGCATCGGACCCAACCCACCCATCTGCCACATCAGCCACTCCAGCGTTTCCACCTGGCCGCGCAAATCCTTCGCGATGAATTTCCCGGTCTTGCCGGCGAGGTAAAGCAGGATCGCGCCGGACTCAAACACACTGATCGGTTTGCCACCATCAATGGGTGCATGGTCAACAATCGCGGGCATGCGATTGTTGGGTGAGATTTTCAGGAAGTCGGGTTTGAACTGGTCGCCCTTGCCGATATTCACGGCGTGAAGCTTGTACGGCAACTTCGCCTCTTCCAGGAAAAGCGTGATCTTGTGTCCGTTCGGTGTGGGCCAGTAATAGAGATCAATCATGTGCTTTCGAATCCTTTTCGTTTTCCCAGCTTGTTCACTTCGCTCAATCCGCAAACTTAAGACCGTCATTCCCGCGCAGGCGGGAATCTAAGCTTCGTAGCGTGCTTCACTGCCGAACTTGGATTCCCGCCTGCGCGGGAACGACGGGATTTAGATTCTGTGATTGCACGCCTTACTTACCAAACGCACCGACACCCGCGCGCTTGTACTGGTCCGGCCATTCCAAGGATACGCCCAGCGCATTCGCCGCGTGGCGCGGCCAGTACGGATCACGCAGCAATGCCCGCGCGAGGAACACGCAATCCGCGTCGCCATCCGCGATGATCTGCTCGGCCTGCACCGGCTCCGTGATCAGCCCCACCGTGCCGGTCGCCACGCCAGCGCCCGCGCGGATCGCACGCGAAAACGGCACCTGGTAGCCGGGACGAATCGTCATTTTCGCATCGGGCACATTACCGCCGGATGAGACGTCGATCAAATCAATTCCCACCGCTCTTGCGCGTGCGCAGAACTCAGTGGACTGCGCCACGTCCCATCCGCCCTCTTTCCAGTCACTGGCCGAAATGCGCAGGAATACCGGCAGGTGCGCCGGCCACGCGGCGCGCACAGCCACGCAAATTTCCAGCGGAAAGCGCATGCGGTTTTCCAGCGAGCCGCCGTATTCGTCAGTGCGAAAATTGGATAAAGGTGACAGGAATTCATGCAGCAGATAGCCGTGCGCGCCGTGGATTTCCGGCACTTCAAATCCGGCAGCCAGCGCGCGTTTTGCGGCGGCGACAAACGCTTCCACCGTGGCCTTGATGTCATCCTTGCTCATTTCCTGTGGTACCGGATAGCTCTCGGAAAACGGCGCACCACTCGGCCCCTTCACCTGCCAGCCGCCGTGCGCCGCATCGACTTTGCCCGAGCCGCGCCATGGCGAAAAAGTCGACGCCTTGCGTCCTGCATGCGCCAGCTGTATCGACGGCACGGCTCCGTGCGCCTTGATAAAAGCCGCAATCGGTTTCCACGCCGCCGCCTGTTCGTCATTCCAGATGCCCGCGTCCTCAGGCGAGATGCGCCCCTCCGCCGTCACCGAAGCCGCCTCCGTCATCACCAGCGCCGCACCGCCAATGGCGCGCGACCCCAGGTGCACCAGGTGCCAATCCGTGGGCACACCGTCGGTGCATGAGTATTGGCACATGGGCGAGACGAAGACGCGATTGCTGAACGTCAGCTCACGCAATTTGAACGGGGAAAAAAGTTGGGACATGTCTGCCTTGGGTCGGGGGAGGATGAGTCAATCAGGGAATGTGTGATGCGGAACAACGCGGGAAAAACAATGAAAATCGGCAAAACGTGGAGGGATTCTAGTGCAGCAAATACGCGACAATAACGCACCGCAAAGAAAAATCATCATGACGACAGGCACCCAATCGCTCATCATCCAGGCCGGCCCGCGCGCGCTGAAGCATCTGCGCGAACGCGGCTTGCGACCGCAGGATATCGACATCGTGCCGGGTGCGGCGGGTGGGCCAAAAGGTTTGGGACTGGCCAAGCTCGACGAACATATTTTTGCGGATTGGCTGCCGCGCGGATTTTCCCAGCGCACACAACCGGTGGATTTGATCGGCTCCTCCATAGGCGCATGGCGATTCGCAGCCGTGTGTCGCGGCCACACGCCCGCAAATGCGCGAGAAACCCTGCAGGCATTCGCCGCCGCGTACAGCGAACAGAAATATCCGCGCAAGGTCGACGCTGCTTTTGTCAGCGCCTACGCGCGCGACCTGATCGACAATCTTTTCAAGGGTCATGAAACGTCGCTGCTCTCGCATCCGCACTATCGACTCAATGTGCTGGTGGTGCGCGGCAAGGGTATCCTGCATCGCGAAGCGCGCGGCCGTTCACATGCGGGCTTCGCGCTGGCGGCGCTCGCCAATGCGCTGGGTCGTCCTCATCTGCGTCATTTCATGGACCGCACCTGGTTTCACGCGGGCGACGCCACCGCGAACGGTATCGGCTTCCAGGGAAAATGGGATCGCTTCAATACCCATCACGTCGCCCTCACCCCTGAAAATTTTGGCGCTGCGCTTATCGCATCGGGCTCCATCCCGCTGGTGCTGCAAGGCGTCGCCGGAATTCGCGGCGCGCCGGCCGGCACCTACTGGGACGGCGGCATCATCGACTACCACCTGCACCTGCCCTATCCACGCACGCAGGGACTGGTGCTGTATCCGCACTTCACCGACCGCATCGTGCCCGGCTGGCTGGACAGGATGGTGCCGTGGCGCAAAAGCGCCAGCGGTGCGTGGCTGGATAACGTCATCCTCGTGTCGCCTTCGCGCGAATATCTCGATCGGCTGCCGCAGAAAAGATTGCCGGACCGGAATGATTTCAAGCTCTTCGTCGATGACTATGAAGGGCGGATGAAAAACTGGCGGTTTGCGATGGACGAGAGTGAGCGGCTGGCGCAGGAGTTTCGGGCGTGGAGTGAGTCGCCGGATCCGGCGGCCAGCGTTCGTCCTTTTGGCGTGGCGCAAGGAGCGTGACTCCAGCACTGGCGCGGCTTACAGGCTTAAAATGGCTGGGGAAGCGCGCCAAACGGCGCTTTACAGTGGCGATGTGTTAGGTATCGCGCCCTGGGGTTTTCATTTATTCCGCGGAAGCGATTCCACTCGCGATAAAATGTTTTTTCCAAACAAAACAGCATCTTACGATAAATATTGACTTCATGAGGCGGCGTAGAATTGTTCTGCTCACGCAGGAACTAGCTTCTTGGCAGAACAATTTTCTGTTATTGTTCTGCCTGGACTAAAAAACCAGCCTTGGCAGAACAATCCAATTTACTCCCAAGCCCCATGCCGCTTCCCAACGATTTCACCGAAAACCAGCTGCGAGAACTGGCCAATTTGCGGCAGTACTATCTGGTGTGGCGCAATACGAAAATCGAACGGATCGATCTCAATTTTCGCCTGTCCTGGGAGCGCCGCGGCGAGAAGGAATACCTCTACAAGCGCAGCGGCAAGACGGGTGACGGCACTTCGCTCGGTGCTCGCAGTGCCGAGACCGAAGAAATGTATCGGCTGCACATGGAGGCGAAAGACTCCGCCCAGCAGCGCCTGATCGGTACCTCCGCCGTACTCGACGAGAGCGCACGCATTTGCGCGGCATTGGGCCTCGGCCTGTTCCCTAACCAGGCCGCAAAGATATTGCGTGCCGCCGATCTCGATGGCGTGCTGGGTACCCGCTACATGGTGGTGGGCACCAATACCATGCTGCCGTACGAACTCGAGGCCGGACATCGATTTGCTTTCGGCCTGGAGGCGACGAAGGATTTCGACCTTGCTTTCACGGGCGGCGTCACGACTTTTGCCGTCAATCACGCAAAAGAAAAATCGACGACACTCTTTGAAATCCTCAAGCAAATTGACGCCACGTATACCAAAAATACCGAACGTGGTTTCCAGGCAGTCAACCGCCATGGCTTCGAAGTGGAATTGCTGGCAGCACCCTCGGTCATCGATTCACTTGCACCCAACGAGGTGCTGACACCGCTGCCGTCATTGCCGGAGCAGGAGTGGCTGTTGCTGGGCAAACCGATCTTCCATGTGGTGTGTGCCGTCGACAAATCACCGGTGCCGATCGTGGTGCCGGATCCACGCTGGATGGGCTTGCACAAATTGTGGCTGTCGCAAAAGCCCGAGCGCACAAAGCTGAAGGTGGCCAAGGATGCCCGGCAAGGTCTACTGTTGCTCACGGCGGTGCGGGACTTCATGCCGCATTACCCAATGGATAGTGAATTCGAAAATGAGCTACCGAAGGAACTTCGTCCGCATTACGACCATTGGCGAAGAACGGCACCGCCCACGGAAGTACTCCCGGGTTGGGCCAATGAATAACAACGTGCGCGATTGACCTTGATCGTATCGGAACCTGTTTCTTGCGCAAAAGTGGTCAATGCAGCAATTTCGCCACCCGTTAACTTCCCGATTACGTAAGCCATTGGTAAGCACCGTTTCCCTAAGATTGAAAAACGGAATCCGCTCCCGCGGTCCGTGCCTGGTCAATCAATCGTCAAGGAGAAATCGTGAAAAAAAAATACTACCTCTTCAAAGCCACTGCGCTCTTGCTGTTCACATGCAATTTCGCAAACTCTGCAGTTGCATACACCAAGGAAAAACTTACCTATTACATTAACCAGTCAGGCTTCCAGTCGGTACCGACGACCGATGGAGACCATGTCGTCGCAACCGGCTGGTACAAGGTAAATGTCACTCATTACCAAGCCTCGGACACTAGCTCCAGGGGGGCTGAGAGTATTTTCTTTGTGCATGGCTTTGGTGACACGAGTGCCTTGTTCGAGCCCACCGCCATTGCATTGATCGAGTCGCAAAAAGCCAGGGATGTTTACGCCATCGATTTGCCGGGCCACGGCGCAAGCACCTGGCCTGCGCTTCTGATTTACGAAAATATCGATGTGAATGAATACGTAAATGCGCTCGCGCAGGTATTGACGACGATGATCGATGTTGAAAAACGCAAGATCAGCATCATCAGCGGTCACAGCATCGGTGGACTGGTCGTCCAGCGGCTGCAGAACAGCTTGGTCAACAACAATCCGAAGTCCAGTCTCAAGTTGTCGTATGGTATCGATAAGACGGTCTTGATCGCCTGCGACCTTCCCGCCGAAGTGCCATTCTGGTCGGGACAGATGTATGCGCAATTCCTGATTGCCACGCCACCCCAGGGCGGGGGATTTCTCGAAGACAATCCGGCAGGCAATCCCATGATTCGAAAATTTATTTTCACACCGCCGCAAGACTATGTGAACCTGAAATTTTCCAACACCAGTTTTCAACTGGTGCCCAGCGCGCCAAGCGCGTCGGATGTATTTAATTTAGGCCTGAATAGCCGGGAGCCCTATTTCGCGGCGGCCAATATTTCAGGCATCGACCCTGCACTGCCCCCGACGCCAATGACCTCGGCGTCCCGGCTTTCGGTCGGCAAGGGAATATGGGCAGCGCCCGCGAAGCTGACGGTGCTGCGTCCGAGCGAGGATACTTTCTTCACGCAGTCGGACATGGACAGCCTTGCGGCGCACCTGACAGGTGATGCCATGGCAAAGGCAAAAACGATTGTAGATCCCGAAGCAGTTCACGGTATTCCGTTTTCAAAACCGCAGTTACTGTTGCCTTGGTTTTGATTGCCTGGATCACTGGTCGCGGCACCTCGGCGCCCCAGGGGGCGCCTTCAAATCGCGACCAGTGAACGCAGGGGAGCCCAAAGCTCACGACATAAACGCGACCCGCGATACGTCCGCGCAAGCTCCACTGCCGCAATGACAATCCTTTACTTCCTGACGCCTGGCACCTCGATCGCCAACCCCTTCTCCCGCACCGCCAGGTACATCTCCAGCGCCAGCAATTCCTCCGACCCGTATCCCGGCATCTCCGCCCTCACCCCGAAATAGCACGCGCGCAATCGCCGTTGCAGCGAGCCGATTTTCTGCCACTCGAATCGATAGCCGGGATAGCCGGCGCCATGGCCCTGGCTGATGGTGTCGGTCAGCAGTTGCCTCCCCCAGTTGGCCTGATGGCAATGCGTGCATGCGAGATTGAGCTGGCCCATGCGGGTGGTGTAAATCCGGCGGCCATGTTCGTATACGGGCCGCGCGCCGTCATCTATTTTTACGTCCATCGGCAGGCCCAGCGATTGGCGCGAAACAAAGGCCGTAAGTGCGAGCAACTCGTCCGATTCATAAGCGAGCGCGGCCGATTTTTGCCGCTCAGTCACGCAGTAATTTATCTGGCCTTCCAGATTCAGCATGCGCCGCACACTGGGCTGGAATCGCGGATAGCGCGTGGCGACAGCCTTCATCGACGTGGCCGCATTGCCATGACAATCGGCGCAGGATTTCCTGCTTTCACCGCGCGTTGTTTTCCAGAGTTGTTCGCCCTGCGATACCCACAGCATGGCGGGATTGGCCAATTCATCTGCCTGCAATTTGCGCATGTCGGCGGGCTGGAATGCGCTGCCGGGTTTCAGCGGTACGGGGGCTTGCGTCGGTACCGACTGCGCGAGCGCGGATGCCGACCACAGCAACAACAATGCAGCAGCGCATTTCATCACTCAGGCCACTTCAAGCTTTGCGCTGACCGCACCTTTTTCGCTGGCATCGTCTTCCCAGTTCACCTCGATATCCCCACTCTTGTCGGCGCGGATGAAAAATTCGAAGTAGGGATTGGCGGAGATGCCGCTGCCGGTTTCGGCGCGCCACACATCGCGGCCCGCGTATTTGCAGGTGATCCACTTGATCAGGTTTTTCTTCACCACGCTGCCATCGGGCTCGACGCGGAAACCGGTTTCCATCGCGTGCTGGATGACGAGGCGCACCGGCACGGCCTCGCCGACTTTTGCTTTTGGTTGGATGCTGATTCGCGCGAGTGCCATGGCATCAGGTCCCGTCGATGCAGGCCGAGACGCTGACGACAACATCGGCGCGCGCGGCGCGGTAGGTTCCGTCGGACATCATCGCAATGGCGACGACTTCCTGGCTGCCACCCAGCCGCACACGTGTGCTCCAGGTGGCGCGCGCCATCAGTGGCGTGAGGTTGAAGCTGGCAATGAGCGGACGTGGATTGCGCGGCGCAATCAGGTGCAGGCTCTTGACGAAATCGTTCGCGGTCATCGGGCTGTCGACTTCAATATTCACGGGAACCGAAAACCCGGTGTCGGCCAATTGCGGAATGGTGAGGCGGATACGGCCGTCCTTCAGTGATGCGCTGCCGGTGATGGACCTGATCAGCGCGGGAATAT